>JAKEER010000438.1 GCA_022616615.1 Acidobacteriota bacterium
ATCACCAGCCAGCCACAGCGCGCCGGCTTTCCGCTGACCCACGAGGTGGAAAGCCTGAAGATGCCCAAGCCATCGTGGATTAAGATCAGCCAAATCCGAACGCTTTCTGTGGAGCGGCTTGGGAAGCGCATCGGCAGCCTCAGCGCAGAAGAAATGGGACGCATCGTAGATGGCCTATTTGAATTAGTGGGCTAAGCCCGCCGGGTCAGGTCGAGTAGATGCGTCAAGTCAGTGCAAAATGCAAGCTGGCAGGAGAGACGGATGCCGAGCGCGAAGTATGAAATGATTATCTACAGGAGTGACGCGGACAGCGCGTTCATCGCTGAGGTTCCGGAGTTGCCGGGCTGCGCCGCCGACGGCAAAACCTACGGCGAAGCCTTGAGCAACGTTGAGACCGTAATCGAGGAGTGGCTGGAAACCGCACGCGAGCTCGGCCGTCCAATCCCCAAACCTCGCGGCCGCCTGGTGTTCGCCTGAGCGTGCGCCCGCCGGGCCGATGATACTGCGCGGGCAACCGCGTGGGAACGTAGGTCGGTGCCAGGATTAAACGAAACGACAGGCTCCGTCGCGCTTCGCGCCGGAGCCTTTCGTGTTTTTTGGCCCGGAGTTGCGTCACGCACGGCCCGACTCTTTTTGTTTTTCAGAATAAGTTTTCATAGTCCGGGCTGTTGACTCAGGGACTCTTGGTCCCTCCTTCGCGCCAATACTGTCGGGCAGAACCCGTAATGAGCTTGTCCTGAAGCCGAACCGCGGCTTCTCCCTTCTTGAACTTATTGTGTATAACGCCGCCGAGAATATTGCGCTGCTGCGAGTCGCTCAGAGTCTGAGGCGAGAAATGCACGCCGCAATCCGCCAACTCAGCAAAATTCGTTTCGTTTGTTCCGGTGGTCAAGAACTTATCGGCGTCTTGAGAAGCAAGCCAAACGGGAAACCCCCACGAGCGTCCTTGTCGCGCAAGGGCTGTAAGGAGACCGGCCTTATGCTCCTTTGGTAGGAGGAGGTGGGCCTCATCAACAAACAAAACCATTTTTATCGGTTGGATATCGTTCTTCACTGCGACGTTCTGGTTTAGGCTTTTAGTCAAAAAGTTAAGGATCAAAGCAACGGCCAACGCCTTTGTATCGCTGTCATTCCCGAATTCTTTGAAATCTACGACCAGTGAGCCACTTAGCCATTCTTGTGCCATGATTGCGGCATTTGCACGAGAAAAGAGGCTAAGCCGTTCCACCTTCTCTACAATGGCAAGGTCAACGCCGTTCGCTCCGCTGTTACGTAGCTCTTGGGCTAGGGATGGGAAGTCGGGAGTAGAGAGTCGTTGGTAGGCATCCGATATATTCCTCTCCTGTTTCGCGCCCAACTGCGGCGCAAAACACCTAATCAGACCGGCGATCTCATATGCGACTTGCGCATTTTTCGTAGGGTTCGAATGTCGATACAAGGGATTGATAGGCAGAGCGTGTCGAATGAGCCGAATATGGCGAGCACCCGACTGTTCGAGGAATCGAGTACGGTTCTTTCGTTGCTGCGGATTGGAAGGGTCATCCTCAAGCTCACCCTTCATGTCGAAAAAGACAAAGCGAACCCCGCAGTTTGAAAGTTGCGCCAAAAGATCAAGCGCGAGTTGGCTTTTTCCCGTTCCCGGTTGACCCGATACAACTAGCAATCCGTTATTCGTTCCGGGCCCGTTAAGGGACCAGTCCGGAGCGTCCGGAGCGTCAAGCAGTACCTTAAGCCGTACTTCAGTTTCCACCAATGGCAGGGTCGCGGTAGGTGCCTTACCTGGTGCGACGGGGCCCAGACCAGACGTAAGTTTCAGCAAAGCAGCGACGAATCGCGCTTGATCGTTCCCAGACTCCTCCCAAAGCTGCTTGAGCCGGAGGCATCCAAATTCAAAGTGCTTCCTAAATTCTTGCCTGTAACCCGCCTCATCAAGGGAGCGGCCGCAACGGTGGTTCAAGGCCGCGCGCACAAGCTCCATCAAGTCGTCGCCAACAACTTGGTCGTCGTTAAGCGTGACCCCCTTTGCATCCTTCGGCTTGAAGTCTGATGGCAATCCTTCGCCCAGTGCTAAGAATAGGGCAGCACGCCCGAGAATCGCTTGATTGCGCGCTCCAACACGGACAAAAATGCCTGACAGAAAATCGCGGGATTCAATGCTTGTTTCGAATTTCATACCACCTCAGCTAAACGGGCTAAACGGTGCAACCAAAATAATCGCTGCTGATGCGCACTTCGTAATTGATGCTGTCAGGTTTTCCCCAAGCTTGGAGAGTATAGGCACGGGCCAGTTTTTCTTTAATGCGCTCAAATAGTGGCCCTTCCGGGTCAATTTCCGAGTTCGTCGAAAGGATGATCGATTGATGTCCATTGAGATATAGTTTCTCAAGAACGTTCGCGCGAATCTCCTTGTCCAGTCGGGCCAGCGGTGTGTCGACTACCAACGGTGGCACCAGCTTGGCTAGCCTGCGCAACGCCTCATAGAACGCGAGCATACGAACTTGTCTTTGCCCGGCTGACGTGTTCGTTTCCTCCCAACTAACCCGTTTCTTGTCGCGCCGCACCAAGAAGCACTGCCAGTTGTTGTCGAAGTCGACCGCCGCGAACTCGCGCCTTCTCTCAGTAATCTCTGTCCAAAGTTCACCTACATGCTCTGAGATTTTCTCGCGCATTCGAACGGCAGCACGGCCCTGAATCTTGCCCGCAGCCTCCCGATACCGCGCGGCTAGTGAGGCGAGGCTTTCACCCTTGTCCGCCTTCTGCGCGATCTCGCGTTGATTTGTCTCTTGGCGCTTAAGTTCGCCAAGATGCACCTCTAGACGAGATGTCTCCGCCATGAGTTCAGAACGGCGCTTCAGGAACTGATCTCGCTTCGTGGCGAGTTCACCGCGTTTTTGGTGCAATTCCGTTCCACGTTTGAAGGCTGCCGCATTTTGGTGAACTTGCTTTAGCTTCTGGTCCAACTCGCGTAGCTCGGCGTCCATCTTTTCGATGTTGCGGCACATTTCGGCTAGGTCGCTCAATGAACCAGTAGCTGACATCAATCGAGCGCGAATTTGCACGCTAGAGTCATGCCGGTCGGCAACGAATATTCCATCAGACATTCCGGTGGGTGGTGGATGGAACAGACTATGCAGGGCTTGTTCCAAGCGCTCAATATAGAATTTACGGATAGTAGGTTGCAGTTCGAACCGCGATGGCACATTATCAAAGATGTGTTTCTTGACCCGTGGAATTTCGGGCTCAACCGCGGACTTCGCACCTTCCCACTTTCGCCGTACCTCCTCTGATACTAGATAGTCGTTGAGATCCTTCCGGTATGCCCCGAGAAGCGAGACAGGAATTGCCTCTTCCCATGCCCCAGTGAGCTTCGTTTCCAATTCCGCCTTGACGCGAACGACTTCGCTCCGCCGATCCTGCGCTCGTTGGATCTCATCAGGATCAACAGCGCCTAACGTTTTGAGGTCACCTTCGACCTCAAGAAGTTCGGCGTCGACCTCACGCAACTCTCGCTCAACGCTCTGTTGTTCTTTCCGATGGGCCCTCAACAAGCCCTCGTCGCGCAGGACGTCGGCCGATAGGTTTGCGAGCCTCGTTGCGGCATCAGAGGCGCTGCCAGAATTGAAGGCTCGGGGGATCTTCTGTTGGATCAAATGTCGGAGATCATGCTCGAGTTCATCATAGGTCCAGAGTCCCAAAATGCGGCTCACGCCCTCAATGATCTCTTGCTGACCCAGGTTGAGACTCTGGCCGCGTTCGGCGTCGAAAAAGAAGAATCTCGCCAAATGTCGAGGCAGAAAGGCATCACGCAGCTTTTGAATGACTTGATCGTCCTCAATCACGCCGGGACTGTCAGATCGCCTCGCAGTCGAGCGCCACACCGGGGAAGAGTTTTGTCTATGCCGAATCTCCCGGACTAGCTCGATCTTACGTTCGCCGCCGCTGCGGTCGTCACGCAACGAGACTTCAACCTTCAGGCGAACCGTATCTTGTCCCTCTGCCTGCGCCCGGCGGTTGAGTGAATGATCGAACATGAAGCGCGTTGCATCGGTACCGGTTTCCACGCGCCTCAGGTCACCAACGCCGCGATCACCAACCACCGCTAAGTATAACGCCCGTAAAACGTGCGTTTTACCGGAGCCATTTTTTCCCCCAATGAGGATTCCACAACAGCCGTCCAAGCTGCCGAACTTCAGCACATGCTCCCCGTAGAAAGGGCCAAAGTTTTCGATCGTTAGCGAGTTGATGTGAACCTCAGGCATTTTTTTCGCCCGCTTTTGCGGTTTGGGCTTCCGAGGCGTCTAGATCATCCTTTAGGATATTAAGTAAATCGTCGGGAAGACCTTGAGCGCGATGGCTCTCAGTGTACTCTTCCACCTTCGCTACCATGCGTCTAAGCGTCTCTGCGCTGATACCCAACTCTCTCGCTACTTCATCTTCCATTTCACGCAATTGATTTAGTTCATTCAGGTCTGCGCTCATCATTAGACCTCGCAACTTACCGATAATGCGTGCGACACCCCGCCCGTCATCAGGGTCTCGCGCCGCCTTCCACATTTGTTGAATGAGTAGCAGTTCTTCAGGGCTGATGAGCTCGAGATGCGTTTCCTCTTGCAAGGCTAGGAGCTTGGCCAATAGTTCGCGTCGTGCCGAAATCAAGAGCGGCCCCGGCCCGGTGTCACCATTCATCCTTCGCGCGTCGCGCTTTCCGTTCGTCGGGTCACGATAGGAAAGTAGGACTTCGCGGAATTCGATAAGCTTCTCCATCCGCTCGTCGCCACTTGCAAGAAGTCCCTCGCTGGCCTTGTCACGGTCAACAACTGTGCATGTCCAGCAGCCGAATCGACTGTTACCACAACTCGGCGTGCTTGAATCAATTTGAATCGGGCATTCGCCTCCGCCCGCATTCGAATAGAGTCTGAACAATGCCCTATTGTCGCCACCCCACGGATTTCTCTTTTGCAAGAGATAAATCCAAACCTCTTTGGAACTGAGGAACTCGATGGGATTGGATACCCAGACTCGCGGGAGGTCAGGGTGACGGCACAGGCCGTTCCGGGCTTTTCGACCTGCCATCGTTTGAGCACGAGTAGAGCTTTCCTCTCGGCGGGCACCAAGGTGGAGAATCGCTTCTCCCCAATGGCCAAGACGCTGCCGCACGAAGACGCTAACTGGGTCTATCTTCATCCGCTGGGTACACCAGCGGAAAGTGCGATTTGGTGGTGGATATCCTCGACCGATGATGTTGACCCAGAACGATTCCTCGACGGAAGGCTTCAGTAGGTTCACATCCACATTGAGGTTATGCAGCTGCGAACACTTCCGCATTAGATCGAGTGTGCCTTCAACCATCTCCGCAATGGCTGGGATTTCAACACGTGTGTCGGTGCAAACGACCGACACCGGTTTGGTCCGCCGGGCCGGCGGAAGGCACAGGATGGCGTCGAAGATGAGCGAAGCCAGCATGGTGCTGTCCTTCCCACCACTGAAGCCCACCAGCCAAGGGCGCTGATCGTCCTCATAAAGCTTCTGAAGGGACGCTTTGATTTCATTGAACATGTTGATAAACACGGAGTATATGCAGCCGGGCAGGTTTTGCAAGCCCAGAAAGCGGGCAATCAACCATGGGGTTGTTCGCCTCTTAAAGCGGTCGTGAGCTGGGTTCAGAACGTCGCCAGACAGTTCGGTCCCTATCTGGTGTGGGCGCAGGAGACTTGAGGGGAGTTGTCCCTAGTGCCGCGTCCCGCAAGTACACTGAGAAAATCGAAGACGAATTCAAAATTCCAAATTCAAGATTCAAAACGAAAACCTGAGTCGCTGACTCAGTTCACGATCCAGCAGGTATTTCGGGGACGAGACACTAGTACGAGAGGACCGGGATGAACAGGCCTCTTGTGATCGGGTTGTCGCTCCAGCGGCATGGCCCGGTAGCGAAGTCTGGCAGGGATAATCGCTGAAAGCGTCTAAGCGAGCCGCGTATTCGCCAAGTGCGAAGGGTCGCCCCCAGGCGGGAGCCTGGGGGC
>JAKEER010000439.1 GCA_022616615.1 Acidobacteriota bacterium
GGACGCAATTCCCTAGTGTGTTGGCCCAGACTTTCTATAAGAGCAGGTGGTGCCTCAGTGACTATTGCTATGTCTGCTGGCAAGACGGCTTCCGGTCTAACTTAGGTTCCGCTCGATTTTTCGTGTTATCGGTTTCACTGGAGTTCAAGTGACCAAAGGTCTCACTCGGCGGCGGACTCGAAAGATTGATACATATCTAACGGCGATCACACAGCCCGATAGCCGGAAGTCGTCGAGCGGCTTTCCTCAGACCAACGCTCCCGGTTTTCGGATGGCTGCCGACGGAAGTGGAAACTGTCATCCCGCAAGTGGACTCAAGCGTGAGATTCTCTATTACGGCGTCGACAATTCCTTGCCGGAACCCATTCCCCTCCGTGCAGGGCCTTTAACCGCACTGTTTGATCCGAGAACCGCCTTCTTTCGCTACGTGCGGTTCGGACACATTGAGATCCTCAGAAATGTCTACGTCGCGGTCCGCGACCGTTATTGGGACACAGTCGAACCTACGATCTCAGCTCTGAGGCTAGATGCTTTAGAAGGAAGCTTTCAGCTCTCGTTCGAAGTTGACTGCAAAAAGCCGCCAATCGACTTTCATTGGAACGGAAAGATAATTGGGACCACAGATGGAACGATCCATTTCAGTTTCGAGGGCATCGCTCGATCTAATTTCTTGAGGTGTCGGATTGGGTTTGCCGTCCTGCATCCGCTTCGAGAGTGCGCAGGCAGACCGTGCACGATTCAAAGGACCGATGGCTCTAGTGAGAAAGCAATCTTCCCGCGAGAGGTGTCCCCGCATCAACCGTTTCTTAATGTCCGTTCGATCTCTCACGAAGTGAAGCCCGGCTTGAAGGCTGAGGTGCAACTGGACGGAGAGGTTTTTGAAATGGAGGACCATCGCAACTGGGCTGATGGTTCCTTCAAGACGTACTGCACTCCGCTGAATGTTCCGTTTCCTGTGGAAGTCAGACGGGGAACAAAGGTCACCCAGTCGGTGACGCTTGTTCTCAAAGGCGACGCTGAGAATATTGCGCCGGAACTGTCACCCGTTTCGGCTCAACTGGATTTCTCTGGCACGCCTTCGCTTCCTCTGCCCCGCTTGGGGTTGGGAGCAGCAAGTCATGGTGAGTTGCTAACCACCAAGGAGGTAAATCGTCTCAGAGCCCTGAACTTGTCGCATATTCGAATCGATCTCAGGCTCTCCCGACCAGACTATCGGGCTTATCTGGAGCGGCAGGCCAGGGAGGCCAGATCTCTCGGGGTCACGCTCGAAGTGGCTCTGTTCCTGACCCAAACGGCTGAGTCCGAATTGGGTGACCTGTTGGGACTGCTTCAATCCCTGAAGCCGCCTGTTTCGGCGTGGCTCGTCTTCCGTGAAGGGGAGGAGACCACGAGCCCACAGACAGCTGAACTGGCACGCCGGTACCTTCGGCGATACGATTCAAGAGCGGTCGTGGGCGGAGGCACCGATCAATACTTCGCAGAGTTGAACCGCCACCGCCCCACCTTTTCAACTGCTGGACTTCGTCGCCTGGCCTATTACCCCTCAAGCGCACTCCTGTGACAACGAAACGGTCATCGAAAATCTTGAAGCTCTCACTGGAATTGTCCAGACCGCCCGTCACTTCTCGGGCACGCAGGCGCTTGCTATTTCTCCGGTGACTCTTCGGCCACGGCGGAATTTGGTTCCTGGTCACGACCCAGACCCAGCGTTAGAAAGGCTACCCTCTCACGTAGATCCACGGCAGATGTCACTGCTGGGCGCTGCCTGGACGTTGTGCAGTCTTGCCAACCTGGCGGCGGCCAGGGTGAGTTCCATCACTTATTACGAAACGACTGGCTGGTGTGGAGTGATGGAGGCTGAGTCGGGGTCTTCGATGCCTGGAAAGTTCCTCTCGATTCCCGGGTCGGTTTTTCCGCTCTATCACGTCTTCGCAGACCTTGGTGAGTTTTGCGGAGGTTCACTTCGCGCCGCAACGACTGATGCTCCGCTTGAGCTTCATGGTGTTGCTCTCAAGAAGGCGGACCGTGCTTGTTTGTTACTGGCAAATCTTTCTTCTCGCGCTCGACCCGTTCGTGTTTGTTTTCCGGGATCTACCGGATGGATCAGGATTAGGAGAATCGACGAAACCAACGCGGAATCTGCAATGCGCTATCCGGAATCGTTTAGAAGTGAGCCTGGCCTGCTGCAACAGGTGCGAGCCGATGAGGTCGAGCTAGCCCTGCTGCCCTATGCCTTAGTCAGGGTCGACCTAGTGCCGCCAGGGGCCTGATTCACCCGGAGGTGAAAATGAAATGATGAAGAAGATCCTCCTGCCTATGATGGGCTCGCTTGTGAGCGTGCTGGTCTGCAGTCTCTGCGGATGTGGTTGGTTCGGTTTAACGCGCTCTCAGCTCACGCTCTGCAACTGGCCGGCGTTCATTGGTTCTGGCGCCGTTCCCGCCTTTGAAAAGCGACACTCCACGTCGGTTCTGCTGAAGACGTATTCAGGAAACGAAGAACTTTATCAGATGTTGACGTCGGGGTCTGTTCAGTGTGACCTGGTTGTCCCGTCCACGTATATGGTTGAGCGGCTGATCCGGGAGAGACTGCTCGAGCCGTTGGACCTGAAGAGAATCCCAAACCTCAAGAATATCTCCGATAGGTTTCTCAACCTGCCCATCGACCCTGGAAACCGCTTCTCGGTACCTTACATGTGGGGCAGCAACGGCCTGGGGGTCAACACAGTGAGAGTCTCGAAAGATCCAGGCAACCTCGACCTGCTGTTCGATCCCGAACTAAAAGGCAGGATAACGATGCTCGACGTGCCGCGTTTTTCAATTGGCTTGGCGCTGCAATATCTGGGGTATTCCCTGAACACAACCCGCGTTGAGGAAATCGAGAAGGCCAAGGAACTGCTGATCCGCCAAAAACCTCTCGTTAGGGACTACACCGACGCTTTCGTCGATCTGCTGAACAGCGAGATCTCCTGGGTGAGCTACGGGTACAGTGGCGATCTCTGCCGGGCCGCAGCGAAGAATCCTGCCCTAACGTATCGGGTCCCCAAACAAGCCGTCTTGTTCGGACTCGACAGCCTCTGCATTCCTGCAGCCGCAAAGAATAAAGAACTTGCTCACACGTTCATTAGCTACTTGCTGGAGCCACGCGTTTCTGCTGAGATCGCGAACGAAATCCTGTATCCCACGCCCAACGAAGCGGCCTATCCTTTTGTCGATCCAAAGCTGTTGAACAACCGAGAAATCTACTTGCCGGACGAGGTCCTTCAGAAGGCCGAAATGCTGCGAGATCTGGGGAAGGCAGGCGAGCTGTATGAGAAGGCATGGAAGGAGGTCCGATCTTCCAATATGTCAAGGTCTGAATGAGGGCCGGTAACACTCCCAAAAACTCTCGACTGTGTGCTCGCCCCCTCACCCTACCCGGCGTTGGGGCGAGGGGAACCGAAAGGCTATTAACGTTCTCGATGGAAGAATACTATCGTCGCTGCATTCTGAAATCGTCAGCAAGAGTTCTTCAATGCCAAGTCAATCCTCTTCCGAATTTCTCATCGGTCTCACCCGCGACTTACTGAATGAGCAGGACGAACTGGAGATCAAAGACCTCGGTCTCTCGCTGCTGGAGGCTTCACCGAGGGTCAGGCATGAATTCCTGGCTGAGCGAGTCGCAGTGATTCGACCTCAGGAGATCCGTGACTACGATGGCATCATCACATCCTGGCCATCCTATGAACGCGAAAGCTTTGCTGGTGTCGAAAGACTCCTCGGCATCGCTCTCCTGGGCGTTGGCTATGACCACGTCGATGTCGAGGCTTGCACGGATTCGGACGTCGCGCTGTTCAACGCCGCGGGAGCCGTCAATCGGCCGGTAGCTGAAGCGATCCTGACTTTCATGCTCTCGCTTAGTTAGTCATCACCTGTTTCAGAAAGATCGCATTGCGCGCAGCGGGCGATGGGACGACACCATTCACTGGATGGGCAGTGAGCTGCGTGACAAGATCGTTGGGACTGTGGGCCTGGGCGGAATTGCCCGGGAACTCTGCCGGCTTTTAGCTTCATTCCGGGTGAAGCAAATCCTGGCCTATGATCCACTGATCCCGCCCGACCAGGCCCGTGCAGCAGGCGCGGAGTTGTGTTCTTTAGAGTGCCTCTTCCAATCTTCGGATTTTGTGAGCATCAACTGCCCCCTCAATGCAACGACACGAAACCTGATCAAGCGGCGGGAGCTGAATCTGATGAAGCCAACCGCTTTTCTCATCAACACTGCCCGTGGCGCGATTGTCAATGAGCAGGATCTCTATCAGGCTCTGTCGGAAAAGCGAATTCGCGGCGCTGGTATTGATGTTTTTTCTCAGGAACCGCTGCCGGCAGGCAGTCCATTGCTGACACTGGACAGCGTCATCGTTACGCCGCACGCGCTCGCCTGGACGGATGAGCTGTTTCGCGACCTGGGGACCATGGCTTGCCAGGGAATGCTCAAGCTGTCTCGAGGAGAGGTTCCTGACCACGTAGTGAACAAGCAAGTTCTCCAGAAGCGTTCATTCCAAAAGAAACTGGATCTTGTTCAGAGGGTAAGAGTAAGACCGGCTTCTGTGACCCTAATCTTAAATCTCCACCCTAGCTCGGCGGAATCTGCTGGGTGGTTGGTAGTTGCGGCAATCAGCGCCTAAGCCGGGGATCTGTGGGAGTCGGGACTATTCCGGTTGGTTCCTGGCAACTTGTAGATCAGCGTTATCAGAAAAAAAGCTTGACAACGGTTTTGATTAACGTTAAAGATAAAAATTAAAAAATTAAGATGTGAGTCTCTCAAAGGTGCCTTTTGTGTTTGCAGAACCGTTGGCTTTGGAAAAGCAGAAAGCCCCAGGCTTCGCGCGGGTTCAACGCAAGTCCCTGAAGCAAGCAGCAGCCGATGGCATTTACTCTGCGATTCTCCGAGGCGAATTAAGCGCCGGAGAGCGCGTAACGGAACTCGGCCTTGCCAGCCGCCTCGGCGTCTCCCAGCCGACGATTCGAGAGGCCTTACTTGAACTGGAAAAGCAAGGGTTCGTTCAGAGGAAACTCCCCAGGAAAACCTTTGTGACAGTTCTCACGCGCCGTGACATTTCCGAGATCTACGAGGTTCGCACGTCCCTTGAGGTACCAGCATTAAGACTGATTATTGCGAGGGGCGCGAAAGACCTGAAGGCGGCGGAAAGGGCCTACGAAACAATGATCGAGTCGGAGCAGGCCGGACAAGTTCTAGAGTTTGTCCTGGCTGATCTGGATTTCCATCGCGGCTTGTGGGAGGCAGCAGGCAACCGTCACCTTGCAACCGCTCTGGAGGTAGTGGTACCGAAACTTTTCGCCTTTGTGATCATAGGGCGGTTTCAACGGTCGTCCGCAACTATGGCCTTGGACGGTGAGATGCACGGTCGCTTATTGCAGCTGATTCGCGACCTGCACGAACAGGAAGCGATTGCGTTGCTAGAGGAGTCACTGCAGTTAGGCTTGGTAGAAGGTTGCCGGTTCACGCAAGAGTAACCGGATCCCAGGCCGTCAGCCGAGCTGAGTCAATCTCTGATCTTGCGCTCAGTCTCAGTGGCGAGACGTCGACGCGAATAGGTTGCGGTTGACTACGCAGTGCAGGGCAAAA
>JAKEER010000440.1 GCA_022616615.1 Acidobacteriota bacterium
AAGACACACAGCAGATCATATCCTAGCTTTCAAAAGGAGGTGGCCATTGCAGGGGGAACCACGTCGTTTCCGGTCGCGATGAGTCAGTGTCGAAAGGATGTAGTTTTGGCAGCCGCCTAGGTTCGATTCCGCCGACTCGGAGAATCAAAGACTTGTCCGACGCCTTCTTGGTTACCATTTGGGCAGCGGCACCTAGCCTTTGCTGTGGGTGGGCGGATCACCAGGCAGAGTATCCAACAACAGCCATTCCTCGATCCCCCAAATGCCTTCTTTATCTCGCCAGAACCGGAACCAGCTTCTTAGACGCCTTCCAGAGCTGCCGGTTGATGAAATCGGGGGCGAGACGGCGCATGAACGCGAGCAGTTTGGCCTGCCCCGGCCGAATCTCGAGGGCACCGGCGCTGAGAGACGCAAAGGATTGCTTCACCAACTCCTCCGTGGTAATCACGGTGACAACGTCGCCCTCGGTCATGTCTGCCGCCAAGTCGGTCTTCACCGTAGGTGGCATGAGCTCGATCACCTCTACGCCGCTTTCCTCCAATTGGAATCGCAGCGACTGCGTGTAGGAGTGAATCGCCGCCTTGGTGGCGCTGTAAATCGGCGCGGCCGGCAGGGGCACGAATGCCAGGGCGGAGGAAACGTTAATCACCGTGCCTTTGTTGGCGGTGAGAATGTCGATGAACGCGGAGGTCATACCGATTACCCCGCCCACGTTGATGTTCACTTCCGCCATTAGCCCAGCGAGGTCGACGGCCGGAACTCTGAGATTTTTGAAGAGCATGATGCCGGCGTTGTTCATCAGCACGTCGAGGTTGGGGAAATCCGCCTTCACGCGCGTGGCGAGGGCGGCGATTTGCGCAGGGTCCGCGACATCATTCTGGATGGTGTGGAGCTTCGGGTACTTCGCATGCACGTCATCGAGGACTGACTGGCGCCGACCCGTCACGATGACCTGGTTTCCGAGTTCGACGAACTTGAGCGCGAAAGCAAGGCCGATGCCGGCGGAGCCCCCGGTAATGAGAATGGTGCGATTCCTGAGATTCATATCGCTCTCCTTTCGGCTATGAACCTACCTGCGCCGCGTCGCTCTGGACTGCTGTCGGCTTTACTCCAAACCAGATTGAATAGAGTGCAGGCAGGAAGATAAGGGTCAGCACCGTACCCACGGCAGTCCCTCCAATCAGTGTGTATGCCATCGAGCCCCAGAAGACCGAGGTGGTCAGAGGGATGAAAGCCATCACAGCTGCAAGGGACGTAAGGATTACCGGACGTGATCGCTGTACAGTTGCCTCCACGACAGCGCGATAACTATCAAGTCCTTCCTCCTGATTTGTCCTAATTTGTCCGATCAGGATTAGCGTATTGCGCATCAGGATGCCAGATAACGCGATCAGTCCGAGGATCGCATTGAACCCGAACGGTTGATGAAAGAGAAGCAATGTTGGAACCACACCGGCGAGACCTAGAGGCGCTGTAAGAATCACCATGAACATCCCGGAGAATGACCGAACCTGGAGGATGATCACCGTGAACATCAGCACAATCATCACGGGAAATACCATCGCCAGTGCCTTGTTCGCCTTCTCAGACTCTTCTATATTGCCGCCCATCTCGATCTTGTAGCCCTCGGGCAGGCTTGCGATAATCGGCCGAATTGCCTTCTGAATCTCGGCAGAGACCTCTGGGGGTTGAAGTGATTCATCGATGTCACTCTGTACCGTAATAATCGGCAGGCGATCACGGCGTTTGAGGATCGGTTCTTCTGGACGAATCTCGATGTGGCCGACTTGACTAAGTGGAATTGCCTTCCCCCAGTGATTCATCAGAGTCATGTCGTTCAGCTTTCTGGGATCGAGGCGGTCCGTTCCGGCACTTCGAGCGATCAGCTCCGCGGTTCGAATATCTTCACGGACTTGCGTCACTGGCACACCCGTTAGCAGAAATTGGATCTGTTCGGCAGCCTCATGGGACGAGAGGCCAATCAGTTGCAGCCGAGCTTGGTCGAGCACAAAATGTACAGTTGGCGCGCGTTCCCCCCAGTCCTGGTTCACTTGTCGAGTATGAGGATTTGCCAGCATTGCAGCCTGTACCTGCGCCGCTATCGCGCGGTTCTTTTCCAGGTTGGGGCCCATGATGCGAAACGCTACCGGCCAGGGTGAATAGGGTCCAAATACAAGCTGCGAGGCGCGCACACGTGCTTCAGGCGCAAAGCCCTGCGCAACCCGCTCACGCAGCCTGAGCTTCAAACGGTCTCGAGCCTTCTCATTAGGCGTTAGAACAATAATCTTGGCAAAATTGGGGTTCGGGAGTTCTGGATTGTACGAGAAGAAGAAGCGCGGAGCACCCGCGCCAATGTAAGCCGTAACAATCTTTGCTTCGGGCTGCAGCCGCAACCAGTCCTCTATTTTTTTCGAACTCGCGTTAGTGGCTTCTATGCTCGTGCCTTGTGGTAGCGTCACCTCTACCAGGAGTTCAGGCCTATTGGATTGAGGAAAGAACTGCCGCTTGAGAAGTCCCATGCCTGCAACGCTGGTAAGAAAGATGCCCAGAACAATGCACGCAACCAAAGCCTTCCGGCGTACCGCCCAGGCGATTAGGCGGCGGAGCTTTTCGTAGCCCGGGGTCGCATAAATGGCTTCATGGCCGCCGGACAGGGCCTTGATTTCGGGCAGCATCTGCACGCCAAGATAAGGAGTAAAGATTACGGATACAATCCATGAGGTGAGCAGTGCAAAACCTACCATCCAGAAGATGTTTCCCGCATACTCTCCAGCGGTCGATCGAGCGAACCCCACTGGCATTAGACCAATCACAGTGACAAGCGTGCCTGAAAGCATTGGAGCAGCAGTATGACTCCACGCGTACCCGGCGGCCCGGATGCGGTCCCACCCTTCCTTCATTTTGACCACCATGATCTCGATGGAGATGATCGCGTCATCAACCAGAAGGCCGAGGCCGAGGATTAGAGCGCCGAGCGTGATCCGATCAAATACTCTTCCGGTCAGAAGCATGATGACGAACACCGCCGCCAACGTCAGCGGGACGGCTGCGGCCACAATGATTCCTACACGCCAACCGAGGCTGATAATGCTAACGATCATCACGACGGCAAGGGCGGCAAAGAACTTCAGCATGAACTCATCCACTGCTTCGCGGATGTTTACCGCCTGGTCCGTCACTTTGCTGAAGGTGATGCCTGCAGGCAAGTCGGCGGAAATCTTCTTCTGTTCCGCATCAAGCGCTTTGCCGAGGTCCAGACCGTTCCAGCCCTCCTTCATCACGATGCTGAGAAGCATAGCCGGCTGGCCATTATGACGAACAAGAAAGGTTGCGGGATCTTCGTATCCGCGCTTCACCTCGGCAATATCAGAGAGCTTTAGGGTGCGTCCGGCTGTCACGACTGCCGTGTCCCGAATCTTCTGAAGATCATCGAGCGCGCCATCCAGGCGAATGTAAACCTGTTGGGCTTTCGTATCGATAGAACCAGAGGGGGTTACCGCATTCTCTCGAACCAGCGCATCGAAGATATCTCGTGCGCTGACTCCTAGCGTAGCGAGCCGTTGGTATGAGAACTCGACAAAAATACGTTCCGGCCGTTCTCCAACGATGTCAATCTTCTTCACACCAGGCACCTGAAGAATCCGCTGCCGAAGAGCTTCTGCTTCACGCGTAAGCTGGCGAGGAGGAAGGCCTGGAGCCTCCACCGAGTAGAGTGCGAACGTGACATCCGAGTATTCATCATTAATGAAGGGGCCGAACACGCCCTGAGGCAATTTGTGGGCTTCATCGCCTAGCTTTTTACGAGCCTGGTAAAACTCTTCCGGGACGGTTCTGGGCGCGTATTGTGCTTGAGAGTCACCATCATCAGAGCGAGTCCGGGCCGGGTGAAGGTCTCTACGCGATCGTAGTTGAGCAATTCCTGCATGCGCTTCTCCAGCGGCTCGGCAACGAGGTCCTGCATCTCCTGTGCCGTCGCTCCGGGCCACACCGCTGCAACGGTAAACACCTTGATGGTGAAGGTCGGGTCTTCTGCGCGTCCCAGTTTCAGGAAGGCAAAGATGCCAGCAGCAACGATCGCAATCAGCAAGAACAGAGTGATGGCCTTTTCGCGCACTGCGAGGGCCGACAAGTTGAGAAACTGCAACTTCTCGTTTGTTTCTGACATATGGTGGTGGCTCATCGAATTTCTCCCTTGGTCTCTACGCGCACGCGTTGGCCATCGTGAAGGAGATGAACTCCAAGGGCTACGATCTGTTGTCCTGGGTGCAGGTTCCCGCTGATGGTTGCTAGTTCTTCCCCCAGTTGGTGTACTTGCACAGGTTGAAAAGAGACTGTTGATGTAGAAGGGTTCATTAACCAGACACCGGGACCTTTCCCTCGGTCGAGAACGGCGGCGGCCGGTACTTGCAACCTGTCAGCCCCTACATCACCGGAGAGATGGACCGTAACAGTTGCTCCTAACGGAGCA
Source organism: Acidobacteriota bacterium (assembly GCA_022616615.1). Lineage (GTDB taxonomy): Bacteria > Acidobacteriota > Terriglobia > Versatilivoradales > Versatilivoraceae > VFZK01. Next base: position 4,469 of record JAKEER010000440.1, read on the forward strand.
TTCGCGGCATCGCCTTCGAGAACATAGCGCGCTTCAAAGGTGCGGGTCTGCGGGTCAGCAGCACCGGAAAGCTGTCGCAATCGAGCTGGAACTCTCATCGCTTCGCCGTAAAGCGTCGCGTAGGCCGCCGATCCAAGCGCCGGCCTCAACGTCTCCGGGAGGTTCACTGCGGCCTCTCGCGGACCGGAACGGGCGAGCTTCACAACCGTTTGCCCGGCCATTACCACTTGTCCTGGCTCGGCCAAGGTCTCGATAACGACGCCGTCCGCATCCGCACGAAGTTGTGAGTAGCTGCCCTCATTTCTCGCAACCTGCTCCTGGGCGATGGCAGCAGCGAGGTCAGCTTGTGCCGCATCGGATGCGGCCTTGATCTGTTCATAGATTGAAGCGGACACCGCGCCGCTCTTGACCAAACCGCGATATCGGGCTTCATCGGCGGCCGTTTGAAGAGCTTTTGCCTTTGCTGCAGCGACGGTTTCTGCTCGCGCCGTGATGGCGTGGACATAGTCGGTTCGATCAATCGTCATGAGCAGTTGTCCAGCACGGACCGACTGCCCTGTATCTACCAAGCGCTTCGTGACCTTTCCGGGAACTCGGAAACCAAGATTGCTCTCAACACGCGCTGAAACCACGCCCGTGAATGCGCGATTTGCCCCGGACGGCGACCCTACTTCCACTATGCGAACCAGCTCTGGCTTTGTTCTTGGGTCTAACTCCTGCTTCTGACCGCAACCAGCCAAGCTGACTACGAGGCCGGTAATGACCAGAGCGGAATAACTGAAATTGATCTTTTTCATATGGCGCTCCTTCCTGATTTCTAGATTTACGATCATGGCAGCCAGCCGCCCCCGAGCGCGCGATAGCTGCCGATCGCTGCACGTGCCGCACTCTCTCGAGCTACGGCCAAGTCGTCCTTGGCCGCAAGCAATTGACGATCCGCGTCGAGCACGTCGGTGAGTCCGATGACACCCGCGGCGTAGGCCTCTTCCGACAGGTCGCGCACGCGCTGCAATTCAGCGATTTCACGAAGGATTTCATTGCGGCGATTCTCCGACTGGACGAGTAGAGTGAAGGCGTTTTCGACATCTTCGGCCGCGCGAAGGACTGCGCTTTGATACTGGAGCAAGGCTTCGGCATTGGCGCCTCGCGCGCGTTTCACTTCCGCAGCGACAGCGCCGAAATCGAACAGTCTCCAGCGCAGACCTACTACACTCAGGGGCTGAAATCCTTGCTGCTGGAAGAGATGGCCGGGAGCGATCGCTTGAGACCCGACGATGCTTAAAAGTGAGAGCTTTGGATAGTATTCGGCGAGAGCCTGGCCAATGCGAGCGTTCGAGGCAGCAACCATTCGCTCGGCAGCGATGATGTCAGGTCTCCTGCGTAATAGGTCGGTGGGGGTCCCAAAGCCGGAGATTTCCGGCACATCGGGAATGTCCACTACAGAGCTCAACTCCGCTGCGTACGTTCCCGGCTGCGCGCCCATAAGAACGTCCAGCCGGTTCAGCTGTGCCTCGAGAGAGATCATGATCAGTGGAATCGTCGCCTTCGCATGCGACAGCAGGGCTTGGGCCTGAGCGAGTTCGCGGTCGGAAGCGATGCCCGCATCCCTTCGCTGCTGCACTAGTTCGACGAGATGCTGGTTAGTGGCGATCTGGTCTTTGGCGAAGCTTAGGCGCGCCTGCGCGCCCCGTATCTGCATATACGCATCAGCGGCTTCCGCGGCTACCGTGATGCGCGTTCCCATCTGGAGAGCTTCGGCCGCCTGAGCCTCGGCCATAGCAGCCGCTGCTCCTTTTTTCAAACCGCCGAACAGATCGATTTCCCAACTCGCCATGAATCCGAGATCGTAGTAGTTCTGTTGGCGATCATAGCCGGGCAAGTTTGCGGCGAGGCGACCCGTCATACTCTCGGTCGACTGGGAAAGTGAGGTCGTCGAAGCGTTCAGGTTTCCGGATGGCATGCGCTTAGCTCCTGCTCGTTGCGCGGCGGCACGCGCCTGTTGCACCCGCGTCATGGCAGCGGCCAGGTCGAGATTCTGGTCCAGCGCCCGCTTCACGATCCGTGTCAGGTCAGGATCACGGAAGCCCGTCCACCACTGGTCGAGGGGCGGTGCCGGCAGGACGGCGGTACGAGTTTCGATGGAGGGGGCGTTGTGAAACGGCTCCAGCTTGACCGTCGGGCGACGGTATTTCGGCCCCACGGCACATCCCATGAAGCTCGCGCTTAATGCGAGAGCAAAGCCCAACAGAAAGAACTTCCGCGCGGTGCGCCATCTGCGGGCGACCTGTTTCAAAACCTCATTCGTATACAAACCGGAGCCTCGGAATCTGATCCCCTGCTTCATCAGTTCCAGAAGCAGGCTTTCTCCTTGTCGGCTGATCGTCGTTACGTTTTTCAGATCGACGACGAGTTCACGGCCGTTAAGTCCCGATCCAGCCCTTTCGCAGGCGGCTTTCAGCTCATCGGACCACGGCGCGACGAGCTTGCCCTCTACCACCAGCCGGCGCTGCTTCCTTCCTTCGACAAAGGAAATCCTCAACATGCAGCACCTCCCCTGCCTTGCGAACCACACACCTGGTCCTTGGCTCCGCTGCAGTTCAAGCTGACCTCCTCGCCGCAGTGCTGGGGAACTCAACTACCGTGTCGGGAGGCACCGCGTCTCCGGCTGCTATATCCACCTTGGCCGCCGCTATATCAGCGCGCACCCGCGCCAGCGCCTCGGCCTTGCGCTGTTGCTGCTCTTGCTCAAACTGTTCCAGCACACCTCGCACATTGCTCATTGTGGGCTCCAACTTTCCGCGTTGATCGGGCGGTACCCATCGCGCCATCGGTTTGAAGTCCTGCGGAACATTGAACTCATTCACTCTTGCCATAACTCACCGCCTCTTTGCG
>JAKEER010000441.1 GCA_022616615.1 Acidobacteriota bacterium
GATTGGACATTTTTTGGAGTGGCGAAGCCCACCCTGGGAGCGCGGGCGTCCCGCCCGCAATTGTGGCCGCAGGCCATCGGAGCGGCCTCCGGCCGCTCCGAAGCGGGCGGGACGCCCGCGCTCCCAGGGTCGCTGCGTCAAACGCACGCTTCGTGCCGAGTCAGTGCGTTCCGCCAGCGAAACGCTTGTTTGGTCATGGCTCTACACAGACCACGCTCACAACAACCGAAAAGCCGTGCGAAAGACCGGGAAAAATGTCCAGTCTCCAGAGCGTTGGCCTTGGCCGACGCCTGGGCGCGACTAGAAAAGTCGCCCAACTGCGGACCACGCCGGCTAACCTGCGCCCCCTTGCTGCCGGCCCGTTTGACAAACTCGAGCCGGTCGTTAGCCTGCAAGACGGTGCCTTCGCCAACTTCTTTGCCATTCACCAAGGCCGCCGCCTTATCCGCGATATTGAGGACCCCCTTCAACAGCTCCCGCACGTTGCTCACCGTCTGGTTGGCGACTGGAAAGCGCTTCGAAGATGAGCCGGACATCACTTGGACGTAGCAGTTCGTTTCCAGCTTGTGGAGAGTTTCGTCGAGGCTGCATTCTGGCGCCTGAGGCAGGTTCTCAGGATGAAACTTCTCCTCACCGGGCTTGCGCGTTACGGGTGTTTTTTCTGCCGGCCCCTTTGTCTCTAACATGGATCTGTTCCTCCTCAATCTACCTACTGGTAGTGACCTGAAAGTCATGTTCGAATCGCGCCGCCGAGCGCGGCATGACGCTGGCTCCACCATCGTGCCTAGGTCATGTTCCAGCGGCATACGCGGAAGCCGCCCCAACGCCCTGCTTCACGCCAGAAGTTCTCAGCTTCCGCTGTGCACAAAGTCGTACGTGCGGGGCGTGCGGCTCCGCGTGTGGATTTCCACCTTCACCACGTCCACGTCGGCCGGCAGTTCGGTCAGCAAGGCGTGAATGTGCCGGGTCTTCTTAAGTCTCAGGGCGATGGTCTCCAGCTCGCCATCGAGCGCATCCAGCACGTCAGCGGCGACAATGCCAACCCGTTCACCGCGCGCGCCGCGAACGCAGGAGCGCCGCTTGGCTTCTCTGACAACATTGGCGATGATGGCGCCGCTCATCACTTCTGGAGCATGGACCTGCTGCCGCCTTCCATCTCTGAGGGTAAGCGTGGCGAGCAAGTTCCCTTCGCCCCTGGGAGAGTAGATGTGACAGAGTGCCGCTTCGATGAACTCTTCTGCTATCGCTTGGGCGCCGGCGCCGTTGCCATTAGAAAAGGGAAGCCCTGGCGTAACGTACTTCCCGAAAATCTCCTTGGCCGCGTCACGGCTGGGGCGTGGGATTTGGAAGACGCGGTCGCCAAAGCGGCCCGGCCGAAGCAGCGCCTCATCCAGCAGGTCAGCCCGGTTGGTGGCTCCGATCAAGAAAAGGTTGCCGGCCGCTTCCAGCCCGTCGATCTCGGCAAGGAATGCCGTGAGCACTCGAGAGTCGATGGCATTGACAAAATCTCCCGAGCGGGCGCCAATATTGTCGAGCTCGTCCATGAAAACCACCACAGGCGCGCTTTCCTGCTGCGCCGTTTCCCGAGCCACACGGAAGATCTCGCGGATGTTAGCTTCCGTCTGTCCATACCAAAGTGAGCGCTGGCTCCCAGGCTTGATGTTGATAAATCGAGCGTGGCCGCCGCCGTTGGAAATGCTGCCAACGTAGTTGGCCAGCGACTTGGCGATCAGTGTCTTTCCGCAGCCTGGGGGGCCGCACAGGATGACACCCTTGGCCCGTTCCAGTTGGTGTCGCCGCACCAGGTCGCCATGAAACAGATGCAACTCGATCTCGTCCAGCAGATCTGTCAAGACACCGTCTAGGCCGCCGATCTGGTCGAAGGTCACTTCAGGAGCTTCCTCTATCAAGTATTGCTCGCCCCGAGTCCTTCCAATGCGATCGTGGGCGATTCGGGTCTCACGCTCGAATAAGATCCGATCGCCAGACTTTAGCTCCGCGCTCGCCAGCTCCGCGGCCACGTCGACTACAATCTCCTGGTCACCGTGGCCCTTCAGCACCGCCCGGCCGCGGTCGAAGCGGTCAAAGGCGGCAATCTCACCGCTTCGGCTATAGCAGTCGCCGATAGCCACAATCACATTCAGTTCATGGCTCAGATAGACCTCCGACCCGGTTGTCAATCCTTCTACCTCAGCCTGCAGCTCGGGAGCGATTGAAACAGCCACCTTACGGCCGCCACTGCTGACCGTGGCTTTGCTGTGCCGGGCGGAGTAGCGCAGGAAGTCGCCGGGATACCACGGCGGCTCCGAGAGTTGCTGGATGACGCGCCGCAGCTCGTCGTCGCTCTTGCGGGCCTCGCTGAGCGCTGCCTTCAGCCGGTGTTTCTGATCCAGAAAAACCCTGCAAAGTTGAGCCCCAACTTGTGGTGAGGCCGCCAGCACTGTCTCCAGTGAGCTCTTCTCCTCGTCGTCGCTCATCTCTTTGCCTGCCGTCAGCAGGTTCAAGAGTTCCGGATCGCCTTTCATACTGATGTCCTCCGCTGTTTGCGCGTGCCTCAGTGAACTCTCACGACACCACCAGAGTCTGTCCCTTCGTCTCGTAGCGGAGGAGGCGCCGCTCCACAATTTGGGCGTCTTCCCAGCCGAACATCCGCACAGCCGGCTTTTTCGGTTCCAGTTCAAGGTCACGTCCTGCCACCAGCGCGACCATATAGGGCAGCCGGAAAGAGGCGGCCTGGACCTGCTCGTCGGCGGTGCTGAAGAAGATGGTGGAACCGCTCGGATTAAACGGGCAACCCGGACAGAAATGGTGATTGTGTTGCCATCCCAAACAGGCCTCGCCGCGGCCTCGGAGCTCGATGAACCTCCGCACCTGCATGAAGGTCTCGGGTGAAAACGTGAACGAGTCCATCCCAGCTTCCACTCCCTCGCTGGCCGGCAGATGCGCGGTGGCCACCGCATAAACCCGGCCAGCGTCAGGATCTCGGGCGACGTGGCCGATGAGAAAGCCGGCCTGCTCCAGCCGCCCCTCCGTCTGCAGTGTCAGCCGCTGAATCTCCTCGACGACGCTGTTTGGAATAAAGACTGTATAACTCTTCTGACCGCTGCCGTCTGGAAAGGCCAGGCCGAAGCTGGCAATTGGCTCTTCCGGAATGACGAAGGCGCTGTCGACTGCCATCGCGCGAAACTTTCGGATCTCCGGCTCCCGCGGGCGCTCTGGCTTCGGGAAGGCAGAGACCTTCCACGTGAAGGTTCCCTCGGCGGCCTTTTCAGCATCGCCGGCCTCGCCGTGACTGCTCTCGCGTTGTTGCAGGCGCCGCTCGAACAGTGTCCTGATGCCCTGCCGCGCCCGCAGACGGAACGGCTCAATGCCGTAGAGTTTGCTGAAGAAGTCGTCGTGTTGCCCGTTCCAGCAGACCTCAACACTGAGGCCAGAGATGTAGGCACTGGCCGCCTCTTCCTTCCAGACGGGCGCGATCCGGGCTTTCGAGATGGTGTGACGGGCCGAAGGACGGCCCGCACAAATGGCCGAGAACAGGGCATCGTCAATGAGCAGCGAGAATGTGTCCTCATCGATGATCTCCTGGTAGCCCGCGCCACCTTGGGAGTCTTTCACCTCCAGGAAGAAATCATAGGGATTGATCGTCTCCATGGTGCGCTCCAACAAAAGGTCCTCCGCGGTCTCAAATAAAACCATTGACAGATGCTCATGGCAATTCTTGCAGGCCGGGTGGAGATTGGACATTTTTACTCCCCTCCTCGGCTGAGGAGGGGCTGGCGCTGGCGCAGCCAGCGCCGGGGTGGTGCGACCGGCCGTTGCTGAAACCTCCAATCGAACGTTTCGTATCGCAAAGGTGCATACTCGATACAAAGCGCTCAAATGGGGGTTTTTGGCGCACCCCTCAGACCACCCCCGTGCCGCTATGCGGCACTTCCCCTCCTGCTCTCAGGAGGGGAGCCCGAAGAACGTCCAATTGCCGCTGGTCTGCAATCCTTGCAGGCTGGATGGCCGCGGCTTCAAAGCTCACCCGGCCGTCACTTCCGGATGCAGCGTCAAGAGCGCTTCATCCTCCAGCCCGGCTTCCTCCAGTGTCTCCGAGCGGTTCAACCTTCGGCCCTGGTATTCGGCATGATAGGTGGTATCGCGTGGCAGATTCAGAGCACGGCTCATGTCACTGACGATTTCACCGACCGTGGTGTCCAGTGGAATTCCCCCGTCGATGCCGTCAATGGCGCCCCGTTTGTGCCCCGACAGATCGACTCCCCACAGCTTGTTGATGACTACACTTGCGGTTCCCATTGTTGTCTCTCCTTTCCTGACATCCCCAGGTAGACCTGCGCGGCGCCTGGGTCAAACAACACCTCGGCTTCCAGCCGGGTGAGCCTGGCTGCTACAATTAGTGAGGCGACGGCCTTCTCGATAGAGAGGGCCGGCAGCAGTGCAACCGGCCAGGCAAGCTCTGCCACCACAGACTTCTTGCTCATATCGGCAGTCTGATCACCGCCAGCCGGATCGGTTTGAAGCGACAGCCGCGCGAAGCGGATCCTGTGGTTGGCCCGCAACAAAAAATGCGCCAGTGCCTTGAGCGCATCTCCACTCAGAGCGCTTGGTCCCACCAGGGGACTTTGGAACAGCAAACTCTGCCGGTGACGAATTTCGATCTGGATTGTTTGAAAGTACTCATCTAGGTCCAAGCTAACGGAGTAGGACCCGGGCGCTTCCCCAGCGGACCATTCCAGACACGAGTCGTTCAGCGCCTGCTCCATCCGCTGGCCCGCCTGGTCGAGGGTCGCGAGGTCGGCATCCGGTGGCGGTTTCAACGCTGAGCGGGCTTCACGGTCCTCGCGTCCCTTGCCGTCGCGAACCTGATGGAACAATTCCACTCCCTCACACATCCAGCTTTTCAGGGCACCATTCAGAACGCTCAAATTGCCCAGTTCGCATTGAGGTATGTCCACCATCAGGTCGACAGAGAGCTCCGCTTCTGCCTGCGCGAATTTCACCGGATGCTTGAAGCTCCCATGTACCTCGAGCAGCGAAGTGGCAAGCGTCAACGCTGACGTCACCGACGACGGCAGCTTGGCTAGGACGCTGATCCAACCACGAGAGTCGTGGATTGTGTTCACAGTAGTCTCACCGAGGTGAAAGCTGCCGCGATCCGGAGCGGTCATTTCGAATCCGGGCTCCGATCCAAACAGCTCTTGCAAACCGGGTGTTCTGCGACGACGCACGCTGGCTGGCATTTCTACACGCCCTTTCCTTGACTCGCGACCGTCACCTGGAACCGCTGGCGCCGCCGTCTCAGAGGTGTGACGCGGAGCGACGCGGCTGCCTCCGGGTGCTCCCGCAAGTACCGGGCTGCTGCCGGGTCCAAGCAGTTCCTTTCGTCCACGCTGTAGTTCTCGTAGGTGATGATGGTGTAAACGTGAAAGATAAGCGCTGGAAGAGGCGTGCCTGGCGCAAACCTGGCCCCGAGACAGATGGCGCCCGTAATCGGGTCATAATTTGGATGAAAGAAGCCCGTGTATGGCCCCCACAGCGTCCTGGGATCGAGCATCACCGCGATCCTGAGATACAGCCCCGGGTCTGCAGTCAACAAATAGTCGGGCGGAAAGCGCACCTCGACCGGAACAGAACCGGTCACCGTTTCAACAACACCCGAATGCGTGCGCAACAAATACTCCGTTTGTTTGAACACCAGCAGGTATCTCCAGGGCGGATTCGAACCGGGGTCGTGCAGTATGTCCAGAACGTCGCTCTCGCGGGTAATCTCCATCCCTTTCATGAAACTGTCTGCCAGAAATGAGTTGAAGATATCGGTCATGACGTCACCTGGGTATCTGACGACAGCGAGCACCTCCCGCTCTCGCACTCGGGGGAGAGGTCCGGGGAAGTGTGGGCGTTGCCAGCGTTCGAAGAAGTCAGAGCAAGATTCTCGAAACGTCCCGCACGAAGATCTATCCAACCAGTATGTCCACGTTCTCTGACCCATTTGTCGCCGACACCACGTCGTTAGGTGGCAAGCCAAGTTCCCCGCACGTGCGCTCCAGAAACGGCCGCGCTTGCTCTCGCGTAAAACTTCGGAGCCTGTCGAGCCCCCCTGCCCGGCGTGTCGCGCCACAAGAGCAAATCAACTCTTCCTCCTGAATGACCTCCGCCAGCTTGAACGGTTCTAGGTGATTCGCGCAGCTGGGACAGCGCAGCCGCGTGATCAGCTCTCTGCCGTGGAACTGCAGTGTCACAGGCACGCCCAGTTGCTTCTCGGCAATGCTGAACAACCGTCCCACTGTGAAGTTCGCCGCCGAATCCTCTCCCGCCGCCACAAGACGAAAAACTTGATGATCGAACAAACAATGGCGGTTTCGCCGGAGCTGGTAGACCCGCATCGAGTACGGATGATGCCCGAAGTCGACAGTGATCTCGGTACTCGCTACCGAACGTTCGGTTCTCGCCAAGAGAAAATCGATGGCCAGCAGACTCTGGATCCCGCCAATCACACCGCCCAAACTGGAGATCGACAGGGTTGGCGGCGACAGCTCTCCTCGGGTTAACTCGAATCGCCAGTCGGCACAGCCCTTGGTCCCGGTTCCTGCCTGCCCGGCTCGCTCCCGCTCCAGGCGCAATGCCTCCTGCAGCCCCGGCTGGTCCCAGCGGCAGAGGTAACATGGCCCCTCGGGCGAGCCCGGATCGTAGAGCACCACTCTTCCGTAGAGCAACCGCCCCGTGCCATCGATGGCCGCGTCGATCCAGGGAGTTCCCAGCCGCCAACACCGCTCGTTCACCAGCAACCGGTCAGCCAAGCTGTCGAAACAGCACAAAACCAAATCTGCCACTTGCAGGGCAGCCGCGCCCAGGCGCCCGAACTCGCTGAAAATCGGAGTTACAGAACAGTCCGGATTGATCGCCTTCAAGCGTCGCTCTGTAGCGGACACTTTCGCCGCGCCCAGATCACCGGTTTCGTAACCTTGCGTCGCCAGGTTCTGCCGTTCCACAAATCCGCAGTCCACCAGAGTCAGCTTTACACCGAGCATCGCGAGATGGCGCGCTACCTGCCCACCAATGTTCCCCAACCCGAGCACGGCAACCCTTTTGCTTTGCAGTTTGGCAAGTCCGGCTACTCCGATGAATGCCGTCTGCTCGACTCGTTCGTAGCTGATAGCCGAAAGTCCCCATTTCACCCTCGGCTTTGCTCGCTGGTGGCCGCCCTGCGCCGGGCCATTCGCGCTGCAAGGGTCGCGACTTGGCCGTTTATCACCGGTTCTGGTTTCCACGCGTAATCCATAGCAGTGGTTCGATGACAGCCGGCGCATTCCTTGTCATAACTCCAACAAGAGCGCTCCTGCATCTCGTGATACCAAAATTTGCAGCGGGGACAGAGTACGGATAGCTGCGCGTCTTCGACTTTCGTCTTACAGCGAAAACAGAATGTTGGCGGCCCGCCTCCGGGGCTTGATTTGAAGGCGACCACGCGTGGGAGTGACTCTTCCGTAAAGAAGACTGTCCCGCTGCCAGTCGGACAACGGAGGGCAACCTCGTCGCGGTCACGCAGCAGCCGATGTCCAAAGAGCCGCCGCCCGTTGACCCGCAACATCTCCTGCTCCAGCGGGAACAAGACATAGCGGGTTGCAGTGAAACGGTCCCGCCAGGGATAGAGCAGCCCGAGCGACGCAGCCCTGCCATCGCTCGTAACCATCGGACGGCCGTCCTGCACGCCCAGCTTCATCGGAGTTCCCTGTAGCTCGATTGGCTGCCACATCCCAGACTGATCGAAAATCCAGATCACCATATGAACATCCTGGTCGAGAATCTTAGAACCGGACAGGCTGGCTGTATACCGATGCAACTACACTCGGTGTCCACCGCGGCAAAACTGGCCAGATCCCCACCACATTCGGCTCTTGCGAATCAGTTAACATCCGCACTCAACCCGCGCGGCAATGCCGGGCTGGTGGCGTAGCTCTCTAAAATGATTGCCAGCCTGAGTTCGCCCGTCCCTCCAATGGCGGCAGTGAGGGAGCCGCGAGCGGCAATGCTTTCCACTTCACCTCAGCGGATCGGCATTTGGGGCTGAAGTGGTCTTATAGCGGATTGCTTTCAACATAGAAATCTTTGCGTTGATCTGGTTTTTGCCCCAAGACTGACTGGTAGAAGGAAGAGGGCCCCGGACAGATTCGCGATTTCGCCGCGAGAAGAAGTTTTGCGGCAAGATCGTACTTGGTTTGAGAGATGACGTCGGATCGTTAGCAGAGCTATAATTGCGCGAGTTCTCCTGCAACAAGCTTACCTGCCCGCAGCCCAGCCTCCAACGAGGGCTTAGCGGACTTTGGAGAACAGCCCAAACGGGAGAGGAGTAAACTGGAAATGAATCGCAACGAACAACCAGAGAGTCAAAGACGTTTTTTTAGGGTTGGATATCCTTGGCCGGGGAGACCAGAGAGGCACCTGCATCCTCATCAGCTGCGCGACGGAGACGCTTTCATCGAACTCATGCCCAGCATTCAGTTATTGGGTTACCAGTACAGCCAACTGATCATGAATTACCGTCCAAACGGAGGAGGCCCTGATCCCAGCCGCGATCTCGCGCTTTCTTTGAACCATCGTGATCTGCTGGTTCTCACGACCCGCCCGCCACTGAATGACGTGCCCTACCGTCACAAGAGAGTTGTTGATCGAAGCGGAAGCTGGCTGGAAAAACAGCTCTTCAGAGATTTCAGGCGGTACTTCAATCACTGCTCCCGGCACGAGGTTACCCTGACGGATGACGTGATTGGCAACGTTCCCGATCAGTTCAAGAATCGCGGCTGCCTGGACTTCTACATGGATGCGGAGGCCACCTATAAACACAGTTGCTTGGATGGCGAGGGAAGCCCGGCGCGGTTTTCGAAGAGGCTTTCCGGCGAGACGCGATCTCAGAAACTGCGAAGCGCGGCGTTCCTGCTGCACACTCCTGGCATCATTTGGCAGGAAGATGACGGAAAGCCTATGGGACATGGGCCGGAGATCCTGCTGGCATTTGGAATGGGCGGGACTATTGGACTGGTTTGGGCGTACTTGTTATCCAAGAAGCACCCGGAATTATTGGAAGGGCACCGGTTTCTCATGGCCGAACTCGTGCGAGATCATCCGCTGCCCTCGAACCCAATCAATCTCTCCTTCGCAGATCATTGGAAGGTGGAGATCATCTTCGACCAGCTTCTACCTCTGCACTGGCATCCCAGTGGCGGTAGCGGCACAGTCACGAACGACGCCGGCCCAGCCAAAAGGAGCCTTCCCGCGAAGGCCTTGTGACTGCAAACGGCTGCTTGGCTACGTTGGCGCAGTTGAGCAGGCAGTCCGTGGCCAAGAAGCTGCGATCTACGCCATTGGAATAAAAACGATAGGCCGAACGACGCTGTTCTCTGAATCCACCCGAATCCTCATCGATGCGATGGAGCGCAGCAGGGTCAAACGGCTGGTGTGCATCAGCGGCGTTGGAGCGGGAGAAACCAAGGGGCACGGCGGATTCTATACGACAGGATTCTGTTTTCACTCATCACCAAGCGCGTCTACGAAGACAAGGACGTTCAAGAAGCCTTAATCCAGAAAAGCTCATTAGACTGGGTCATTGTCCGGCCCGCAGTGTTCCGAGAGGGAGCTCCGTCAGGAAACCTCGAGGCGGTTACTGACGTTCGCGGTATGACACTAACGCGCGTCTCGCGTGCTGAAGTTGCAGCGTTCGTTTTGGATCAGCTAACTGATGGCGGGTACCTCCGCAAGGCCGTATTTATTGGCCATCGCTGACGTGCGGGGCGGGCTGGGTAGGAAAAAGAACGCTCAGGAGGTGTCGATGCCGAAGTTAAAAGGGGAAATTGGCGGCAATGATGGCCTGGAACAGGGGCGGCTATCGTCGGACGCTCGCGGTCAATTGCGTGAGCCTGCGGTATTCATCAGCAGCATTCTCTGCTCTTTCTCGAATGGGATTTTTAGGTGCCTTGCTGCGAGCTTTCCGGCTGGTTTTTAGCACAGGAATAGTCTATCCAGAGACCAGGTGTAA
>JAKEER010000442.1 GCA_022616615.1 Acidobacteriota bacterium
ATTGCGGGCGGGACGCCCGCGCTCCCAGGGTGGGCTTCGCCACTCCAAAGAATGTCCAATCTCCAGATTCCCGCGTTCGCGGGAATGACGCACAAAGACATAACGACCTCGCCGCGGCGGAACGGCCCTTACCCTTTTTGCGGCCGATTCTCGAGATACTCCCGCAGCGCGACTTTCCAATCCTTCAGGTCATCCATGCCCAAATCCCTCAGCCGGGCATTTTCCAGAACCGAATAGGCAGGGCGGCGCGCTGGCGACTTGAAAGCCTCCGAGGTGGTTGGCGACAGGTCGGCCTCAATGCCTGCGATCGAAAAGATCTCACGGGCAAACTCAAACCAGGAACAGTCGCCGCTGGCGGTGATGTGAAAGAGCCCGAAACTGTTGGTTAACAGCAGCTCGGCCACTTTTCTAGCCAGCTCCCGCGTGCTAGTGGGCGTCAGGCGCTGATCGTCGACGACCTCGATGGCGCCTCCGCTGGCAGCCTTTTTCAACATGGTTTCGACGAAATTGCCGCCCTTGCCACTGCTTCCTGCATGACCGTAGAGACCACAACTGCGGATGACCAAACACTTCGGCCAGAGGTAACAGGCAAACTTCTCGCCAGCGAGTTTTGAAATGCCATAGGCGCTGATCGGATTGGTTGGGTCAGATTCCGTGCGCGGAACAGGCACATTCCCCTCAAACACATAGTCCGTGCTGAAGTGAATCAGCCCGGCGTCCACTTCACGCGCGGCCAGGGCGAGGTTCCTCACCCCATAGGCGTTCACTTGGAACGCGGGCAGGATCTCCGTTTCGCAAACATCCACTTTGTGAAAGGCTGAGGTGTTGATAATGGCTTGCGGCTGGCATTCCCGCACTGTCTGCCGCACCCGCTGGAAATTCACCACGTCGAGGGTTTGGTGGGTGGTCGTGACCAGTTCGTGCCCGCTGAGCGCCTTGACAAGATCACAGCCGAGCTGCCCGTTGGCGCCGATCAGAAGAATCTTCAACGGTCCGCTCCCTGGCTCTTGCGCATCACGATGGGCTGAAATCCGGCAGGTGAGGCCGCATCAAAAACCGAGCCCGTCACCTTAATGATCCGGTCGGCCTCTTCCAGCAGCTTCAACCAGGCAATGTTGTAATAGCGGGGATTGTCGAAATCGCTGTACCGGTAGCGGGCGATGTTTTCCACCATGTCCTTAACCGCTTCTTCCACGGAAACAGCGGGTGTGAAGTCCAGGGTGCGCTCCAGTTTCTTGCCGGAAACGCGATAGCTTCGGACGCCGTGGTAGCGATAATCCGGGCGGATCTCCACCTTCACATCCACTTCTTTCAGGGCGTCAACCACGCGCAATGCCAACTCCGAAATGCGGAAATTGCCGTAAACTACATTAAAAATCTCACCTTTCACCTTGTGCTCATCCGCTTCGAGGCAGGTGATATAGGCCCTCGCCGCATCGCGCACATCAACCAGGGGCCGCCACATCTCTCCACCGTAGTGAATCGTCAGATGCCCTTTCGACAAGGCGTCTTTGAGAAAAGTGTTCACCACCAAGTCATAACGCATCCGGGGAGAAAACCCGTAAATCGTGCCCTTGCGTAAAATGACAGGAGAAAAATCGCTGCCGCTCATGGAGAGCAGGCGCCGCTCGGCCTGGTATTTCGAATTGGAGTAAGCCGCCTTAGGATTCACCGGCGACTCTTCGTCCAAAACGATGTCCTTTTCGTCGTTGCCGATGCCGACGTCGTAGATCGAGCAGGAAGAAGCAAAAAGAAACCGGCGAATTCCCTTTTTCTTGCACAGCCCGGCCAGAAACTCGGTGGCCTGAGTGTTCATCTCATAATTGGCCTTGGGATTGTACTCGGCGGTGGGATCGTTGGAGAGGCCGCTCAGGTTGATCACCGCGTCAACACCGTCAAGCACCGAGCTGTCCATGGTTCGGACATCTCCCGGCTGCAGCTTGATCCTCTCCGCCACATCTCGAATTCCTTGGTCTCCATAGTAAAGACGATCAAACACCTTGACCGCATAACCGCGCTCCAACAGTTCCCTAACCAGCACCGAACCTATATAACCCGCTCCACCCACCACCAAGATCATAAGTGCCTCCTCTCAAAAAGAGCTGAATTATAAGGGATGGGGCTGTAATCTCTTACTAATTGGTGACGATCGCAGAATATAGTGACGAAACTCGTGGCTTATCGAGAAACTCAATCGACCTCGGTTCCCCTCGCCCCAACGCGGGAGAGGATGAAGGCTTGAGAAGCCTTCATGGGGTGAGGGGGCGAACAACGGCTGATTGATCCTGCAGGGCTCCAGAATCCTCATCCAGCGCTGGATTCCGCGTACTGATTCACGCTATCGGATTCCCCCTCACCCCCCCTCACCCCCAACCCCTCTCCCGCGTTGGGGCGAGGGGAGCCGAGCCTAGGAACGCAGCGAACATGCACACACGGGAGTTGTCACTATAGTTTGCGATCCTCAGTAATGCCAGGTACGGCCTTAGGGTTAGAACTCTCGATGCGTTGGCAATTCGAATTGTCTTCCAACAACTTTTCTGTGTGTCATTCCCGCGAAGGTCGGAATCCAGTGGGGCCTGACAAGAAGTCTGGATTCCCGCGCTCGCCGGAATGGCGAAGACGTAATTGGTTCTGGCGCGTCCGGGTAAGAGATCCACCTGTTTGCCCCGGTGGGACGGAAACGCATGAGGGCGGACACAATGGGCACGCCTCTACATCTTGATCTCCGCAGCCAGCACGATGGCTTCGGCGATTTCCCGCATGGACTTGCGGAGCTTCATGCTCTTTTGCTGAATGCGCCGGTACGCTTCATCCTCGGTGATCTTTTCCTCTTTGATCAGGAGCCCCTTCGCCCGCTCCACGAGTTTTCTTGTCTGCAACGCTTCTTGCATCGAGAGTGTCTCGGCCATCAGCTTCGTGTTTTCGATGGCGACAGCCGCCTGATTGGCCACGGTCGAAATCAGCTGGATCTCTTCGTTGGAGAACTGTCGTTCCTGTGACGTGTAGAGATTGAAAACACCGATCACCGAATTCTTAATCATCAGCGGCACCGAAACCAGCGAACGCAGGCCCTCCTGCTTGGCTAGTTCCGGATATGTGTACCCTTTTTCCAGCATGACATCTCGGATGATCAGCGGCTTGTGGTCGAGCACCACTCGCCCGAGCAAACTCTTGTGGACTTTGATATTCGGCTTGTTGGCGTAGGCATGGCTCAAGGCCTGAGTGGCCTTGATCACCAGCTCTTCCTTCTTTTCGTCCAGCAGCATGATAGAACAGATGGGCGAATTCATCGCCTCCGCCATCATCGAGACGATCAGTTGCAGCATCTCGTCCAAGTAATGATTCGACGCAATCGTTTTGCTCACCTTCGACAGCGTTTCAATCTGCATCGCCTTCTTCTTGGTTTCTTCGTACAGGCGGGCGTTTTCAATGGAACCGCCCACTTGCGAGGCGATAGTCACCAGCAGAGCCCTTTCCACTGAAGAATGCCGATGAGGCCGCCGATGCTGGACGTTGATCACTCCAATCACTTCGTTCTTACTGATGATGGGGACTGAAAGGAAGGCCTGATAACGGTCTTCGGGCAGGCTATGAAAAACTTTGAACCGGGGATCGTTGAACGCATCCTTTGGGATGGCGACCGGCTGCTTCTCTTTGGCCACCCAGCCTGTGATGCCTTCGCCCAACTTGATCTTGATGCGCCCGATGATCCGCGGATGCGGGTTCTTTGAGGCTCGCAGCACCAGTTCTTCGTTCGCGCGGTCGAGCAGGTAGAGCAGGCATGCATTTCCCCGGCTGACCTGACCCACTAAATCGATAATGTGACGCAGCACGTCTTCCAGATTCAGGTTCCCGCTCACTGCTTCACTGATGCGGTGCAGGATCTCAATCTCCTGGTCCTTCAGCTTCAGGGCAGTTTTCAGTTTTGTGACGGCTTCTGGCAGCGGAGCCGGGGAAGCTTTCACGAATTCCAGATTCATAGTCTCTTGCGGCGGGAGGATCGCAGCCTCGAAGAGGTCCCCTTTAGCCATTGTCATCGATGACGCGGGATCATAGCACAGGCGCCGAAAAATGAGAATTGAAGCGCGATTGACGGTCTGGCAATCCGCAAGGTGGGGCGCAGGTTGCAGATGAACGCCGATAGGGCAAAGGATCAAGGGAACAGACAAGTGGCGATTCCCCACCGGCCAACGTGGCGGCAATTCCGGGCCCCATCATCCTGTTCCAACAACGACAACATGCAGGTCGGTCATGTCTTCTCCTGAGCGTCGCGGGCCGGATTATACCCACGCCGGGGCCACGTAACAATGCTCACACCGGTTTTGTCTGTGCCCTGGCTGGGCGGGCCGCCTCTTCTTTGACGTTCCCGCGTGACGGACGCTCGCCTCTGGCTTATACTCCACCCCGTCCTTCATGCTGTTTACTGATAGCCGTCTCCTCACCCTTGCCGAGCGAGCGTGGCTATTTACCGCCGACTCGACTCAAGGCTTACTTGTTGCCCCCAATGGCCGCATTTCGTCTGATGCCTCTGATACTGACACTTTGCATTCCCACTTCCAATTTCCAAGCGCAAGAATGGCCGTTCTACGGAGGCGATGCGGGTGGGTCAAAGTATTCCCCCTTGAGGCAGATCCATAAGCAAAACGTCACGCAGCTGAAGGTGGTCTGGACGTATCACACAGGCGAAATCAGCGATGGCAGCACTCTTGCAGTGCGCACCGCCTTTGAGTGCACGCCTCTGGTGGTAGATGGAATCCTATATTTGACTACGCCGTTCGGCCGAGCTGTGGCGCTGGAGGCTGAGACCGGCAAGGAGCTTTGGAGTTTTGATCCGAAGCTCGATAAGGATCGGCCGTATAACCTCTTCATCAACCGGGGCGTGGCTTTCTGGCATTCAGGACGCCAGCGACGCATCTTTTTGGGCACGCTCGACGGCAGGCTCTTTGCACTGGACGCCCGCAGTGGCGGGCCCATACGTGATTTTGGCAAGCAGGGATCGATCAATCTGCGTGCGGGGGTAGCGGAGAAATTTCCGGCAAAGGTCTGCGGAATAACTTCACCGCCCGTGGTGTATCAAAATCTCGTCATTGCTGGATCCATCGTGGCGGATGGCGAGCCGCGCGGGCCCTCCGGCGATGTGCGGGCCTTTGATGCGCGCACCGGAAAGCGTGTCTGGGAGTTTCACACCGTGCCGCGCCCAGGTGAGTTCGGACACGAGACCTGGGAGAAGGACGCCTGGATTGACCGTGGCGGCACCAATGTTTGGACGGCGATGAGCCTCGACGCTGCAAGCGGCATTATCTATCTACCAGTCACCTCTCCCTCTCCAGACCGGTATGGCGGAGAGCGGAAGGGCCAGAACCTGTTCGGAAATTCCCTGGTTGCTCTGGACGCCCGCACCGGCAAGCGGCTATGGCACTATCAGATCGTTCATCATGATCTGTGGGATTGGGACCTGCCTGCTCAGCCAAACCTGGCCGACTTGCAGCGTGCAGGCAAAGCCATTCCGGCAGTGGCTCAATTCACCAAGATGGGATTGCTCTTCGTCTTTGATCGCTTGACGGGAAAGCCGTTGTTCGACATTGAGGAGCGCTCCGTGCTGCCCAGCGATGTGCCAGGGGAAGCGGCCTGGCCGACGCAGCCGTTTCCCGTGAAGCCTCCTCCTGTGGCTCGCCACGCAATGACGCGAGAGGAACTCACCGAAGTGACGCCCGAGTCACGCGCCGAATGTTTGCAGATTATCGAAGGGGGGAAGCTGGGAGCGTTCTTCGAACCTCAGGGTTTGCAGACGACGGTGCTGTTTCCGGGGACGAATGGAGGACCTAACTGGGGGGGTGCTTCCTACGACCCGGTAAACAACCGGCTCTTCGTCAATTCCATGGATGTGGGCCAGGCGCTGAAAATGGTGAAGGCGCGCGAGGGTGCTGAGGTGGCTTACATTCCGCGTGGCATCGCACAGGGACGTTTCTGGGACTCAAACCAGTATCCTTGCCAAAAACCTCCGTGGGGAACGCTGACTGCCATTGACCTCAATACAGGAAGCTTTCGCTGGCAAGTCACGCTTGGCGTGATCGATGCCCTGCTCGAGCGAGGCATTCCTCCGACCGGGACGTCCAACCTAGGCGGCTCCATTGTCACGGCGGGTGGACTGGTCTTCATCGCTGCCACGAACGACAGCCGCTTTCGCGCGTTTGACAAAGACTCTGGCAAGGAACTCTGGGTGACACGGTTGCCCGCCAGCGGCCATGCCACACCGATGACCTTTGAAGGCAGGAAAACAGGTAAGCAGTTTGTAGTGATTGCTGCGGGCGGCGGCAACAAATACAACAAGACTTACAGCGACAGCCTGGTGGCCTATGCTCTGCCGTGAGGAGCTGCTGATGCTGTTGTGCGGGGCCACCACGAATGCCATGCGCTTCCCCCTTGGACGAGGAGGGGGCTGGCGGCAACCAACCGCTGAGGGCCTCCAACCCGCCCCATTGGTGCTCCTTATCAAACACCCCTCCGTGGCCACTGGCCCCAGCATCCCTTCAGCGGAGATCAGCGGAGGAGGGGAGCTTTATCGTGCTCGTCCTCATCGGCTTTTTCGGAGGTCCAGGCCAACTACGAGCACGAGGACGACGACGGTTTTTAGAAGCTTGCCTTGATGTGCCTGCAGCGGAGTACTCGGGCGGCGCCTTGTTACCTCGGCAGCTACAGTCGCGGGTCCCTGAAGCGGGGAGAATTTACTTGATGTCGAGTTTGCGGATCTTGTTCAGCAGGGTCTTGTAGCTGACGTTGAGCATGGCTGCCGCCTGCTTTCGATTCCACTGGGTTTGCTGCAAGGCTCGTAGGATAACCTCTTTCTCGGCAGTCGAAGTCAGGCTTCGGCTCATATGCTTGAGGCTCACGCCTCCAGAGTCGTCGCTGGCTGCCTCGGCCTGGGGTGCGTCGAGCGATATCTTCTCCGTTTTTCTCCTGCTTTCAATCTTCTGCGTCAGCTCGTCAATGATCTGTTGCTCATTGCCTAAAATGACCAGCCGCTTGATGCTGTTCTCCAGCTCGCGAATGTTGCCCGGCCAGTCGTAGGCTAGCATGTGCTCGAGCACTGCCGGAGGTATACTGAACAGTGTGCTGTTGTACTTGCGGTTATGTTTCCGCAGAAAATGCTCGCACAGTATGGGAATCTCTTCGCGCCGCTCGCGGAGTGGAGGAATCGAGACGTTCACGACGTTGAGCCGGTAAAAAAGGTCTTCGCGGAAGCGGCCGTCCTGCATGGCCTGTTCCAGATTCTGGTTCGTGGCTGCCAGAATGCGAACGTCGACCACGACATTCTTCTTACCACCTAGCCGGGAGTATTCATTGTCTTGGAGCACATGCAGCAGCTTGGCCTGGAGCACGGGGGCCATATCACCAATCTCGTCGAGGAACAGCGTTCCGAAGTTGGCCAGTTCAAACTTACCCTGCTTCAGGCGGAAAGCGCCCGTGAAGGCCCCCCGCTCGTATCCGAAAAGCTCGCTCTCCAGCAGTTCGGAAGGCAGCGCAGCGCAGTTGACCTTCAGAAACGGTTTGTCTCTGCGCGTCGAGCCGCGATGAATTTCGCGGGCGACAATCTCCTTGCCCACGCCGCTCTCCCCTTGAATAAAGACGGTGACGTCAGTGTTGGCGATTTGAGTGATCAGTTCCTTGATGCGCACCATCTTGGCATTGGAGGCGATGAACCGGTAATCCTCGGTCAAGGTCTCGTTTTGCTCGCGCAGCATCTTGTTCTCTTCCACTAGTTTCTTGCGGTCGAGCGCTTTCAGAATAGCGATTTCCAGCTCGGCTTCCTCAAACGGCTTGTTGAGGTAATCGGTGGCGCCGGAGCGCATCGCTTCAACAATGGTGCGCGTTTCTCCGATGCATGACAGCATGATCACTGGCAGTTCCTTTTCCGATTTGCGCAGCCTTTTCAGGGTTTCGAGACCATCAACTTCGGGCATCAGGATGTCCATTAGGATCAGCGAAGGCGGAGGGTTAGAGCTGAAGTATTCAATGGCTTCGCTGCCGCTCGCTACCGTGGCGACCGCATAGCCCTTCAATTTCAGGAGGGTCTTCAGGTAATTCCGTATGCCCTCTTCGTCATCGACGACCAGAATGGAGGTAGGTTCACTCATAAACTGTCTAAAGGTATCCTCAAGAGCCGAGTCAATGCGAATGCTTGTTTGCAGCGGTTACGGGCGCTTCAACCGGGTTCAGAGGCATCAAGAAAGTAAACCGGCTCCCTGAATTCACCTGGCTGTCCACCCAGATTCTTCCGCCATGCGCTTCGATAATACGCTTGGAAATTGCTAGCCCCAGACCCAGGCCGGACCGGTCCATCTGGTTTGAAGACACTTGAGTGAACTGGTCGAAAATTTCCTGCTGGTGTTCCGGAGAAATCCCAATCCCGGTGTCACTGACCTGAATGACCAGGGCATTCAACAAGACTGAAGCGACGCCTTGAACGTCGGGCCGCCCGGTTCCCGATGAGGCGGCCCTGTCCCAGAAGTGAGGCCGGGCGGAGATAAAGATCTTTCCTCCCGGCTGTGTGTACTTGATTGCGTTCTCTAGAAGGTTGGCTAGCACCTGGTTAATTTTTTCCCGGTCACACCGCAATCGCGGCAGCTCCTTTTCCAACTTCAGAACAACGGAGAGCCGCTTGCGTTTCGAAAATTCCTTCATCTGACTCACAATCAATTTGAAGTTAGCGGCGAGATCGTAATCTTGATAGAAGAGTTCGAGCTTTCCACTCTCAATGCGAGACAATTCCAGCAGTGAGTTGATGATTTTGATCAGCCGGGTGCAACTCTGTTCCGACTCCTGCAACACTTCCCTCTGCTGGGGAGCGAGCTCGCCCAGCCGTCCGTCGAGGAGAATGCGGTGATATCCCTTGATCACCGTGACCGGCGTGCGCAATTCGTGGGTTGCCGAAGCCAGGAAGTTGTTCTTCTGCTGATTCAATTCCTGAAGCTGTGAGTAAGCCAGCAGGAGCTCTCGGTACGTCAACTCCTTTTCCGTGATGGCTTCCTTCTGGCGTTCGAGAGAACCTTGCAACTCCTCCTGGACGCGCGCCGCCTCGTCCTGCGCGGTGGTTGCCAGGGACGTAAGTTGGGCGTTTCTTAACAGAGGGCTCAGTGTCAGCTGCAAGAGTTTTGGGCGCAACGGCGCCGTCAAATAGGCTTCTGCTCCAGAACGCAGGGCTTCCGCGATCTGACTGTCTGAACCGTCCCCTACAAGAGCCAAGGTGACTGCTGGGTTTCGCAGTTTGTGCCCTTCGATCAGAGACAGCCGGGCCGAGGCATCCTGGCCCATTTCAAACACGATCAAGTCAGCTCTCCAACTCTCCAAGGCGGCTTGCGCATCACGAATCTCAGAGCAGCTGGAGATTGTGTGACCGAACTTATCTGAAAAAGCTTCAAGCGCAGTGGCGGTTTGCGGCTGCGGGCAGATCAAAAGAATCTTCACTGATCTATGGACTCTATCGGCGTTTCTAAAATCACGCTTTAGGCTGGTGTCAGGCAAAACGCACCACGCATGCTGCCGTTACTTGAGATTGACTACCACGGTGCGGTAGGGGTTGCTGCCAATATTGGTCAGAGTGGGAGCTGCTTCACCCCGGCTGTGCCAGATCACGTCTCCCGATCGCCTGTCTCGCGTCTCTTTCTTCCCTCCCGCGTAGACTGCTTCATATCGGGCATCGTCGAGGAAGACAATGACCTGGTCGTGCGCTCGGGTGTGCGGGCTGCGAATGGACTGCGGTTCGTAGGTTACCCGGTTCACTAGCACTTTGGGGTTGTCCAGGACGGCCGTGGACACGGGTGCTTTGCCGGAATTGAGCGTGCTGGCCAGCACAATGCCAGCGGACAATCCGAACAAGAAGACACAGGCCGCAGAAGACCACGGCCATTTACGCGAGCAAGGTAACATGTTTCAACTCCCTCTCTAGACGCGCGCAGAGAACTTGCCCGCGCGCCTCAAGGTTTTGCAACTGCGAGTCCAAGCGCCCGGAAGCAGCGGGGCAACCCCGGCAGACACATCACCGAGCAGGTCTTAATGACGCGAACCACTCTCTCTCGATGCTGACGCGCTGACTATAGCATATTTTGTTTCTGCCGATGAAGTTAGCGTGTCCGTACCGCTCTGAAAAGAGATTCCTAGGAGCGCGGGCGCCCGCACTGGGGCTGCCTGCGGCAGGCGGTTGCGGGGGAGACTCCCGCGCTCCCAGGGTCTGGCTGGCTGCCATCAATGGTAAGATAGAGCGGCCTTTTCAAGGGCCGTGCTGGATGCGTGCAAGAGGAGAGTCCAATGGATAGATTGAGTGTGGCGGGTTGCAGCCGGATGTTGCTGGTTGACGCAGGCATTGTCCTGCTCTCCGCCTGGATCGGCGTGTCGCTGAATCGAGCGTTTGTCGCTGGCCCGCAGCAAAGTTTCTTTACGTATTCGAATACCGCTGGCAAGGGTGAATTCAGGCCGTTGAACGCTAGCGAGGCCACATCAGTCGAGGCGCCGGGCGAGGTTCAGCTCCGGGACGTCCGGGAAATCATTGCCTCGAAATCGATGGTTCTGCTCGATGGGCGCTCTGAAACAGACTATGAGAATGGGCATCTGCCGGGCGCCTACTCACTCAGCGTGACGAACTTCGAAAAGCGTTTCCTTGAGTTTTCCGCTCAATACCCGAAGCAAGGCGCTTTCGTGATCTACTGCGGAAGCGGCGAGTGTGGTCTTTCCAGGCGGCTGGCTTCTCTCCTTCAACAGCAGGGGTATCGACAACTGAAAATCTATTCGGCCGGGTACAATGACTGGTTTCTGTCGGGCAACGCGGTTGAGAAGGGGAAGGGATCCTCACTGAAATGACCAGCCTTTTTCTTCAAAAGGGTTTGCCGCCGCAGGTGCTTTGCATCCTGCGCTTTCTGCTCGGCCTCGTGTTCTTGTATGCGAGCGTCGGAAAGATTTTCAATCCCAAAGGCTTCGCTGAGAACTTGATGGCCTACCAGATCTTTGACTCGCCGCAACTGCTCAAGCATATCGCGGTGACTTTGCCTTGGGTCGAGTGGTTTTGCGGAATCTTTCTGGTGTTAGGAGTCTTTGTGCGCAGCGTCTCGGCGCTCACGACCTTGCTGCTGTTTCTCTTCCTGGTGGGAATGGTCTCGGCCTTGTGGCGAGGGCTGGAGATTCACTGCGGCTGCTTCGGCTCCGCGCAGGAGACGGTCGGGGCCTTCAGCCTGCTTCGCGACGGCGTTTTTTTTCTGATGAGTTTGGCAGTCTTACTTTCGCCGGTTGATCCATTCAGCTTGCAAAGTTTCCTGCGCAATCGGAAGTCACGCCCGGCGCCTTTCTCAGGCTAGCCACTTCCCAGCCAGCGGCGCCTCTTCCTCACCTTATGGCCCAAATCGATGACTTCCCGCCTACTGGGGAAAACCAGGCGGCTGTGAAATCGCCGCTCCTGAAGAGAACTTTTCAGGCCCTCAGTTATCGTGAATTCCGGGTTCTCTGGCTCGGCGCGTTCACTTCAACGGTGGGAACCTGGATGCAGAAGGTGGCTCAAAGCTGGCTCGTGCTAATGTTGACAGGCTCGGCATTCCTGCTGGGGTTGGACGCCTTTTTGGGCGACGCGCCGATACTGTTGTTCTCTCTGATCGGCGGCGTGGTAGCTGACCGGATGGACCGGCGAAGACTGCTGCTCACCTCGCAGTATCTGCAGATGACCTTTGCCCTCATTCTGGCCGCCCTGATTTACTTCGACAAAGTGAGCGTCTGGCACATCCTGCTGCTGTCCTTCTTGACAGGCAGCGCTCAGGCCTTTGGCGGGCCGGCCTACCAGGCGCTGATTCCGACCCTCGTGCAGAAGAAGGATCTCTCAAACGCCATTGCTTTGAGCTCTATTCAGTTCAACCTGGCTCGCATCATCGGACCGGTGGTTGCCGGGCTGGCCTTCACTGCTTTCGGTGCTGCTGCCTGTTTTCTTCTAAACGGGGTTTCGTTTCTAGCGGTGATCTTTTCATTGTCCTCTTTCAAGAGCCGGGTTCTGACTCGCGAAAGCGGTGGCAAGCTGCTGGAGGAGTTGCGCAGCGGCCTCTCATTCGTGCGCCAGCAGCCGGTTCTCCAGGCGCTAAGTTTCCTCGCGTTCTGCAGCACCTTTTTCGGAGTGCCGCTCATCACGATGCTGCCAGTGTTTGCAAGAGATGTCTTCCAACTGGGCCCGAAAGGGTACAGTGGCCTGCTGGCATGCACTGGGGTGGGCGCGGTGATCGGAGCATTAGTTGTCGCCGCATTGGGGAACTTCCAGCAAAAAGGAAAGGTTGCGCTGGCGCTCCAAGTTTTTTTTGGCGCCATGATGATTTTGTTTTCCCTGTCTTCGGCGCTGTGGCTTAGTCTGTGCGCCCTTTTTCTGGCAGGGATCGCCTTGGTCGCGGTGTTCGCCTTGATCACCTCGCTGGTGCAGCTCAAGGCGCCGGAAGCGATGCGCGGCCGAGTGGTAAGCATCTACATGATGGCCTTCCGGGGCGGAACTCCTTTGGGCAGCCTGACCACAGGCTTTCTCGCCAGCCAAGCATCTCCGGCGTGGGTGCTCGCAGGTAACGGCTTGATGATGTGCCTGGTGGGAGGGACTTTCCTGATGCTGCGGCAAAGGGTTCGGCTGGACTGAGGGCGGCTGTTCGGAGCGTCTGGAGCCTTGTAGCGCAGACCGGCGCTTTTGCCGGTCTGCGGCAAGGAGATCTTGCGAATCGCACGGTCTGGCGTCGAAAACGAGTCTCTCGATCCGCGAAAAACCGCAGACCCGCTCAAGACGCGGGTCTGCGCTACAAGCCCAGAGGCTTCCACAGACGAGTCCATCGCTTGAGCTTTCTGAGCGCACAACGGTGCAGAGAATCAGGGAGTCAAGAGCACCTTGCCCGTCGTCAGTCTTCCTTCCAGCTGGCGGTGCGCCTCGGCCGCATCTGAGAGAGCGAAGGTTTTCGCGACGCGCAATTTCAACTCACCTTTTGCTATCCAGCCCAGGACATCTCCCGCCCGCGAGAGCAGCTCCTCGCGCGTCGCGCTGTAATGGCCGAGCGACGGTCGTGTCAGAAACAAAGAGCCCTTCGCAGCCAGGATGCCAGGATCGATTGGAGGCACTGGCCCGCTGGATTGACCAAAGAGCACCATCATGCCTCGAGGCTTCAGGCAATTCAGACTTCCTTGATAGGTAGTCTTTCCCACCGAGTCGTACACGGCCTGCACTCCCTTGCCGCCGGTGAGTTTCTTAACCTCAGTTTCAAAATCCGTTTGAGTGTACAGGATGACTTCGTCAGCACCCGCTTCGCGCGCCAGCCTGGCTTTTTCTTCGGTAGACACCGTGCCGATCACGCTGGCGCCGCACTGCTTCGCCATCTGAATGATGAGCAGGCCAGCGCCGCCGGCGGCCGCGTGCAGGAGGATTGTGTCACCAGATTGGATGGCGTAGGTGCTGTGGGTCAGGTAATGAGCCGTCATTCCTTGAAGCATCGCTGCGGCAGCGCTAGAGAAGTCGATGCTGGCAGGCAGCTTCACGAGCTGCCAGGAAGGCAAGACCGCCTGCTCCGCGTACGCGCCGACCGCCATCGCATAGGCGACGCGGTCACCTGCTTGCACCTCAGTCACACCAGACCCAACCGATTCCACGATGCCTGCCCCTTCCATGCCAGGGGTGAAAGGCAGAGGCAGTTTGTAAAACCCAATGCGATGGTAAACGTCAATAAAATTGACACCAATGGCCTGAAGTTTCACCAACGCCTGCCCAGGGCCAGGTTGTGGCTGGGGCACCTCCTCGAGCTTGAGAACTTCAGGTCCACCACAGTTTTGAACTCGAATCGCTTTCATGAAAAACTCCTTTGCTTTCGAAAAGACAGGATCACTGAGACGGAGGCGGGCCCTTAACGACTTCGAAGTATGACCCTTTCACTCGCGTCAAACTGTCCAGCCGGGTGGGCCACTTTTCGAGGCGACAGCAGCCATCCAAGCGCGAGACTTGCAACGAAAGCGGCGGAAAGATTCTTTCTCGACATCATTCTCTTCCGTGAGGCTCCAAGAGCCGGGAAAGGATCCAGCCCGACGCCGTGCCCGGCGCGCAGCGCGGGACCTGCATCGCAGCCGGGGCGATCTCTCGCCAGCGCCTGCAGCCAGCCTTCAGTTTTGTTGCATTCTACGCCTAAGTTCGGCTAAAACTAGCTCGAATTCGTCCAGACCATGACACGCGAACAATTCCAGGAACAGCTTCAGCGGATCAAAGGCTTTCGCACTCGTGAAGACCGCGGCTTTGACGTGCTGCAGGCCGTCACTTGGCTGCTTGAACAGGTGATCCAGGAGACTTTCGCCGAGGCGGCAAAGGTCCTGCCTGAGGGTGGCGAGGAGATCGCCATTCTGGCCACCGGCGGTTTTGGAAGGCGAGAACTGCATCCGCATTCTGACGTGGACATCATCATTCTTTTCGGACGGCTGCTTCAGCCCGAAGATGAAGAGTTCCTGAAAGCGTTTCTACATCCCTTGTGGGATCTGGGCTTGAGCGTGGGCCATCATGTCCTGCAGCCCAACCAATATGACTTTGATCCGCGAAACCTTGAGTTGGCGACGGCATTACTTGATATTCGTTTCATCGCGGGAAGTCCGGCGCCCGCTGCTCGATTTAAAACAGAGGAGCTGCCGCAGATTCTCTCGCGAGGGAAGAAGGAATTCTTGCGCGCCTTAGTGGCGAGCCACGGAGAGCGGCACAGACGCTTCAACGAGACGATTTATCAGCTCGAACCCGACATCAAGGAATCGCCAGGAGGTTTGAGAGACTTTCAGACGGCGCGTTGGATTGGACGCATCCTCTATGGTTTTGAGGAACTGACGGAGTTTGTTCAGCAGAAGATGCTGACGAGTGAAGAACTGGCGCAGATCCTTCAAGCCCAGGCATTCTTGCTGGCTTTGCGGAACGATCTACATTTTCTGGCGGGGAGGAACCGCAACGTATTATCCCACGAACATCAGGCCGAAATTGCTGCAACTCTAGGCTATCCCAGTGCAGGCCATGGCGCTGTGGAGACGCTGATGAAGGACTATTTCCTGCGCGCCAAGCTCATCTACGGCTTTTGTGAATCGATGATCCGGCGGGCTTTTCCTCCAGCGCGACGCATTGGAAGGTCTTTCAAATCCACCGTCTGGACCACGACGGTCGTGCGGAGCGGTGCGTTGGCTTTTCCCGATGAATCCACGGTCACCGGGCATCCCGCCAACATCCTAAAACTGTTTTACCGGTCGGCGAAATATCAAATCCCTATCAGCCAGAAAGCGCTGGACGAGGTGAAGAAGCATCTGGAGCTGATTGACGGCGAAGTGCGTGCTTCGGCCGAGGTGCGAGATCTCTTCTTCAAGCTACTGCGCCAGCAGAAGGGCGTCTACGAAGTGCTGTTCCTGATGCACGAGATTGGCCTGCTGGGCCGGATTTTCCCGGAGTTTGACAAGATCCGCTGCCATGTCATCCAAGATTTCTTCCACAAATACACTGTGGATGAGCATTCACTGCTGGCGATCAAAAACCTGGAAGATCTTTACCATGCCAAGAAGCCGCGCGAGCGGCGCTTTGGAAACCTGCTGAAATCGCTGGCGCGGCCGGAGCTGGTTCTGTTCTCTATGCTGTTGCACGACGTGGGCAAGGCCGGCCCTGGGAACCACTGCCATAACAGCCTCCATGACTTTGAAGGCATCGCCAGCAGAATGCGACTGGCCGACGAGGATGCCGAGAAAGTGCGCTTCCTGATTCAGTACCACATCGAGATGTCGAATACCTTTCAGCGGCGGGACATCACAGATGAGATGGTAGTGAAGCGGTTTGCGGACTTCATTGGAACGCAGGAGAACCTGCGGATGCTTTGCCTCGTGACCTATGCAGACATCAAAGCTGTGAGTCCCGAAGCCCTGACGCCCTGGAAGGAAGACGTGCTATGGCAGCTCTATGTGGAGACAGAGGCGGAACTCACGCGGGCCTTCGCTGATGAGCGCTGGGACACGCATCAGGACGCCCGCCTCGCTCGCGATGTGGCGGCGCTGCTAGGGAATGCAGACGACTTAGCCGTCGGACGCATCGAGTCTTTTCTGGACGGGTTTCCGCGGCGTTATCTGAAATTCGCACCCAAACAAAAGATTGCAGAGCATTTCAAGCTGGCCGAGAAGGTCCGTTCGACCAACGACTTGACCTTCAAGCTGAATCGCCGCCGCTCAACCTATGAATTGAGCCTTCTGGCGCTGGACAGGCCTTATCTTTTCGCCAAACTCACCGGTGTTCTTTCCTACTTTGGGATGAACATCCTGCGCGGACAGGCCTTTGCGAACCGACGGGGTCTCATCCTGGACATCATCCAATTTGAGGACCGCCTCCAAACCTTCAAGTTGAATAAGAGCGAGATTGAGAATTTCCGTGACACGCTGCAGAAAGTGCTCTCTGGAGAGCTGAATTTAACCGAGTTGCTGCGGCGCAGGGAAAGTAGTATCCTCTTCCACCGTAAAGCTAAAGGATCCGTTTCGACCTATATTAGTTTTGACGACCAGTCTTCGGAGAAGTATAGCATCATGGAGATTGTGACTCGCGACCGGTATGGGTTGCTGTCCACCATTGCCGGAGTGATCGCGCAGAGCGACTGCAACATCGATGTGGCCTTGATCTCTACCGAGGGCCAACGGGCAATTGACGTTTTCTATCTGACTCAAAACAAAAAGAGGCTTCCTCCAGCAGTTCAAGAAGTGCTTGCGTCAACGATGAAGGAAACGCTAGACCGGATTGCGGCTTGAAGCTGGCGTCATCGCTGTGGCCGATATGCGGCTTTCGGCCTTGCAGAAAGCGTGAAGCGGAAGCAGGAGCGGGAGCGAACTGAGAAATCCCAGCCACTTTGGAGTTCGCTCCAAGAATCGACAACGAAGGGATCTCAATGAAACTGGTCAAGTGCATAGTTCGCCCGAACAAACTCGAAGAGGTGCGTGAGGCGCTGAGCAGACTGAATGTTTCGGGAATGACTGTCTCGGAAGTACGTGGCCACGGTCGCCAGAAGGGACACAAGGCGATTTATCGCGGCCGGGAGTACAGCGTTACACTTCTCCCAAAAATGATGATCGAAATGGTCTTGCCGGACGATCTGGTAGATGAGGTCTTGAAGGTGATCATTGAAACCGCGCGGACCGGCGAGATTGGAGATGGCCGAATCTTTGTTTTGCCGGTCGATCAAGGCTACAACATCCGGACCGGGGAGAAGGATGTCACTTAAGGATCACGGCCTAAGGCATCGGATTACAGGGTTGTAACCCTTGGCCAGGCCGCCAGCGACGGTTAGGTCCTTTTTTGACCGTTTTTTTCCAGAGACTTGTGACTTCATGGGATATGGAAGCGGGGATGCAATGCTTCAGTTCACATTCACACGCGAGGAGGAGAAATGTCCCTTAAGCTGCGAAAGCCTCTTGCTGTTCTCTTAACGGTGACTTTTGCTTGGCTGGCAGCCCCGGCTCAATGTCTGTTTGCCGAAGAGCACGCCGTCAGCCCTGCAGACCTGCATCAAGCTCTGGTGGATTCGGCAAAGACTCGGCAGACGAATGTCGAAACTGTCCAGAAATTCTTTTCTTCCAAGCTGGTCAAGAAAACATTGAACCGCCGCATGATGAAGTTCACCAAGGTGGAAAAGGCCATTCCCTTTCTCAGTGATGAGGAGCTCAGCCGGCTGGCCTCGCAGTGCCGCCAAGTAGAGAGCGACATTGCCGGCGGCGCTCTCAGCAATCAGGAGATTACATATATCTTGATCGCTCTGGCCACCGCGGTCATCATCCTCGTCATTGTCGTGGCCTGAGTCAGTCTCCTGGAGTTTCCTGCGGCCTCGGTTGAATGCATTCTCTTCGACAACGAAAAAAACAAGCACTCCTGGAGGCGCAAGCACCCGGTTTGCCCGTCGCTGGATTCCCCTTGGCAAGAGGGAACTTTAGGGCAGGCAGCCCTGGCCAGGTGGGGAGCCGAATCGCATTCGCATGGGTTTTTGCGATGGCTCTGGGTTTGCTCCTCAGAGCAGATTCCAGTGCGGTACTTGGGTCTTGGTTGGATGTGCCTTTTGTCCGCCAGGACAGGAACCTGTGCGGCGCCGCCTCAGTTTCGATGGTTCTGCAGTATTGGCAGAACGCCGATCCCATGGGCAGTTCCACTGATGTTCCCGCCTTTTCCCACATCGCCAGCGCCCTGCGCTCTTCGGAGTCGAAAGGGGCTCTCGGCAGCCAAATGAAAGCCTACCTGATGTCGCTCGGCTATCAGGTCTTTATGTTCAAAGGCCAATGGGAAGACATTGAAAGCCATATCTCCAAGGGGCGGCCTTTGATCGTTGCCTTGGGAAATCGTGGCACCCTGCATCATTATGTGGTCGTCACGGGCTGGAACGATTCTGAGGATGTGGTTCTGGTTAACGATCCGGCCCGCCGCAAGCTGCTCAAGCTCGATCGAAAGCATTTTCAAACGGCCTGGGAACATACCTCATTCTGGACGTTGCTGGCGCTCCCTACGGGTCCCGCCCGGACTTCGCCTACTCACGATGCCAGGTGATTTCCTTCGCGCCCTGGCGCTTCTTCTTTTCCTTCTTCCCAGAACCGGGCTCGCCCAAAACACCGCACCCACAAACTCTCCGCTTGACGAACAGCTCGCTGAGATCCGGCAGCTGCAAGCCGCGTCTGACTGGGAAGGGATCTTGCGTCTGATTCCGTCTACGGACGGATCGGCTGAACGATGTTTCTATCGCGGCTTGGCGCTCAGCCGCCTGCAGCAATGGGAGCCGGCTCGCCAGGCCTTTGAAGCCGGACGAAAAAAAGCGCCGTCGGATCCACGGTTTCCGAGGGAACTGGCTGGAGCATTGTTCCAGTTGAAGCATCATCAGCAAGCCAAAGACTCAGTGAGACTGGCTCTGAAACTGGATGCGAACGACGCCTATGCGCAAGACTTCCTGGCTACGCTCTATTTCATGGAAGAGAATCTGGAGGCGGCGCTGAAGTATTGGAATCCTTCTCAGAAGCCTGTCGTTGAACAAATCACCAGCAGCCCTCAGCCGCGTCTCAAACCAGTGATTCTGGATCGCGCCTTTGCCATATCGCCCGCCAGCCAGTTCAGACTGGAAGACTTTCGAAACACCCAAGCTTGGCTCGACCATCTGGAGATCTTTCCCAGTTACCGATTTGAGCTGAGGCCGAAGCCAGAAGAAAAGTTCGATTTGCTGTTTCATCCCGTAGAGAAGAATGGCTGGGGGAAGAAGGCAGACAGAATCTTCTCGATTGTGCGAGGCATTCCTTCTTTGACAGCGCGCGTGGACCTGTTCAATCTCAAAGGCGAAGCCATCAATTTAGAATCGCGTGCGCGTTTCGATGCCCAGAAACGCCGCGCTTTCAGCGAAGTCTCGGCGCCGCTGGGAAGACGTCCGTCATGGCGCGGGCGCTTTTATTTCGACGCCCGAAAGGAAAACTGGAACTTGCTGCGCAGCTATCAGAGAGACGCGCCTTTGCTCGGCGATCTGCGCCTGCGGCGGCTGGCCGTGGGCGTGAAATTGAGCAACCGCTTGAACTGGCACTGGGAGTGGAATGGCGGCTTTGAGCTTTCATATCGAGACTTCCGCAACCTGCCGGTGGTTTCTGCCGAATCCGCTGGGTTGTTCACCCCCGGTGTGGCTCTGAAATATCTGGCAGGGGTCGAGAGAAAACTTTGGAATATTCCGGAAAGGCGGTTCACGGTTCAGTCTTCGGCAGCCTTGGAGGCTGGCAAGCTCTTTCGCAGTGTCGCTCAGCGGTTTTACAAAGTTCAGGGCAGCCTCGAAGGTGAATGGTATCCACAAGCCAAAGGGGATGATTACCTCGTTACAGCTCGGTTTCGTGCAGGCCGCGCAGACGGCAACCTGCCCTTCGATGAGCACTTCATTTTTGGACTCGAACGCGACAATGACCTGTGGCTCAGAGGGCACATTGCCACCCAGGATCGCAAGCGTGGCAGTGGGTTTCTAGGCCAAGACTATCTGCTGTGGAACTGGGAAATCGAGAAACGGATTTATCAGAATTCATTCCTCGATTTGCGTTTGGGGCCAGCAGTAGACACGGGAAGAATCTACGACAAAGATGCTAACTTCGGCTCTGGGGTATGGCTTACCGACCTCGGAATCCTGCTCAAGGCGCGACTTCGCAACGGAGTGAACATCATCTTTTCCTACGGCAAAGATCTGCAAACCGGCCGCAACGCGTTTTACGCGACCACCTCACGGTAAGGTCTCACTGAAAACGCCAACCGGGGCCGTGCCCCACGCGCCGCTGTCGCTTTCCTTATTAGAGCGGCGGGCTGAGGACAGCCAGCCCAGCCCTTTTCATTCGTCATGGCGTCGGTTCACGTCCGGCTTTCCAGCAAGGCGCCCTCTCGGCGGTCGGCGCGACGCAACGCCAGCGCGAGTCCCAACCCCACCAATCCCAGCGACGCAAACATCAGCATGCTGGCCGTGTAGCTTTCAGTCGCGACGCGTAACCGTCCGTTCAGCCACGGAAAGACCATGAGGCCTATGTTTTGGATCATCGTCAACAGGCCATAGGCGGTTCCGACGCGATCCTTGTCGACGATCAGTGGCACAGACGGCCAAAGCGCTGCAGGCACAATCACAAAGGCCGCTCCGAGAACGATCATCGGAATCGCCGGAGGCAGCGTCGTCAAAGCCAGCATCAGGTAAGCAGGGATCATGAGCAGGGAACCCAGAATCATCAGGCTGGTTCGCTTGCCCACGCGGTCTACGACGTTGCCTGCAAAAGGCGCGAAGACCATGGAAGCGAAGATGACGATCGATGAGGTCCCTGGGGCAGTGGAAAACATGTGTAGGAAGTTGAAAAACACGGCTTGAAAGAATCCCAGCCCTTCGCCGGAGGCGTTCGGGAGTCCCCATTTTTGCGCAAAGAAGTCGGTTGACAGAGCAATAAAGGGGAAGATGGCTGAGTAGAACGTAAGGCACAAGAAAGTAATGTACCAGTACGAAACCGGAAAGCGTTGGATGTCGGCCAAGACAATCCGATCTCGGGCGCTGCCGTCACCCAGCCCCAAGGCTTGTTCGCCCTTGCGGTCCAGCGCGTTGTAGATGACGTTAGAAAGCAGACTGAGTCCGCAAAACAGCGCAGCGGCCCACAAAGCCATGGACGGCCCATAACGGCTGGCAATCAGGGCTTCCGTGTTGAAGCTAAACAGTGTGCCGATGCGGCTGATGGCCAGGGTGACGCCAAAGGCCAGCGCAAGTTCCTTGCCTTTGAACCAGCGGGCCAAAATGGTGTTTTGAGCAGTGATGAGTGATTCCGATCCCGCTCCAAACAGAAAGCGACCCAGGTAGGCCGCCTGAATGTTCGGCGCAAAGGCGACGACGCAGGCACCGAGCGTCACTACGACGGAGAACCCCAGGCTCGATTTGCGCGTCCCAAAACGGTCGATGACCATGCCGCCAAACAGGAGGGTCACGATGGCAGCCAGGCTGTACAGGGAGTAGAGAGCACCAATGGCAGCTTGATCGACGCCCCACGCTCTCATCAGTTGGTCAGGAATGGCGCCGACACTGTCGTACGCGAAGTAGCTGCCGTAGGTGAGCAGGCTGGCGAAGAAGAGGACAACGAAGCGGTAAGGCCGTCCGGCGGGATGGAATCCAGCCGTCTCAGTGCTTCCCGCGGTCGTCAGTGCCATCTTAGGACTCTCCTGAAAATCGTCCTCGTCGTCGTCCTCGTGCTCGTCCTCGACAAATGCCGAGTACGACGACGATTACCAGGACGCGGAATCAATCTCATCGGTCTTGGCGCCGCGCAGGCTTGGCGAACGTCATGAAAATGTCTTGGCGTAGGCTGCTTTGCCCAAGCGAATCACTACCTGCGACAAAGATCGGTGCGCCATAATGCGGCACATTCTACGTTTTGATCTTCAATAGCGCCGCCAGGGCTACACCGAAGGTTCAGTCCGCCCGATGACTGGACGAGGCCAGCCAAATCGGCTATGCTGAGCGTCCTCAGCAGGCAGAGGCCGTCTCACCGCATCCTTAAGACCATGGGTCCATTTCTTCTTTTTCGGCTGGCGTTCAATTTCTTCAGCAAACTCGTCCGCCACCGGGGCCTCATCAAGAGCATGGTGGCGCGCGACTTGAGAAGCCGTTACGTAGGATCGGCTATGGGCCTCTTCTGGTCTGTTATTCATCCGCTGGTGCTGCTGGCAAGCTACACGTTTGTGTTTTCGGTGATCTTGGAACAGCGCCTGGGGGATGAGTCCGGAACGGCGAGCTTTGCGATTCACCTTTTCTGCGGCATTCTTCCTTGGCTGGTATTTCAGGAAACGCTGAGCCGGTCCAGCACTGTCCTGATCGAAAACTCGAACCTGATTACCAAGACCCTCTTCCCCTCGGAAATCCTGCCCGTATCGATCTTGATCGCCAACCTGGTGAATCACTTGATCGGTCTTGGCATCTTTCTGGTCGTGGCCGTTGCGTACCTTCAGAAACTGAGCTGGCTGCTGCTACTCGTACCGGTCTACCTTCTCGGACTCTCGCTCTTTGCGCTGGGCTTGAGCTGGTTTGTGTCGAGTGTTCAGGTCTTCCTTCGAGATACGGCCCAGGTGCTGACGGTTGTGCTCACGTTTTGGTTCTGGCTCACGCCGATCTTCTTTGACGAGCAGCGCTTGCCGCAAGGTTTGCGCCTCTTGATGCAACTGAATCCACTAGCTGCAGTTGTCACAGCCTACCGAAAGTGTTTGCTGCGCTTTGAAACACCTTCGCTCGAAGCGTTGCTCTTTCTTTACCTGCTTGCCTTCAGCGCATTCCTCGCCGGAGGCTTGTTCTTCCGCTATACGAAGAGATCTTTTGCAGACGTGTTGTAGACGGTTATGAGTCAGATCAGTGGTTAGAGCAAATAACTTGCGCATGCCGGCTCCCCTCGCCCCGCCTTTTGGGGAGAGGAGGCCCGGGGTGAGGGGCGCTGATTTAGCCCTTTGCGGTGTCTTCTGACTTCTGCAGTTTATTAGTACCGTTTGGCGTGAAGGACGGCCCGCTTGTACGCCCCGCCACCCGGCCTGTGTGATAGCCCACTAGCGCTGCTTCCTGGAACCCCAGCTTCCGGAGCATCTGTTCGAAGCACGTGCGATTGGGCCACCACCAGGAGACCTGATCCTCACCGGGCTGATCGCCCCCCACATACAGCATCAGCGGTTGCGATTCCACAGTTTCAGCCAGAACCTGCGAGATGATTAGCGTGTCCCGGCACAGCGCGGCCACGGCGGCTAGTGCCTGGAGGGGGTTAATCGTGTGTACCAAAACATCTCCGATGAAAACCAAGTCGAAATCGCTTTGTCTCAGCTTTTCCCGGGACACTTCATAAATGGTTGAATAGCAGCGCGTCACTTGGGACTTCAGCCGCCGATGGCAGAATCTGAATGGGCCCTCCAGGTGCGTGCGATGGAGTTCGTTCAAAGCCTCTGCCCCAAAAATCTCCTTATTTTGTTCAGCACTGTAGAGGGCGTGCTCCGGCATCATGTGTTCGATCTTGTGGATCGTCTGCTCAAGCGTCTCTCCTGGAAAGCGGTCCAGGCTGGCCATAGAAGGCAGATCGACCGAAACCACTTGGGCACCGCGCCTTTCGAACTCGAATGCGAAGAAACCGGTGCCCGATCCGACATCCAGAACGTGCATCCCGCGCATGTCTTCGGGGAAACGGAAATCCTCTACGTTGAAGCGATAACGTAGGTTCCCGGGGTGATGAGCCCGTCGCCCAAGTCGACAGTGTGGTACCAGAAGTAATCACTCAGATCGCCGTAGCCCATTTCCAGGGCTTTCGCATTGAAAGTTCTGGCCATCTGCAGATGTTCTTCTCTCAGGCTCTGATGCGAGAAATCCCCTGCTGCGGAAGCATCCATTACGAGTCCTTATGATAAAGATCTGGCAGACCGGCCTGAGCTATTACGACAACCCCGCGGCATTTTCAAGGTGAAACTTCGCGTCATTCATTGGCACCGCGCCTTCCGCAAAACCTGGCGGAAGCTGAGTGTGCTGGTCTTGTGGGTCATATCAATTCTCTTGGGTGGGGCGCTATTCACCAGATCATTGAGTGCCAGTCATCATGAACGAGGCGACCGGAGATGAATCTCGGTGTGGACTACCACGTCGTCGATGCTACTGGCGAACAAGTTTTACGAAGACTTCCTCCACGAGTTGTTCACCTTTAAGCGATTTACCGTCAAGAGCCCACTGGGGTCATCAAGTGAAGTGCGTCCATCGTGTTCTTTCTTGAGCTGCCAAAACTGATGCGACGGAATGTTACAATTGCCCAAGGCGGGGCGCTTCCCGTTGTCTTCATTCACTCTCGCCTCTCCCTCTGCGATGAGCATCCCTATGGGAATTGTGTTGCTTTGAGAGTCTCGTCGAACCGATGCCCACCTTTCCGTTGGATTTGTAAGACTATCCACAGCGTGCTTCTTGTGATGACATCTCATGTTGATGGACGATGAGTTGGGTCGAGTTGAACGCTTAAAAAAGCTCGCAGGCAGTGTCCAGGGTTTTTTGACTGAGGCTGAAGGCCTAGCACTCTACGATTACGCTAAGCGCTGCTCCGGGCGCGGTGTAATCGTCGAGATTGGATCCTGGAAAGGCAGGTCTAGCATTTGGTTGGCAAGCGGATCGAAGCACGGTAGGAAAATTACACTGTACTGCATTGACCCTCACACGGGATCGCCGGAGTGCAGAGAAATGTTTGGTCCCATTTGCACTCTTGACGAGTTTCTTCACAATATTCACACTGCCAAAGTCGACAACTTAGTCGTCCCCGTAGTCAAGACCTCGGAGCA
>JAKEER010000443.1 GCA_022616615.1 Acidobacteriota bacterium
CATCGGTGTTAAGTTAAGAAACGGCAAGAATCCTCCAAAAGGCACGCCAGATCAGGGAAGCGAAGGATTTTTAGTGATGCAAAAGGTGAATTGTGACCTCTGGGTTTTGATTTTCCTCGTTAGGGGCTGGTCAAATTGCGTCCTTTGTGCCAAGCTAAGGGTCGGACTAGCGATGCCACGCCGACCCCGAAAATCCGCCCGCCGTCCTCCGCTGAAGATCTCCGCTGCCACGCGCGCTTCGATAGCGAAGATCGTGTCGGCCTTTCCGCCCCGCCAGGTCGGGCGCTGGGCCCGCCAGACCGGCTTTATCCAGCGCCGGCGGCAGTTGAAGCCCTCGGACTTCCTCAGTTTGATGGTCTTTGCCTCCTGGTCGATGATTGCCCCTTCGCTGGAGGCGCTGGCAGCCGAATTGAAAGGGGCCTTCAGCCGCGTGGCCTTGCATTACCGCTTCACCCGCCAAGCCTCGGAGTTTCTCTGGCGATGCCTGGAATGGGTGATGGCGCACAGCCAGCAGTTTCATCGCGTCTTGCAGACCCAGTTGCTGAAGCCCTTCTCGCGGGTCTTGATTCATGACAGCTCGAGCTGGGACTTGCCGCCCTCGCTGGCCGGAGTCTTTCCCGGCTCCGGCGGCAGCGCCTCGCCCGCCAATTGCAAAGTCCAACTGACCTATGAGGTCAAGCGGGGACGCCTGCAGGCCTTGCAGTTGACAGCCGGTAACCGGCCCGACCAATCCTTCCGCCCTCAGGGCCTCCGAGCCGGCGATTTGATCCTGGCCGATCTGGGCTTCTTCTCCTTGCGCTTCTTTGCGGCGGTAATCCGCCAACAGGCTTACTTTTTGTCGCGCTTGCTGATCGGCACTCAGCTGTGGTCAGCCCCTACCGGTCGGCTCATGAACCTGCCCAGCTTATTGCAAAAGGCTTTCGGCCAGGCCTATCAGCACCCGGTCTTGATGGGCGCGGGCCATCGCTTGCCCTGCCGGCTGATCTGTCTCCGGGTTCCCGCTCTGGTGGCCCAGCAGCGGCGCCGCCGTCTCTGCCAAACCGCCCGCAAAAAGGGTCGCACTCCCAGCCCTCTGCACCTCGTGCTGTGCGCTTGGACCCTGCTGGTCACCAATGCGCCCGAACGCCTCCTGCCCGCCGCCAAACTCTACACCCTCTACCGGCTGCGCTGGCAGGTGGAGTTGATCTTCAAACAATTCAAATCCGTGCTGCGCATCCATCACTGCCACACCCGCCGCCCCCAGCGCCTGCTGTGCGAACTCTACGGCAAATGGATCGCGGCCGTCTTAGTCCACGCCCTGCACGGATCGCTCAATGCCGAGTTGTGGAATCAGCACGGCCAAGAACTCAGCTTCGACAAGCTTTGGAAACGCATTCAGCAACGCGCCCTCTCCCTGGCCAAAGCCAGCCTCCATCCGCTCCGCCTCACGCGTTGCCTACTCAAACAACTGCCGCAGTTGCTCAGGTCCTGTCTGAAGTGTCGACAGCCCTCTCGGCCTACTACTCTTGAGCTGCTCGATATCCCTGAAAAACTAAGCTTTGAGAACTTTCCCATATGAAAATTTTTGATCAGTAACTTAACACCTATGGGGTGAGGGGGAATCCGATAGAGTGGATTAGCACGCGGAACCCAGCGCTGGATGAGGCTTTTGGAGCCCTGCCGGATCAAACAGCCGTGTGCTCGCCCCCTCACCCCATGAAGGCTTCTCAAGCCTTCATCCTCTCCCGCGTTGGGGCGAGGGGGACCGAGCTCGATTAAGTTTCTCGAGATACGACGAGTTTCGTCACGATATTGTGCGATCCTCATTGGTGCTCCGTTTTCTGAGTTCAGTGACGTAATTGACAGACCTCTTCAAAGAAATGGAATCTCGGCAATGAGGACTTCCGCTTGCTACCGCGCGCGGTACCGATCGGCAAGCGACCCGCGACCGGTAGGGAGCGGCGCCCGGCCAATCTTTTTAGCTCTCTCTCCATGCGCCGGGGCGAGAGAAAACGAGGCGGTTTGGTCTCGCTACGCTGTGGAGGAAGCTCTTCCTTGGTATTGACCCAGTTACCAGGACTCCTAAAGTTGCTTCTGGAAGTTCTTCAGAACAGCGAGGGCATCGACTGCGGGTAAGCGAAGGCTTTCGAAAGCATCCTGAACATAGGAAGACCGGCGCATGCCGAGAAGCACGCAAGACAGTTCATCAACGCTCATCAAGAGGTTCAGCGCCATCTGGCTCAGGCTGCCGGAGCTTTCGGGATAGCCGGCCCGGCGGAATCTTATTCGCACGGCGTCGGAACTCGATTGCTGCTGCGCCTGGACAAAGCGTTCAACCTCGTCAAGCGTCGCGTGTAGTAGAGGAAAGAACTCCTGAATCCATGAACCCCACAGGATGTTGTTCCCATGCCTGCGTCCGTTTTCTTCAATCCAGCGCTGGAGCGGTACGATCACGTGCCGAGCCACGATCTGCTCCCAATGCTCCACGGAACTGACCTGGGGAACGATCTGCTCCAACAGGGCGGCGAGCCCTGTGCCGCGCCCCGCAATCGAAGAAACTTCGAGTTCGCTTGAGAGCGCCTGCTCATGCTGACGCAAAGCATCCAGCAACGCAGCCAGATCCGCTTTTCCCACCTTCTCTCCAGGCGTCGCGAAATCGGCCAACCGGACCAACCTATGATTGAAAAAGGCGTTAAGCGGCCGGTTCACCAGCACGCCCAGCTCGTGCCGCCGGCAGAATTCGAGAACGGTCTCTCCGGCATTGTTCTTCTCCAAGGCGCCGCCACTCTCGTAGAGATTCATGGGAAGCTGAATGACGCGGAAATGATGCTCTGGCGAAATCTTCTCTGCCTCAGCCAGGCAGCGCTCCACGCTGGTCCTATCAGGCTCAGACAGAGGAAGGCCAAAGTTGTTCGAGCTGATTCCGTACCAGCGGATCTTCCCTCGTTGGACCTGATCCTCCAGAAAGCGAAATGCCTGCCCGATGCGGCGATAGAACTCGCTGTGATCGGCGGCATCCAAATCTTTGTGATGAGCCTGATGGCTCAGGAAGTATTCCGGGTTGTGGAGCAGAAAGACATCGATGGTTTCAAGCTGCAGCCGCTGGCACGAAAAGGAGATCTGCGTGTCGAGAAACTCAGGATGAATGCAATGCCAGATACCCTCTCCATACTTAACGACTTCGGGAAACGGCTGTGACTGTGCCAACCGCATGTTCTGGCCCTGAATGTAACCCGCTTTGGTGACCACAATCACCCGGTCTCGCGCATAATCCTTGAGAACCTTGCCAACAAGGATTTCCGAGTGGCCATCCGTATAGTTGGCACTGGTATCA
Source organism: Acidobacteriota bacterium (assembly GCA_022616615.1). Classification (GTDB taxonomy): domain Bacteria; phylum Acidobacteriota; class Terriglobia; order Versatilivoradales; family Versatilivoraceae; genus VFZK01. The sequence continues at coordinate 3,314 of JAKEER010000443.1, forward strand.
ATGAGGTTGCCGCCCCGCTTGAGGTAATCTCGCAAAGCTGCCTCATGCTCAGCATTGCCATCCGCAATCCGATAGCATCCAAACCCGAGCGGATGGCAAGAAAGGCCGGTAGAGCCCAAGGGGCGAAAGACTTCGGATGGAGAATTCATCAAGAGTCCGTGGTCCGTGGTCCGTTGTGAGTGCCTGGAGTAACCACTGACAACGGACAACTGACCACTCGCACAACTTAAAGATTGATAGCCTCTCCGGCGGCGCCGGCGGCCGCTTCCATAACGGCTTCAGAAAGTGTGGGGTGAGCGTGAACGGTTTTCAGGATCTCTTCATAGGTGGCTTCGAGGTTCTTGGCGAGACCAAGTTCGGCAATCATTTCGGTGGCTTCGGAACCCAGGATATGGGCGCCCAGCAATTCGCCATACTTCGCGTCAAAAACAAGCTTCACCAGTCCCTCGGTCTCGCCGATCGCACGCCCCTTGCCGCTGGCGCTGAACGGGAACTTGCCGATCTTCAAATCATGACCTTTCTCTCGGGCTTTTTGTTCCGACAGGCCGATGCTGGCCACCTGCGGCTGGCAATAGGTGCAGCCAGGGATGCTGTCGTAGTCTACTTTCAGGCGTTCTTTCAAGCCGGCCATGCCCTCGACGGCTGAAATCGCCTCGGCTGAAGCCACGTGAGCCAGCCAGGGCGGCCCGATGACGTCGCCAATCGCATAAACGCCAGGTATGCTAGTTTGGAAGTTCGCGTCCACGGGGATGCGCCCCTTTTCCACTTTGACGCCGGCCCGTTCCAGTCCCATGTTTTCAACATTCCCGGTGACGCCCACCGCCAGCAGAGCCAAGTCGGCTTTCAATGAACTCGATTCGCCCTTAGCGCTTTGGATCGTGGCCTCAACACCCTCAGCAGCCACTTTGAGCGAACTCACTTTGCTTTCCGTTAGAATCTGAATCCCGCTCTTCTTGAACGATCTGGCCAGCAAGTCAGAGACTTCGTAGTCTTCGATGGGAAGAATCCTTGGCAGCATCTCCACCAAAGTCACTTTGGCGCCGAGCGCATTGTAGAAGTAAGCGAATTCTACGCCGATCGCGCCGGCGCCGATGATTAGCAGGCTCTTCGGCACTTCCTTCAAGATCATCGCCTCCGTGCTGCTGATCACCCGCTTGCTGTCGAAGGCGATTCCAGGCAGCGCTTTGGCGCGCGCGCCGGTTGCCAACAAGATTCGAGACGCCGAAAGTGTTTCTTTGAGTTTCTCGTTCGGTTCATAGACCTCCACGACACCTTTGCCCGCCAGCTTGCCGGAGCCGGAGAAGGTTGCAACATTGTTCTTCTTCATCAAAAACGCCACGCCCTTTTCGCTTTTGTCAGCAACACCACGGCTTCTCTGAATGATCTTGGAAAAATCGAAGCGCAGGTTGTCGTGGCTGATGCCAAACTCTTCACTCTTCCTGAAAAGATTGAGCAGTTCAGCGTTCTTCAGAAGAGCCTTCGTCGGAATACAGCCCCAGTTCAGACAGATACCGCCCAGACGGTCGCGCTCCACTAGGGCCGTCTTCATCCCCAACTGCGAAGCTCGAACCGCAGCCGTGTAGCCACCCGGACCGGAACCGATAACAATCAGATCAAACGCATTCGTATTCTTCACTCCAGGCTCCTCTGCTCAAAAAATCAATAAAAGCGGGGGAAGTGTAAATGATCCGCTTGGGCAAGTCAAAAACCCAGGGCGGCAGGGCTGAAGACGGGTCCGAGGGAGCCCGAAGGGCGAGCGAGAGACATCCTGGACAAACGAGGGTGTTAAGTGAAGAGCTTCTGAAACAACTGCTCGGCGCGTTGGCGTCCTTCCTCCGTGAACACGACCGACTTGCTTTTGTTCTTCGGGTCGAAGATATAGCCCTTCTCGTGCAGCCGGTCGAGCGCATCCCAGTCGTGTCCCTTCCAGGCGCGCGTTATGGCGTAATCGCTGAAACTGGTCAGATGCAACAGCGCCAGCACTGCCTCGTCGATTTTTTCGAGATTAGGATTCATGCGAGTTGTCCTCCTTTCTCTACCACATCACATTCATAGGTTTGTGCAGGAACGAAGACACTGAGACCAAAATGCGCCCTAGCCAACAGGCGGCGCTGGTATGGAAACGGCGGAATGCCGAAGGCTGCGTCGAAGAATGCGTCGCAGGAGTCAGTGGTCATGCTTCCGCAGCGTCACGAAAATGGAGAGTCGACGCTCACACCTCCGTGCTTGCGGGTTAAGGAGACCGCACGGCGTTCGTGAAGTTACTCTTTAGGTAAGCTCGAAAAGGAAATGCCCGATGAAACGCGGTACATATAAGTGTGGAGATTGGACATTTTGGCTCCCCTCCTCGGCTCAGGAGGGGCGGGCGCTGGCGCAGCCTGCGCCGGGGTGGTGCGAGCGGTCTTTGCGGAATCCTCCATCGAGCGCTTCGTGTCACAAACTTGCGTGTTCGACACGAAACGCTCGACTGATGCTTTTCAGATCATCCCTCAAACCACCCCCGTGCCGCTGCGCGGCACTTCCCCTCCTGATCTCAGGAGGGGAGCCCGAAAAGCGTCCAATCTCCAGATAAGTGTGCAACGAAAGACTGTAAATCTGTGGAAGACGTCGAATCGAGACCGGACCCTCGCTGGCGCTTCGGGCTTCCTGAGGTCTTTTCGTCTTTTTCGGGGTCCCTCGCCCGGCGCTGCGGCTCTCACAGACTTCGTTTGCGGAACTGCCAGAGAGCGAAGGCAAGGGCGAGAGCTGTATAAGCAGTAGCCCAGAGGACCATCGTGCCGTTAGGCACAGACGCAGATGAAAACGGAGTCAACTGCAAGTCTCGCATCAGTTTGGGTTGCATGTAGTAAGCCGCGAGCCTCCATAGTGATTCACAAGGTACCACCAGGCTGGCCGCGATGCCAAGGTAACGGGCGGCAGCATTATCTGCCATCGTTCCAATTTGTTCCATCCAGCCGCCAATGAACGCCACTCCGTACATCCCGAACACCATCACGCCGTTGGTAATGGTGCTCAGCCGTGTGCCGCCGGCAATCGAGAGGGTCAACAGCAGCGTGCCCTCCAGGCACATCAGGGAAAGGCCGGTGCTAATGTTGGGCGGAATGTAGTTCGCGATGACTCGCGTGGCCAGTAGAACGCCGCCAGCCATCAAGCCAAGGTAGCCCAACAGAATGATCCAAAACCCGATCCACTTTCCAAGCACAACTTCCGAGCGCCGCAGCGGTTTGGAGACCACCGTTTGGATAATGCCGGAGCCGATCTCCCCCGACAGCGTGTCTGCCGGAACCAGGACGGCAGTCATGATCGTGAGGAAGTTGACGGCGTAGAGTCCTGCCATAAGGATGGAACTGACCATCAATCGACGCTGCGGCAGCCGTGTGTTTTCGAGCCGGTCGATGAAGTACAGCCCAGTGGTGAACAGCGCCAGGAAGGTGAGACCAAAGATCAGTGCGGCCAGCAGGATTTTACGGCTGCGCGCTTCGTGCAGGGTGAGACGGGCAATGGTGAGTGTTGCATGCATGGGAGAAATGCTATTCCCGGCCGCAGAGCCGGAA
>JAKEER010000444.1 GCA_022616615.1 Acidobacteriota bacterium
CGCTCCCTACCGGTCGCGGTACTGAGCTGAATCCTGGTCGCTCCCTACCAGTCGCGGTACTGAGCTGAAGCCCCTTCCGCGTACGGCGACCGGTGGGAACGGCCAGGATTCAACTTCTTCACAACTGAGGATAAGAGACCCTAGTCCAGCCGGTGCTGCCGGATCTTGACGCCGGCCTGCTCGAAAAGGTGAAACGACGTGTCATTAAGAGGGTAATCGACATTGAAGATGACCTCGATGACGCCGCTGTTGATAATCATCTTCGAGCACATGAGACAGGGCGCAAAGGTCGTGTAAATAGTGCCCTCTTTTACGCTGGTGCCGTGATACGCCGCCTGCGTAATGGCGTTCTCCTCGGCATGAGAGCACAAGCACTCATCGAGGCGGGTTCCGCTGCTTGCCAGGCTGTTGCAGCGCGGGCACCCGCCTTCGTTGCAGTTCTTTGTGCCGCGCGGTGTTCCATTATAGCCGGTGGAAACGATCCGCCGGTCGCGGACAATCACGGCGCCGACCTTGCGCTTAATGCAGTTGCTGCGCATCGATGCAACTTGCGCAATCTTCATGAAGTACTCGTGCCAGCCCGGCCGCTCCTGCTGGCGCATTGCCGCAAGAACCCACTGGTTCAGGGATTCCAAGGCTTCAGCCTCTGGCGTTTCGTGGACAATGACTCGTTCGGCGCCCGAGGACGCCTGACCGTTGCTGCCAACCCAAATGATCATTGCCTTCCGATCTCTCCAACGCTGGAGATTGGAGTCTGATCCCGAAAGATTGATGACGTAGTTCTTATCCGGCTCAAGGCCGTCGAACTCTTCACCCGCGCGAAGATAGAAACTCTTCTCGGCCAAGTGTTCTATCAAACGGGCCTTAAGCGGCAGCGCTTCTCCACAGAGAGCAACGATCATGTTCTGGCTATCCTCTCCAGGCTATCTATCGAGACCAGCCTAGCATAATCTGCCAACCCTGGCGAAGCCTGGCGAGGCCGGAAATGAAATTGACGATGGAGTGCTGCCCAATGGTAGAGTGACCTGAAATCGTTGGGTAGAGTGCTGACGGAATCAGAGGAGTTTTTCAAGCCGCTGAGCGGCACGTGGAGATCGGACGTTTTCCGGTGTGTTCGAAGCTTGCAGAATGCGGGTTTCAGCCCACCAAGAGAGCAAATCAATATTTCGTGCGTCATGCGCCCAAGGGTTGCAGCGAAGCGGGGGCTTGCTCCAGGCGCCCTGGAGGGGCACGGGAGGGTAGCCTGGGGCAAAGCGTCAGCGACGCCCCAGGTTGGCGTCCATCCAATTTGGCTGCGCCCTAGCATGCGCGCCGGAACGCCGGCTGGACGCTGATCCTACGCCCCTGCCGGGGCAGCAGAGGTTCACGATGGTCCTGATCCCTGGGGCGTCGCGAGGGACCGCTGTCCCTCGCTCGGCCCCAGGCTACCGTCCATTGCCCCATCCGGGGCAAAAACGTCCAATCTCCAGATGCCGCTGAGCGGCACTGCTAAAGATGAGAGTATCGCACTCGTTTTCATTCTCGTCGTTGTACTCGGCTTTTTTTCGACGACGAGCACGAGGACCGACAACGAGGACGATTCTTCTCCTACCACCTTGAACCTGAAACCATGAAAATCGGCTCTTACCAAATTCACCTACTCGAGACTGGCCGCTTCTGGCTGGACGGTGGCGCCATGTTCGGAGTGGTGCCCAAGACGCTTTGGAGCCAGGCCAAGCCGAGCGACGCCAAGAATCGCATCGAGATGTCGATGAAGGTACTCCTGGTCCTCTACCAGGGTCGCACGATTCTGGTAGACGCCGGCGCCGGACATAAGTTCCCCCCGAAACTGCAGGAGATTTACGGGCTCGATTATCAACACTTCACCTTGAAGCAGTCGCTGCAGCTGCATGGCCTCCAGCCTGAGGAGATCAGTGACGTGATTCTCACGCACTGCCACTTCGATCACGTGGGAGGGGCGACGGAGTGGGTTGGCGAGACGCTGCAACTGACATTTCCCGACGCTACCCACTACGTTCAGAAAAGCCACTGGGAGTGGGCGCTCAATCCGTCCGAGAAAGATCGTGCCAGTTTTCTGAGAGAGAATCTGGAACCGCTGAAACAGAGCGGCCGGCTGAAGATTTTGCCCGGTGAATGCGAGCTGTTCCCCGGACTACATCTGCTTCTTTCCAACGGGCACACCGTGGGGATGCAAATGGTGAAGATTCAGGACTCGGCGGCGACTCTTTTCTACTGCAGTGATCTGATGCCCACCGCCGCCCATCTGCCGCTACCCTACATCATGGGATATGATCTCTATCCCCTGACAACGCTGGAAGAGAAGCGCCGGTACCTAAGCCAGGCCTGCGACGAAAACTGGATCATCGCCCTGGAACATGATGCTGAAGTGGACGCGATTAGGATTCAAAAAGGTGAAAAGCGGATGGAGATCAGGGAGAAACTGACGATCTAGTAGAGCGATTCCTCAATAATACAAGAGCTTTGGGTGGCGCACACATGGCGCAGTTTGCCATGTGTGTGGCGACGGATCGCAGACATCGCAAAAGACGCGACGTCTGCGCCACGGTTTTAGAGGAGCGAGTCGAGCCACCGGATCCCAAAATCAATCTTCGTCCTGTTCTTCGATGCGATAGACCACTTTGGTTGTGTGCGTCGATGGAATCGGCTTTCCATTTTCGAAGCCTGGGGCAAAGTCCCACCAGTTTTTCACTTCGTAGACGGCTCGTTCGGTCAGGCCGTACTCCAACTGGTTTTCCGCTTTGGCTTCGGTCACTTCGCCTTTCGCGTCCAGCTTGACGGACACTTCCACTTCACCGCCCTTTTTCTTCTTGAACGCCTGCTCTGTTTGCTTTGGAAAGGTGCTCAACAGCGTGACTGGTCCGCGCGTGCCGTCGCTCGTGGAAGAGACGTTGATTTTGCGGTAGCGCACGGAGGAACCGTAGATGTTGGCGCCAAACTTCACCCGTAAATCGAAGATCTTCAAATACTCGCTGGCAACCTCGAGGTTGAGCTGATTCACCTTCCGGGTAAATTCTTCAAATTCCGCAGCGCTCACCGGTTGCAAGCGGAATGCCTGGCTGCCCATCAAGAACACTACCTTGCGCACCTTCTGAGGAAAATCGAAGCTGTAACCCAACTCCCACTTGCGGCGCGTCCGCTGGCGCGTGCAGGCCTTGTCGCCACCGTCTGTCTTGGACTTGGTTCCGTCGTAAAGAAAGGAATCCGGCTTCAAGACGAGACCGTCTTCTGTCCGCAGGTTGATGCTTTCAATCGAAAGACATCGCCGGATGTCCCCCATGTTGATGACTTCGACAAAGATCTCCTTCTTTGCAGTGAGTTCCAGCGAAAAGATGATCTTGGCATCGATGTATGCGTGGTAGGCGCTAGCTGTGGGGATAAAGTCGGGAGTGGCCAGTAGAAGCGACGGCGCACCCGTGACGCAAGCAAACAAACAAAGAAGGTGTGCTGGAAAGCGAATCATCAAAAACCGCTGTCGGCAAAGGCCGAGCAAGACATTGACTCACGGAAGCTTCTGAAACCCAGCCTGGGCAAAGTGTGCATCGAAAGCAAGGGCAGCATTGATGCCGAGTTGCTGCATGACAATGAATGAAACGCAGTCTGTCCGGGAATATTTTTTATCCGGGTGCTGCTGGAAGTAGGTCCAGCCTTCGTTGAACAGCGCCTCATCAACCTGAACCAAATTAATGCTGGGACTCACTAGGAGCGTGCTCCCAACTGAAGAGCCTTGGCATGAAACCCCCGGCTGTTGAAGTAGGTCACTACCTCGTCGAACACATAGGATGTGGTCACTAAGGGCGGCAAATTGGTGATCAGCGATTCCCAATGTTTTTTGGCAACATGGTGATTTTGGTCATTGGACAGCTCAAGAGCCAGGAAGTACCCCGTATCAATAAACACAGGCTTCATGAGTTGCAAAGGTAGCGGTCGTGATTCACCGATGCGTCATCGAGGTCACCCGCCACGGGTTCTCTTCGAAGCCCCAAAATAGGATCCCCAGCAATTGGCACCAAAAGAATCATGTTCCGATCCTTCCGAATTTCCACCTCCTCGACACCTGGAAAAAAATGTCTTGGAATCATAACTCCCTGCTCGGTCACTCTAGCTTTCATGAGAACTCCTAGGAGTGGGATTCGATGAAGGAGACTAACATCATGATACACCCAACCAACGCCGATTCCCACCTTGTCATACTGGCAGACACTGCCCAACCGCCCTGCTTATTTTACGACGAACCGTTCGGTCTTCGCCCACTTCATTTCCCGCTTCACAATGAAGTCATCGTAAAACCCCTTGAGCACGACGACAATCCAGAGCTGACAATAGGTGAAGTATATGACGAAGGTGAGCAGGATGTTGAGCGGCGTGTCTTCGCCTTTCTCGCGGGACAGCGCAAGGAGAATCTCCATTTCAAACAGAAGGACAGCCACAATCCACACTTGGTTGTAGGGTCCCAGCACCGGAATGAAGATGAGGTCCAGGATGCAGAGCAGGAAGAGCAAGTCGGAGAGAAGGATGGCAAAGAAGAAGATGTAATAGAGGGCAATCGAGTAGAGCAGCTCAAATCCAATCAGGCGTGGCTTGAGGCGAAAGAGCTGCAACGCAAACTTGCGGAGCACATAGTTGTTGCCGCGCACCCAGCGTGTGCGCTGCCGCAACCAGGTTTTCACGGTGCGCGGCTCCTGCTCCCAAGTTACGGCATACGGGATGAACTTAACCTTGTGTCCGGCTGCATACAGCCGGATGGTCAGTTCGGCATCTTCAGTCAACGCCTGCTCGTCCCAGCCGTTCAGCCTCTCAAGAATGGGTTTGTGGATGAGAAAGTTGGTGCCTGGCAGCGTGCACACCTTGAGCAGCATCCAGCGTCCGGCCTGAACAATCCACTGAAAGCTGAGTGACTCGATGTTGAGGAAGCGCAACAGCAGGTTTTCATTCTTGTTGAGTGCTCGGAACTTTCCGATGACTGCTCCCAGACTGGAGTCACTGACCAGTTGCTCGGCCAGATAGCGCAGCGCTTGCGGCTCGGGCTGGTTGTCGGCGTCGTACACTCCGATTACTGCATGACTGGCCAGTCGAAAGCCGGCATTCAGCGCTGCTGATTTCCCTTTTCCTCCCTTGCCGGGGGGAATGTTGATCAAGCGCACGCGCGCATCTTGATTGGCTTGCCGGTGGACAATGCTTGCCGTGTTGTCGGTGCTGCCGTCGTTCACCACGAGCACTTCAAGCTGGCCGGCAGGATAAACAGACGCCAGGATGGCATCGAGCGTCTTCTGAATGACCAAGGCCTCGTTGTGGGCCGGGATCAGAATGGAAATAGGAGGCAACTCCGGTTTCGACCGGGCCAGCCGCACTTTCTCCTGCGCTGACTTCCGGCTGTAGTAAAAGCCGAGCAGGAAGAGCAACAATTGGTAGCCCAGCATGAACCAGATGAGGATGACACTAATGACGAAGAGATAGTTGATGAAGAGGCTGTGGTACATACGAAGAGTGCCGCGGCTGATTTGCTAACCATCCGAGACGGCGAGCCGGCGAAACGGAGAATTCGCGACTGCTTTGTTCGCCGTTTCGCTGACTCTCCGTTTCGCCGTTTCCCCCTAATCCACCGGGCGGCTTTCGAAGAAAGCGCTCGTGCCGTTGTTGCTGTAAACGCGTGAAATGGCGATCACGGGAACTCCATTGGCCACGTTGATTTCCAGAGGGCCAAAGGCGCCGGACAGATTGAGGCTGCTCAGAATATCATTTTCGGAAAAGAGCGCATTCGGCGGCAGAATAATCGAACGGGCGCCTTGAATGCCGCCGCTGGTGTCTCTGGAGATGATATCGATGTTGGCCTCCACAGCTTGCGTGTTCAGAAGCGCCAGCGTCGAGCGAAAGAGTCCCAGGTTGGTGGAAGACGAAAGCCAGAGCTTCGCAAAACCCAGACGACGGGCCGTTTCCAAGCTTGGATCGTTTGTTCCATTGTCAATCTGCGATGCCCAAGCAATCAACGGCTGCGAAGAGATGATCTGCAAATAGCCCTCTTGATTGGCAGGAACGCCGGGATCTGGAACAGCGACGAGGTTAAACTTCGACGGATTGTTCAGCAGTTTGCGCAGCACGGCGTTGACCTGAGTCATTCCTCCGGCGGCTACGGTGGTGGTTCCACTCGCCTGCAAAACACCCAGCTTATTGATGAATAGCACGGTGACGCGAGCTGGCGCGCTGCCCGTGTTATTGAGTCCCAGATTAGTTCGAAATTCAGCGGTATCGATGACAAACGGGACAAACAGCGAGGATGCTGCCTGGCTCGCGCTCTGCCCTTCCAGAAAACCGCCGTTAGTGCCACCCACGGGACCGTTGCTGAAGACGCGCGAGTTCGCAACAACCGACGCTCCGTTGACCGACTCGATCTCGAGCGGGCCGAACCTTTCGCTGGCGCCCAGAAACGTCAGGATGTCGTCACTGGCAAAGCTGCCGCCGGCAGGAATGGCCAGCGCGCTGCGGCTTGCGATGACGCCGCCGCTGGTGTCTCGGGCTGTCAGGTTGACGCTGGCTGGGAAGCTGGAAAGATTCTTGACGACCAAGTTCGAGCGGAACGCGCCGAAGTTCGTTACGGAAGGGATCAGCAAGCGCGATTCTCCGCTGCGGGTGGCCACTTCAATGCTGCCATCCTGTGAGGTGTTATCAATGACGGAGGCAAACCCGGAGATGGGCTGGCTGGAACTGACTACGAGCGACCCGCTGGCGCCCGTACCGCCGAGGTCCCGGTTGATGTTGGCAATCTGGTTCAATCCCTTCACCGGAAGCGGGTAGGTTTGAGTCCCCATCACATTACCACCGAAGCCCACCAGAGAAACCGTGGCGGTCGCGCTGCTGCCCGACAGGTTGTTCAGCCCCAAGTTCGTCCGGTAGGCAGCTGCGTCCACGCTGGCAGGGAAGACCACCTGATAGGCTGGCGACCCCGCCTGGTAGGAAAACGCCTGTGGCAAAGAGTCCGACGACTGGTCGGGGTTGGCGACATTGACGCTGACAGTTCCCGGGCTGTGGTTGCTCGTTGCAACGCGGAGGACAAAGGGACTGAACGTCTCCACTGTCGCCGCGCTGCCGCCGAAATCGACGGTCGCACCTTCGACAAACCCCCTTCCCACAATTTGCAGGCTGGTGCCGCCATTGGACCGCCCGCTGTCCTGGCTGATGGCCAGAATTGTCGGCGCATTGAGAAAGGCCATTTGCACCGGGCTCGTGCCGACCGGAGCTGTCTTGACGACGACATCCGTGGTGGTGTTGATAATCGACACCGAGCCGGAGTTCAGATTGGTCACATACACAAAGTTTTCATTAGGATCAAACTGAATGCTGAAAGGCGATTGCCCCACCGTCACGTTGTCACTGTTGTTTGGGTTTGTGGTATCGAACACCGTGACATTGTTCGATCCGGTGTTGGAAACGTAGGCGTAGCGGCCATCTCCGCTCAGCGCAATGCCCACCGGTCCCGTGCCAACGGTGAAAGTTCGCGTCACGGTTCCTTGCGCCACGTTGACCTGAGAGACCGTGTTCGAGCCGCGGTTCGTCACGTAGGCAAACTGGCCATCAATGGAAAAGACCAGGCCGGCGGGGTTGTTGCCCACGCCGATCGTGCGCAACACCGAGAGCGTTTCAGTGTCGATCACCGTGATGTTGTTCGAAGCCGTATTGATGCTCCAGGCTTGGCGGTTGTCTGGCGTCAAGCCCACCTGGTTTGGAGACGTGCCGACCGGAATCACGGCCAGGACGGAGAGGTCCGCGGTGCTGATGACGGTGACGCTGTTCGCGTCCTGATTGGCGATAAACAAGTAAAGTCCGTTGCTGGAGATGTTGATGCTGATCGGTGTCGTGCCAAGGGGAACGGTGGCCAGCACCGTGTTATCGGCTGTGTCGATCACTGTGAGATCGTTCGATCCGGCGTTGACGACGTAACCGTAACGCCCGTTGGACGACAGCAGCATGGCCACTGGGGATACGCCAACCGGAATCGAGGCCCGAACACTCTGTGTGGCCAAGTCGATCACTGAGACTGTATTCGAAGCTTCATTGGTCACGTAGGCCAGACGATTGCTGGGCGCGAAATAGATTTCGGTGGGACCGTTGCCAACCGGAATTGTAGCCACCGCCGAGTTGGTTTGCAGATCAAAGGCCGTGACGCTGCCCGCGCCATTGTTCACAACGTAGGTCAGCGCAGCCGCAGATCCGTTGGAGGAAAAGAAGAGCGAGACCAGCCAGAGAAGCACGAACCGGAGAACCGGGGAGCCGGGGTATCGGAGAAGAGAGTTGTAGACCATGGATCGATGGAAGAGGCGCAGGGCGCGCGTTGACTACTGTTCCCTCCGGCGGTGTAGATCGCGCACATTGAAATTGACGTTAAAGCCCAGATTAAGGATGTAACTGGTGGCTATGGCGTCCATGCGGCTCAGCGTTCTGCCAGCGCTGGCGAACACGCTGAAGCGGGGGTGAAATACGTAATACAGGCTTAGATTTCCATCCACGCGGCTGCGCAGCAAGCCGAACTCCAGGCTCAGGTCGTTGAAGCGGGTGGCCCGTGAGTAGAGTACATTGCCGCCGCCGCCCAGCCGCTTGAAGATCGGAGCATCGCCGCCCACGCCTGCAAATATTGCACCGCGGGTAATGTAGCCGGTTTCACCATAGAGGTTGAAACGGGGAAAGTTCTTCTGCACGATTACCGGCAAAGCAAGGTTGTACTTCTTCGGACCCAGCTCGCCCGCCGCCAGCGAGCCCTTGCCAAGAATCTCCAG
>JAKEER010000445.1 GCA_022616615.1 Acidobacteriota bacterium
CCCCTTCCGGGTTGGGTCGTCACTGGGTCACAGCCACGGGTTCCGCTGGGCGCGTCACCCGTGGCTATTCAAATTGATCCCCTCCGGGGATGCCGTAAACCTGCGAGCAAAATACGTGATCGAGTTTATGAAACGTACTACTAAGGAGAGGATGCCTACTTGAGCGTTTCTCCATCATTCTTGGGGCTTTGTCGAAGCAATTTCGCCCTTGAGCTCGGCCAGAAGCTTCTCGGCCAGTTCCTGCTTTCCTTTCTTGTCAAGCTTCTTGAGTTCGTTCTGGAGCACGCGCTCATTGACCGCCTGGTTCCAGTAATCCAGCGACTCGAAACCGAGCAGTACTGCTTTGCCCACGAACTGACGCAGCACCTCGTTGGTTGGACCCATCACCCAGCCGGCTTTGCCATCGCGCAGGTAGCGCTCGATGCCTAGGGCAGGTTTGTAACCAGTGCCACCACAAGCATGAAGCATCTTGTCCGCGACATGAGCAACGTTTTTTGCGGCGGCAAACTTCACCTGCCACATCCAGTGCAACACGGTCGATCGAGGCAAGTTGGTGAGGTCTTTATGGATCGACCAATCACAGTTGCTGGTCAATTGATCTAACGCTTTGGCCATCTGGAAGACAAAAGCGCGGGAGGCGTTGGTGTCAATGAGGGCCTCGCCGACGTAATCCTGAATGGTCGGATAGTCGCAGACGCGCATGCCCACGTCGACGTGCTTCTTGGATGTTGTGTGTCGCTTGGCGATATCGATGAGGCCCAGCGAGATGCCGTTCCAGCAGGCAGAGGAGCACATCAGGAAGAACGGATCTACAACCTCATCGTTGGACTTTGCCCCGTCGCCGACCGGGCCGAGCATGTGGTCTTTCGGGACCGTCACGTTGTCCACTTCGAGTGTGCCCGATTGGTTGCCACGCAGGCCCAGTCCGTCCCACTTGGATGGCTCGGCTTTGACCTTGTCGCCCATGATGAGGAAGCAAGATAAATTGGAGTAGTCTCCCCCAAAATCTGGGCTGGTGGTCTGGATGACATACCAGTCGGCAAACCCACCCGAAGTGGTCCATGACGACTTCTTGCGCACCTGCCAGCCAGCCTCGACGCGCCTGGCTCCGGACGAAATCGGGTACCAGAAGTGGGAGCCGGTCTCTGGGTCAGAGTAGGACAGCGTGCCAACGAGCACTTCTTTATCAAGACGCTTCATCAGCTTCTCGATGGTTGAATTACCGTGGCTCCGGAGCATTGCGGCGGCGACGGCGCCGAGATGCATGGTGTAGCACATCGCCGTGCTAGGACAGCCGTAGCGCGCGATCGTTTCTACCACCATTGCAGCGCAGGTGTGATTCTGTCCTAGTCCGCCCCACTCTTTCGGCACTAAGAGCCCAAGAACACCAAGCGTAGCCAAGGCTTCAAAATTCTTACGTGGAAAAAGAAGTTTCCGGTCGCTTTCAACCGCATTGTCGCGAAGAGTGCTTTGACAAAGATCGATCAGCCTGGACTGAAGCCGTTCTTGCTCCGCCGTCAGCAGCCATTGCGGATCCCAAGGGTCGCCTAGTCCCCAGAACTCCTCTGATCCCCACATTTTCTTGTTAGTCATACTGCCGCCTCATTCACTTATTTTGAGAGAGAACTCATTGTGGCTCGTGCCGCTGCTTTGCAGACCATCTACACTGCTTTGAGACTGTCTAATCCCATATACCTGGATTGATAGAAGAGGAGCGGGCGCTGGAAATCATTGACATGCGATGCAACAACCTCGCCCAAGTAAAGCGTGTGAGTACCGCCATTATGAGCCTTCATGACCTTACAGTCCAAGTAGGCCTGAATCCCAGTAAATATTGGCGCACCGGTGACTGCTGACGCCCATTCAAAGCCCTCAAAACGATTGCCCTCCTTATCTTTGTGGCGTCCTGCGAAACGATCGGACAGATAGCTTTGAGTTTCGCTAAGGACGTTAACTGCGAACACTCCTCCCATCCCGATCAACCTTTCCGAACGAGTATTCTTGGCGAGGCTTACCATTACCGTCAAAGGCGATATGGATATCGAGCAGAATGCGTTGCAAGTCATGCCGTGAACTTCGTCTCCAACTCGGGTGGTAACAACTGTTACTCCAGTAACGAACCGGGCCATTACTTTGCGAAATTGAGTGTGATCTGTTATGGTCTGCATGCTTATTTTACATGGCTCTGCAAGTCGCGAAGCTAGCCCTCGCTGTCCCAATTCCGACTGAGTCACCAATTTCTGGCAGGGTCGGGACCCGCATGATGTCTCCTCGGATTCCAGCAAATGACGTGGGCTACGGAGGCCTCTCGGAAGCCTCAGCCTATACAAAATAATATCCTTCAAGAATCGATCAACATTGTAGTACAGTAAGCAACAAGTTTTTCTTTTGTCAAGAAAAATCGTTGATCTATATTTCTTTCTTAAAGAAATTTATCTAAACCAAATGATTAGCGAATATCTTTCCAAGAAAATGGAAGAGAAGAACCTCAATCAAACTGAATTGGCACGTGAGGTTGGTTTGAGCATTGGAACTATTTCTAAGTGGCTGAGGAGAAACGAAACTCCAGATCTCGTGAGTTGCTTGAAGTTGGCAGCCTGCTTGACGGAAGATCCAGTCGTGCTGTTGGAAATGGTGGGTCGCCAAGCTGATGCAGAACTGGTCAGGAAGTTCGTGCCTGAGTCGCTCCGACCAAGAGTGTCCGAAGATAACCTCTATGAAAGCACCGAGCATCGCGAACTGCATCGGGGTTTGCAGAGGCTTCTGCAGCGTGAGACGGAAGGAGAGATCGGAGAGATCGATGTCCATTTTGGCATGACGTTAATGAAACGCAGTCTTGATGCGCTTTTGGAAAAGGAGAATTTCTTTCGGCACTTTGTCGAGAAAGTTAAGCTAATCCCCTGGGAGATGGATGCGGCCAAATGGCGCGTTACTTACATTGGGCCTCAGGCAGAAAAGATTTTGGGTTACTCAAAAGAAGAATGGTACAAAGAGAACTTCTGGATAGAGCACATTCACAACTCCGATCGGGACTGGGTAGTGAGGTACTGCCTGGAATCTACGATGAAAGGCACAGAATACGATTTTGAATACCGGATGATAGCTTCTGATCATCATGTGGTCTGGCTTCGAAACATTGTGCATGTAGGTCTAGGCGTTCAAGGAGCAAAGCAATTGAGAGGGTTCATGCTCGACATAACCGAGCAGAAGAAAATGGCGGAGACAATCGCCGAGAGCCAGCGCACTCTTTCTACTTTGATGGGTAATTTGCCTGGCATGGCCTATCGGTGTCGCAATGACAGGAACTGGACAATGGAGTTTGTAAGTGACGGTTGTTATGAACTCACGGGACTTCGACCCTCAGAACTATGCGGAAGTCGACACACCTCCTTTGGGCAACTAGTCCACTGTGATGACCGAGAACGGGTGTGGAACAACGTTCAAGGCGCACTGAAAGAAAACAATTACTTTCAGCTTGAATATCGACTTATCACAGTTAACGATGAGCTGAAGTGGGTTTGGGAACAGGGCAGAGGAGTTTTCTCTTCTGACGGATACCTAGTGGCCATAGAAGGGTTCATTACCGATATCACGAAGAGAGTACGAATGGAGCAGGCCCTGAAGGAGAGCGACGAACAATATCGGATGCTATTTGAAGACTCCAAAGACGCCTGTTATGTGACAACGCGGGATGGTAAGATCATCGAGGCCAATTCGTCCATGATGGAACTATTCGGCTACCGCAGCGAAGAGATGATAGGTCTCGATGTTCTCAGTCTCTATGCAGAACCCGAGCAGCGATCTCATCTTGAACTTGAGCTGGAACAGCAGGGCCATGTCCGCGATTACAAAGTGCGGTTGAAACGGCGAGATGAAAAAACACTCGATTGTCTGCTGACGTCCAACGCGAGACGAGCAGAGGATGGCCATATCGCCGGATATCTGGGAATCATTCGTGAAAAGCCGATTGAGACATCGAATCGATAATATTTAGTTCGCAGAAGCTTGAGAATCTCTATCATCCAGGGTGTTCCGTCAAAGTCGTGTAAATCGTTGAGTTGCGGCACAGCCCTTGCTGACGCGCGGGCTACTGACTTGAGCCTCCGACCTGTTCAGTAGCCCGACCGTAAGGGAGGGCTCACGCCTTTGACGGAACCCTGCTCTATCATCGCCGCATCTTGACCAGCGTCTCGCCATGTGTCATTAACCACCCCCGGATGAGACTCCAAGGGCTGAGATCCGGTGACGTTCCACCAGTGCCCATAAACGGTTCTCTTCCACTCCATTCGCTCCTTTTTCTCAGGGCTTTTGCTTTAGCAGGGCCAGCTCCCTCTTGTTTGAAGGGACCACAGAATGAATGATGAGTTAATGCGCTCGGTTGTCCTCTGTCAGTAACGCATTAGTTATGGGGGCACCCGCCAACCACTGGCGTGAGCCAGCGGCAGCTGCTCACTCCCGCCACCTCCTCTTGCGCCAAGCTGCTCGCGCCGCGAGCGGCGCGGGCAGCTTGGCGCAAGGGGAACTTGTTGGACGCCCCACCGGCTTACGCCAGTGGTCTGGAGATTGGACATTCTTGCCCCGGACGGGGCAATGGACGGTAGCCTGGGGCAGAGCGAGGGACAGCGGTCCCTCGCGACGCCCCAGGGATCAGGGCCATCGTGAACCTTTCCCGCCCCGGCAGGGGCGTGGGATCAGCCTCCAGCGGGCATTCCGGCGCCCCTGCCGGGGCGCAACCGGATTGGATGGACGCCACCCTGGGGCGTCGCTAAC
>JAKEER010000446.1 GCA_022616615.1 Acidobacteriota bacterium
CTCCCAGACTATTTATACCTTTCTCGCCCATTTGTCCCGCTCTTTCTCTTCCTCCCCGGCTTTCCTCACTCCCAAAACCTGTCGCACTTTGAATTGCACCCTTCGCACCTTAAGAGTTTGACGCCAAGGCCGCGAATTTGCTATAGTTCGGCGTTTTTTAGAAGTCCTTGAAGGAGGTCATCATGGCAGCACGCTGTGACATTTGCGGAAAAGGTCCCCTGTTTGGCAACAACGTCAGCCACGCCCATAACATCACCAAGCGGCGATGGAACCCAAATCTTCAGAGGGTTCGGGCCATCATCAATGGCGCCCACAAGAGAGCCCGCGTCTGCACCGCCTGCATCCGGACCGGCCGAGTGATTAAGTCGCACTAATCGTCACCAGGGATGCCCGCCATCCCTGAGTACCTTCCTCCCCTGCTTATCCCACCGCTGCAGCGAAGACCGCCACAAGACAGAGGTCTGCGCTACCAAGAATTTTCATTCTTTTCGATGACGATCGTCTTCCAGACAAAACGATTTTGACGGAGCCTTGACGCGAACAAGCTTTACTGCCACGTTACCTCATCCACACCCTTGATCTTCTTGATCGCCGCCACGGCTCTCTCCAGGTGCCTCAAGTCAGCGATTTCGATCGTGAGGTGAATCAAGCCCCGCCGGTCTTCAAAAGATTGAGCTTCGATATTCTTGATGTTGGTCTTGATGTCTGAAATCGTTGATGTGATCTCCGCCAGCATGCCCTGCCGGTCGTCGACGGAAATCGAAAGCTTCACCGCGTAAGAACCGTCGGCAGCACCAGTCCATTGGACATCAATCTTGCGCTCTGCCTCATAGAGCAGGTTGGCCACATTGGCGCAGCGCCGGGCATGAACGGCGACGCCTTTGCCCCGCGTGATATAGCCCACGATGTCTTCACCGCGAATGGGATTGCAGCACTTGGCGCGGTACACCAGCAGATCATCAGCTCCCTTCACCTGAATCGTGGCGCCAGAGGCAAAGCCCAGCACTTTCTTGACGGCCGTAGTGAACTTGGAGACCTTTTCGTCAGGAGCCTCTTCGAGTTCGCTGGGCGCGACCAGCTTGCCCAGCAGGACCCTGGCTGAGATCTTTCCAAAGCCCAGCGCAGAATAGACGTCTTCGAGCTTCGTGCACCCGTAATCCGGCGCTGCCTTCAACAGCTGCCCTTCGTCGACCAGCTTCTTCAGATTCAGTTTGAACTTCCGCGCTTCCTTTTCCAGAATCTTCTTTCCGATCTCGATCGAGCGTTCTCTTTGACTGACATTGATGTAGTGCCGGATCTTGTTCCGGGCGCGCGACGTCTTAACAAAGGAGAGCCAGTCGCGGCTGGGAGTATGCCCGGCCTGCGTTTGAATTTCGACAATGTCTCCGTTCTTCAACCGCGACTTTAGTGGCACAATTCGGCCATTGACCTTGGCGCCGACGCACTTGTTGCCGACTTCGGTGTGAATGGCATAAGCAAAATCGACCGGCGAGGCATCGCGGGGCAGGATGATGACCTTGCCCTTGGGAGTGAACGCGTAAACTTCTTCGGGATAGAGATCGATTTTCAGAGTGCTCAGAAAATCGCTAGGGTCCTGCA
Source organism: Acidobacteriota bacterium (assembly GCA_022616615.1). Classification (GTDB taxonomy): domain Bacteria; phylum Acidobacteriota; class Terriglobia; order Versatilivoradales; family Versatilivoraceae; genus VFZK01. Next base: position 1,600 of record JAKEER010000446.1, read on the forward strand.
TTTCCTGCTGCCATTCCACCAGATGCCGCAGCCATAGGAAGCGCTGGTCGTCTTTGTTGTCTGAGCTGCTGCCCGTCTTGTACTTCCAGTGCGCCGCAATGCCTTCCTCGGCCACGCGGTGCATTTCGCTGGTGCGTATCTGAATCTCGAATGGCTGGCCGTGCGTGTCGATGACTGATGTATGCAGCGATTGGTACATGTTGGGGCGCGGGATGGCAATGAAATCCTTGATCCTGCCGGGGACGGGCCTCCACAAGTTGTGAATCAGTCCCAGGGCGGCATAACAATCCTTCACCGTGCTGGTGATAATGCGCACCGCCAGCAGATCGTACACCTGCTCGATCGGAATCTTCTGGCGCTTGATCTTCTGGTGGATGCTGTAAATTCGTTTGATGCGGGATTCGACCGTTCCAGGAACCTCGTGCTCCTGCAGTCTCTGCGCAATGAGATCCTTCACTTCGTCCAAAAATTCCTGGCGCACCTTCTGGCGGCTTTCAATGGATTTCTTGATTTCCTGATACGCTTCCGGTTCCAGATAGCTGAAGGCCAAATCCTCCAATTCGCCACGCATCTTTCCCATGCCCAGCCGGTGCGCAATCGGCGCGTAAATTTCCATGGTTTCCAGTGAAATCCGGTGGCGCTTTTCGGGTGGCAGGAACTGCAGCGTGCGCATGTTGTGCAACCGGTCGGCCAGTTTCACGAGAACTATGCGAACATCATCCACCATGGCCAAAAACATCTTGCGGAAGTTTTCAGCCTGCTGCTCTTCCTTGGAATAGAACTGAAACTGGTTGATCTTCGTAAGACCGTTGACGATGTTCGCTACGTCCTTGCCGAACTGTTCTTCGATCACTTCCAGCGGAACTGAGGTGTCTTCAACCACGTCGTGCAGCAGGCCCACCGTGACGCATACTGCGTCGAGCTTCATCTCCGCCAGGATTTGGGCAACTGCCAGGGGATGGTTGAAGTAGGGCTCTCCCGACTTCCGAATCTGTCCGTGATGCTCCTTGGCTGAAAAGATGTAGGCTCTGCGGAGGATTTCCAAATCCTCGTTAGGATGGAATCTCTCCACCGTAGCGAGAATGTCTTCAAAGCGGATCATGTCGGAGATATTAGAATATCGGCAAACAGCTTTCCAGTCGGATTGAAATTCCAACCGCAGCCTGTGGCCCCCGTGCCGGGATTATTAACAAGTGCGTATGCAAGGAAACACCGCGAAGAATGAATCAGCGCCCCTCACCCTCCCCTCACCCCGGTCCCCTGAGGCTGTGAAGAAATTGGATTGGACAGTGAAAGTGGCCGCTTGCTACCGCGCGCGGTACTGATGGGCAGCGGCTTACAGTACCGCGACCGGTAGAGAGCGGCGTCCTTATCAATTTCCTCACAGCTCACCTGTCCCCAAGCGGGGCGAGGGGAGCGAACCTGCGCAAGCTGTGTCCGCTAACCACTGATCTGACTCATAACGAACGCTGAAGACCCGTGTTGTGCAGGTCTCCGGCGCCCCCCGGCATTGGCAACAAAAAAGCCTCTTGAGACATCCTCTCAAGAGGCTCACGAAAAACTGAGAGAAACTCGGGTGGCGATTTACTTGGTCGGATCCACAATGCCCTTGGTTTCCGCCTTAGCCTCGACTTGCTTGCGGATCTCCATAGCCTTTTCGAAATTCTCATCGGCCTTTTTCAAGTAGCTCTGGTACTCCGCATATCGGTCTCCAGCGTGCTTTTTAACGAGCGGGTCAAGAGACTTCGGATCGAGCGCTGCCATGGCAAACTGATCTTTCAACTTGGGATTGGCATCGGTGATTTCGTCGATAATCACCTGGGCCTTCTGGCGTAACAACAGGTTGACGTAGAAATAGGCATTGTAATAATTGGGATCATTCTGGACGGCCTTTTGCAGATTGGTGAGGCCTTCTTCGATCAGTTCCTTCTTTTGCGCGGTAGGCAGAGGGTCTTGCTTGTTATAGCAGAGAATCCAGTTGACGTTGCCGATGCTATAGAACGGTTCGGGGCTGTTAGGCTCGAGATGCGTTCTCTTCTGGTAATACTCCTTCGCCTTCGTGAAGTTCTTCATGTTGAAATAAATCCCGGCGATTCCGCTGACCGATCCGACATTCGTTGGATCCTTGAGGAGCACGCTTTCGTAAGCCTTGATCGCTTCTTCTCCGATCCTTCGGTTCTCAGGAGAATCACCACCCGGCTGGTACTGCGAAGCGTAGGCGGCAGCAAGGTACAAATGAGCATTTGTCAACTCAGGGTCCAGATCAACAGCTGCTCTGAAATGCTCGACCGCCGTCTCATATTTCGAATCCTTGAACGAGCGCACCCCCTTGTTCATCTCATCCCGCGCTTTGAGCTTTGAACATCCGACGCAACTGAGAATAGTGAGCAGAGCCAGGATCCCTGCCGTCGCTTTTGATCTAAACTTCATCGAGTGCCTCCACAGACCAGAATATTTTTCGATCAGGCTGCCTAAC
>JAKEER010000447.1 GCA_022616615.1 Acidobacteriota bacterium
ATGGTGCCGGGCGCCGACATCGAAATTGGCGAGACGCTCACTCCCATGATCGAGCGCTACGATTTGAAGATGCGTGGCGTGCATGATGTCCGGCCTGTTGAGGAACAGCTCGGCTACCGGATTCAGTACAGCGATATCCGCGCCGGCATGAAAGAATACGCCGACCGCTATTGTGAGTTTTTGATTTCCCAGGGCAGGACTCCCGCGAAACGAGCTTGGTGAACGATTAGGTGCTCGCTCTCTCTTTGCAGGGTCAAGTGAACTAGGGAGGCTGCCAATGCGAATCGGCTTAGCCAGACTAAGGGCACCCATTTCGGGTCCTGTCTCAGGTGTGCTTTGTCATCTCATTTCTCATGGCAGGCCCTTGCCTGTCTGAAGTAACGTTCTACATCCCGACGGCCTCATCTCGGTGACCGCTCACAACCCCTGTTGCAGCGTGAAGTCGAGCAGGCCGCCGTACTTGCCCCTCACTTTCCAGAATCCGAAAGGGTGCTCCGGCCAGAATCTCTTCCACCGTGCGTTCGCGACTCTTCTGCCATAGCCGGAACCCCTCCGGGCCGACCGCCATTCTCGGATTCGCTTCTGTCCTCGGTCTGGTCATCCACCAGACCGTACAATTTTGCGTTCCATTTGTTCCGCAAAAAATCACAGCCCGACCAAATTATTTTTTTCCTCCTTTCAACTCGCTACTTCCTCGAGGGTTCCGGTACTTTCGGTTCTTCAGATGACTGCCAACGCGGCTACGGAAGTCAGCCCTCAAAAATTGCCCTTTTGGGTCTTCAGGATAACTCTGAGCCTTGTGTTGTCTGTGCTACACTTCGTCATCCTGTTTGGGGCTGAACGGTCTCATCAACTCAGGCCGATTGGCTCGTGGTTGGCTAAAGGGGGCGATCGACTATGCGTGTGCTGGTGACCGGAGGGGCTGGATTCATCGGATCTCACCTTTGTGAGCTTCTCGTAAAGGCAAACCATGAAGTGATCTGCATGGATAACTACTTTACAGGATCAAAAAAGAACGTTTACCCGTTGCTTCACCGTCCCGGGTTTGAAATCATCCGTCACGACATAATCAACCCGATTGATGTTGAGGCGGATCAAATCTATAATCTTGCGTGTCCGGCCTCTCCTGTCTTCTATCAATTCAACCCGGTTCGCACGATCCAGGCGAACGTGCTTGGTGTAACCAACATGCTGGAGCTTGCGAAGCGAACCAAGGCGCGGATACTGCAGGCATCGACCTCGGAAATATACGGCGACCCGCACGTCCATCCGCAGCGGGAGGACTATTGGGGGAACGTCAATCCCATCGGCGTGCGAAGCTGCTACGACGAAGGCAAGCGCGTGGCGGAGGCGCTGATGATGGACTATCATCGGCAATTTGCCGTGGATATTCGCATCGTCAGAATCTTCAACACTTACGGTCCCCGCATGGCCCTGAATGACGGCAGGGTGGTCAGCAACTTTATCGTTCAGGCACTGCGCGGGGAAGATATTACGATTTATGGAAAAGGCGAACAAACCCGGTCTTTCTGTTATGTCTCCGATCTCGTTGGCGGATTGGTTGCTATGATGAATGCCGACAACTTCATCGGGCCAGTGAATATCGGAAACCCGGGTGAATTCACCATTCTGGGTCTGGCAGAGAGAGTGATCCGGCTGACGGGCTCACCCTCGAGAATAATTTTTAAGGAGTTGCCGTTAGACGATCCTGTCCGGCGCAGGCCCGACATCAGCCTCGCGAAAGCCAAGCTCGGCTGGGCCCCGACCATCGAGATTGACGCAGGACTGGAAAGAACTCTGGACTACTTCAGAGAAACCATTAAAGGAGGCTGAACACATCATCGCTGTCAGTAGGGATGCAGCGACGGAAGTGGTACCTGACTTACCAGCTTCCCGGTCAGCACGGTACCGACCGTCCGTCGCTGGAGGGCCGCTGTTCGGTGCCCCTATGAACAAAGGAGATTGGCAGCACTTCTTCTTGATAGAACAGGATGTTGCGCGCACTCTGCTGCCTTGCGTTGACAAAGTGTTTTCAAAAGGCTGAAGCCCCCAAAAACGGATGTCCTCCGAATGTTCCAAGCTTCGGCAGTCCGGAGTTAACGTGGAGGAATGATGAAATCGAACAGCTCTCGCACGTCAATCGCTCAGCTTTTGGTTATCATGGTCCTTGCTTTAGGGAGCCCGGCTTGTTCACAGGATCCTGCCAAGGCGAAGAAGGAATACTTTGAGAGTGGTCTCAAATACCTTAACGACAATGAATACCGGAAAGCGGTTATCCAGTTTAAGAGCGCTTTGGCAGCCGACCCGAGTTACGCTGAAGCGCACTACCAACTTGGTCTCTGTTACTCGAAACTGAGGCAGTTTCCTCAAGCCTACCAGGAGTTTGTTAAGACCACGGATCTGAATCCTGCCCATATTGATGCGCAGCTGAAGCAGGGTGGTCTCTTGCTGATGTCGCGGAAATTTGACGAAGCCAAGGCAAAAGCCGAACTCGTTTTGAAGACAAATCCGAAGAATGTCGACGCGCAAGTTTTGCTTGGCAACAGTTACGCGGGGCTAAAAGACTTGGATCGGGCGATCGAAGAACTTAAAGAAGCCGTGGAGCTCGATCCCAAACAGGTTCCGCACTACCTGAATCTGGCGGCTGCGCAATACTATAACAAGCAACCTCAACTCGCAGAAGAGACCTTCAAAAAGGCGATCAGCCAGGATTCAAAGAATGTACAGCCTCGAATTGCCCTGGCACAATTCTATAGTTCTACTCAACGGGCAGCTGATGCGGAAGCTGCGCTGAAGGCGGCGATTGATGCAAATCCCGAATCGGTTGAAGCCCGTCAGGCTCTGGCCTATTTCTATCAAGCAAACAGTAGACTGGATGAGGCTGAACAGATCTACAAGAAGATTGTGGAGCTTAAGAAGAATGCCGGATCCCGACTACTATTGGCCGACTTCTATCTAAGTTATCAAAAGTCGCAATTGGCGATCGATATTTACCAGCAACTGGCAAAGGAAGAACCTACGAATCAAACTCCCAAGAAAAGACTGGCTGGTCATTTCCTAGACACAAAGTCCTATGCCGATGCAGAGGTTTGGGTGAATGACATCTTTAAGACCAACCCTAAGGATCTTGAGGCGCGGTTGTTTCGAGGGCGACTCCTTCTTGCACGAGGCAAAACCACAGACGCAATCAGCGAGATGCAGCAAGTGCTCAAAGAGGAGCCACGTTGGTTTCAGGGTCACTATTTCCTGGGGCTGGCTCAGGCGCAGGCAGGGAATGCGGAGCAGGCTAAGAGTTCGTTAGTCGAAGCAATCCGTATCAACGACCAGTTTGTGCCAGCCCTCCTTTCGCTGGCTGAAATTTACTTGAACACCGGGGTAAACGATCCGGCTATTACCACTGCTGAGAAGGCCCTGAGCCTCGTTCCAAATCTGCCTGCAGCAAAGCTTATCCTCGGAAGTGCCTATGCAAACAAGCGTGAGACCAGAAAGGCCAGGAAGTATCTGGAGGAATTTGTTCATCAAATGCCTTCAAGCGAATTAGGTCACCATCGGCTTGGCCTTGCATATCTGCTGGAGAAAAACACCAAAGCCGCTGAGCAGGAGTTTGAGGCCGCGCTGCGCCTGAACCCAGGCTATCCCGATTCACTTGCGGTACTTACAACCTTGTACCTGCAGGCGAAGAACCCAGCCAAGGCGCTTGAAAGAGTGAATCAACAAATCCTGCTTAGGCCCGATCAAGCTCAATTTCAGCTTCTGCTTGGTCAGGTCTTTGTTACACAAAAGGACTATTCGAACGCTGAAGCTTCATACCGAAAGGCTATTAAGATCGATCCGAACAACCTCACTGCATACGGATTGCTGGGGCAGATGTTCCTGATCCAAAGGTCTGAGGCCAAGGCAATTCAGGAATTCGAGAACCTTCTCAGAGTTGACGCAAAGTCGGTTTCAGCTCATACGATCCTGGGAACAATTTATGAAATCCAGAAGAATTCCGAGAAGGCGAAGTTTCACTACCAGGAAGCCCTTAAGGTTGATCCCAACTCGCCAGTAGTGGCCAACAATCTAGCGTGGCTGCTGTCGGAAACCGGAGGAAACATCGACCACGCGCTTTCTCTGGCGCAAATCGCCAAACAAAAACTGCCTGATGTTGTCAACGTAACGGACACGATAGGGTGGATCTACTACAAGAAGAATGTCTATCTATTGGCCATTCAACATTTGAAGGAATGTGTCGAGAAAGCCCCGAACAATCCTACTTATCACTATCATCTCGGAATGGCGCACTTGAAGAATGGAGAGAAGGACAAGGCCAAGCAGTTGTTATCGAAGGCATTGGCTCTGAATCCTGATTTTCGGGGCGCCGACGAAGCTAAAAAGGCATTATCGGATTTGTGAAACTTCTGGACAAGCAAGCTTGCGCCGTTGGAAATCCTGGCACACAAAAACGGGGCCAGAAACTTTGCCTATGGCCCCTTTCCTTAGAGTCTCATCGAATTCGAGATTCATCAGACTACTTCCTCAGCAACGTCCTCCGGCTAAGTGCACCCAACACAATTAGACCGCATCCAAGCAGGCTGAGCGAGGCCGGTTCGGGTACTACTTGCGTTGTATCTGCAAATTGAATGACATGCACGGTGTCGTTCCCGTCGTTGGTGCTGCCGTTCAAAAACTGGACCCCGCCCGACACCGTAACACTAGCCCCCAGCGCCTGAACCAGTGCGAACTCGGCGTCTGACAATCTGAAGGTAAACCCCGACCCACCGAGCCCGGTTCCGGTTCCCTGAGTTATGCTTAGGTCCGCACCGTTGTAGAAAGCTGTGTGGCAATTGGCTCCACTACAGAAGGTTAAATAGAGATCAGTAACCGTCGCCGTGAGATCCTGACCAGTCTCGGCAATGTTTACGACAGCCGCAAAATTGTTGACGGTATCGAAGGTCAGAACGTTGTTGATTGCCGTGTTGTCACCCCCCTCAACGCCCCCAAGACAGGGAGAGAAACTGCCGTTCTGGTTAATGCACCCAGACTCAGTTCCGTTCTGGTTTCCTGGTCCCCCCGGGTCATGAACCGTGACGAGCGTATTGACAGCACCCAGCCCGGTACCAAACACGGTGATAGTGGTGTCAAATAACAACTCAGCATGGGAGACGGAAGGAAAGGCCAACACAGCCACGAACAACAAACAGGTAAAACATTTTCGCTTCATAAGCGCACCTCCTTAGGTGCAGACATGGACGTCAGGAACGTGTTCTCCTGAAAAAGATCTGCTCCACCTCCTTACTTTAGGGAACTCGTTAGGTTTAGATGATGAGACTTAACTCGGGTTTGTGCAAGTGAGCAGCCATTTGACGCACCACTCTCACAAGGTGCAACGAGTGTATATAGGTAACTTGCTTGAATAGACTTAAATCGCGACGTAGGGGTTCTTACCAAATCGAGAAAACAAGGAAAGGGAAAACAACTTCACTTAATAGGAATTGAAGTTGCTTTCGTTGGTACTCCGGCTGCTGCGTTCCGTAGTCATCCCGTGACCAGCGAGACCAATGGAACGGAAGGCTTGGTCCTCTCGCTGACGGGTTCGCTGATCTTATCCTCAAAGCGAAAGGCAAAGGGCTCGCCCTGCCTTTCGCCCTTAGTGGTTCTGGTTTCAGGGTTGCTTACTTTCGCGAAGTTCTTCGAGCTAATCCAGCCATACCAACGAGTCCGCTTCCCAGTAATACCAACGTTCCAGGCTCAGGGACTTGTCGGCCTTCTCCATCGGGCGTCGCGATCCAGTTGGTGAAGTCCACAACGCTTCCGTCCGGGCGACTGCTGGTTTCGAGGCCCACGTTCCAGCCAGAATTGACTCCGTGCCCACCAGCATTCCCGTTTTTTGCGTAAAAGGATCCCCACACTGGAGCAATATACGTTTGGAACGAGATCGTTGTCGTTGTGCCGGTGGTGCCGTCGAACTTGATCCCAAAAAACGGATTCGGCATGTTCGGGTTGCTCGGACTTGCACTGCTGAACGTGCCGATGGAAGCGGTGCCCCCCGAGAAGCCCCAGAAGTCACTAAGAGTTTTTCCTTCGGTTACCTGCAATATGAAGTGACTGGTGGCGCCGGTGGCGTGAGAAAACGTGTAGGAATAGCTGAAAACACCGGAGTTCTCGATGATGTTCCATGAAATGGACATGTTGGGACTCTGACTAAAAGCCCAGTTCCCTGTGCCGTCCAATCCAGAACTCCCATCAGTGTAGGTTCGAATTCCGGTCACATCTGCCGGGATCAAGTCAGCCCTCAGGTCAGATATCCCGACCATCAAAAAGAAGAGGGGCAATAGTAACAAGCGCAAGTTGGGTATTTTCATTGTCTCTCCAGAAAGTTGCTGTCAGTCCTGCTTGCATTCGAAATCGTCAGCGAGGGTTTCCTGACAGCTCAGGAATCACTAAATGATTGGCAAGCGAGTGACCATTGATTATGAAAGCAATTAAGTCTTGTTTTGTTGACTCGTTGCAGTAATGTCTGTCCTGTGCGCTTCACAAATGCAGCCACCTGGAGGGCAAACCAATTCGACAGATTTGGCACTGGAGTTCTCCTTTTTGACCCGTCGCGGCAGAGCCAGAAGTGTAGGCGATACCACGGGGAACACTGGGAAAAGTTCACAGCCCAATTGACGCACAAAGGTGCAGCAGACCAGATGTGGTGGAACGGACCGCAGACATCGCAAGAGACGCGATGGGTGTGCCGCTCAACGATGCCTGCGCCACATAGTTCCAGCTGCCCCGGATTCGGGCCCGCCCCATGAGTTCGAAGGTTCGGTATACAGCGGCTAGTCAGTCGAATTGGGAGGAGGAAAAGCGGCTGATTTCTGTACAACCAGGGTCTTGGAAATCTTGTCGTGCCAGGTGAGTTGCTGCGGGTCGAAGAGTGCCCAGAGAAAACCGAGACCAAAGCACCCTAAGGACACCAGGTAGCCGAAGGAACGAAGGCCAGCCTCTCGGGAGGTGATGGGACTGCCTTGAAAACTGACCACTTCCAACTGCTCGTGATCCATTCCCAGTGTTCTGGCGCCGAGCCCAGTAAAGATGCCAATATAGGAGAGAAAAATGAGCAGCCAGACACAGCTCATTCCCAGCGCCGATGACTTGGTAAGGAGCGCGAATTCCGGAACAAAAAACACAATCAGCAGAAAGATCAGGTAGCAGCCGAACACAAAGAGCGCATCAATCAATCCGGCTCTGAACCTGGGAGCAAGCGTCGCAGCCGACAGGCCGCTCTGAACTTGGTCTTCCCGCGATGCAGAATCGCGGGTCTCCTGAGACTCGAACTGGAGGGTGGTTTGGTTGAGATTGATTTCTATCCGCTCGGTCTTTTCAACCCGGCGCGGTGAACGCCTCCGCCGGCTGGAGACCTCAGGCTCAGGCGGGGCTGAAACAACCGTGTCCGGTTCGGACGGAGTCTCCAGGATATTTTCGGTTGAACTCGCCTTCGCACGATCAATTCTCTCGAGAGCTTTCTCGGCGAGAGGATGATACTCGCGGCGGGCAGGCGCCTCGACCTCAATCTCCAGCCCGGGCGAACCGGGCCTGACAAATTCGCGCTGACGGAAATCTTCGTCCGGCGTTTCAGACCGTTGAGCAGACGCATCGCCGTTCTTTTCCTTCAAGCGCTCCAGCTTCAAGCTGAGCTGCTCACGCCAGTCGGGCTTGGCAACCGGCGCCATCTGGGCTTGAGCGCCTCCCGAAGAGGCAGCGGGTGACTTTACATGGTTCAATTCGATGACATTTCCTCCGGTAGACACCGGATGGGACGTCGGGTCCATTGGGCCTTTGCAGTGGATGCAGAACTTGGCCGCAGGCAAGTTGAGCAGGCCGCATGTGGGGCAATTCATCGAAATCCGATGGCTAATTCAAGGCAGGTTAGTTCGGGTGTGCATCGCGTCGTCTGCAAACCCGCACCCAGAGGGATGTTAGCAGAAGCGCTGATCTGGGGCGATCTTGAATTGCGCCCAGGCGCATGCTAGATTAGCTCCGTTTCGGAACGGTCCCTCGGGCGTGGGGCGCATCAGATACAACCGGCTCCCGGCTGCGCCGCTCTTCTCCACCGCCCTCCCTTTTGCGTTTCTGGCTTCCAGCTTATCGCTTGCCGAACTCATCCTGCCATTTCTCAGACATGCATGCAATTGAAAGTGACCTACAGGCTGGACGAGTGGGGCACACTTCGGGTGCAGTGGACGCTCCGGCGCACGTTGCTCGGGTTGCGGAGCTGAAACGCGAGCGGGCGCGCGCGTTTCGGCTGATTGGACACTTTTGGAGAGGCGAAGTCCCCCGGGGAGCGCGGGCGTCCCGCCCGCATCCGTGGCCGCAGGCCACTGGCGCGGCCTCCGGCCGCGCAGGAGC
>JAKEER010000448.1 GCA_022616615.1 Acidobacteriota bacterium
GGGACCAACAACCTGGCTATTATTCAAGGAATGATAGCAGCGCTGCGTTTTTTACGAGAGTTGGGTCCTGAAAGGGTGTATAGCCGAATACACGCGCTGGCTCGAGATGTGTTCGCACGAGGTCGAAACATAGCGGCTCTGGAAATGTTGACCCCAGACGATGACCCTATGTTTGCTGGAATGGTGACCTTCAGGATCAAAAGCGGAAGCGCACCACGGTTCTGGGATTTGTGTAAGCGCAGACGCATCTGGTTGCTACCGGGCCAGGCTACCCCAGGAGATCGAGTCCGAGTTTCAACCCATATCCACACGCGAAAGAGCGATGTCGATCTCCTGTTCCAAACAATTCAGGAAGGTCTGTCGTAGGAGTTTTTCCATCGTTGTTCAGTGGGAGTTGCCGGATGCCCAAGACATGACGGCGCCGGGCACGAACGATCAGATAATTCTGATGCGACGTTTCGAGCGAGTCAAAGGTGAACAGGGGTTCAGTCTCCTATCTTTCATCCTACCTCGAGAAAGGGGCTTGGAATGACAGCCTCAGTTGGTAAACCTATCAAGCTCTTTTGCTGTTTTCTTTTTCTCAGCCTGCCCTCGCTCAGTCCTCGGGCGCAATCTGCGGACGCCACCGATTTCTTTGAGACTAAGATTCGGCCTTTGCTGTCAGCACACTGTCTATCCTGCCACGGCACCCAAGTGCAAATGGCAGGGCTGAATCTCGCAACGGAGGCGAGTTTTCTGAAAGGAAGCGAAAAGGGGCCGGTTGTGGCAAAGGGTGATCCGGAGAATAGCCGACTGATTCAGGCGGTGCGCTATTTGAGAGACATCAAGATGCCACCCACCGGAAAGCTCACCGCGCAGCAAATCTCCGATCTGACGGAGTGGGTGCAGCTGGGCGCACCCTGGCCGAACGCACAGACACCGGGTAGTGCTGGAAAAGATAAGAATGAGAAGTGGAGTCAATCAAATTCTGACTTCTGGTCATTCCAGCCAGTCAAAGCTCAGTCTCCGCCTGCCGTAAGCGCGAAAGCCTGGGTGAAATCTCCAATTGACAATTTCATCCTGGCGAAGCTTCAGAAAGAAGGCCTAACAGCCGCGAGTCCTGGCAGCAAGCTAACATTGTTGCGGCGTGCGACATTTGATTTGACCGGACTACCTCCGAGCGAAGGGGAGATCCAGGAATTCCTTGCGGATGATTCGCCCAAGGCCTTCGAGAAGGTAGTGGAGCGGCTGCTGGCCTCTCCCCGCTACGGAGAGCGATGGGGCCGTCATTGGCTGGACGTGGCCCGTTACGGTGACTCGACAGGAGGGGATGAAGATTATCGCAACCCGTATGCCTGGCGATATCGCGACTACGTTATCCAGGCCTTCAACACGGATCTGCCTTACGACCGATTCCTCGTGGAGCAAATCGCCGGAGATCTGTTGCCTGCCGAAAAACCAGGCGAAGTCAACGTACGTGGCATTGTGGCAACCGGCTTTCTCGCTCTCGGGCCAAAGTTGCTTTCGGAAGCGGACAAGCCGAAGGTTCTGTATGACATCATCGACGAGCAGATCGATGTCACCAGTCGAGCGCTGATGGGACTCACTGTTGCTTGCGCCCGCTGCCACGACCACAAGTTTGACCCGATCCCGACTGAAGATTACTACTCCTTGGCCTCCATCTTTGCCAGCACGAAACAGCTCAGCAAGCTCGAAGGCACTACTTCCAAGATATACCTTGCTCCCTTGGTCCCGAAGGACATCGCAGATCGGTACGAGGAATATCAGAAGAAGATCACCGCCAAGAACGAAGCAATTGGTGAAATCGTCGAGGAAGAAGCCGATCGATATGCCGCGCGTCTGAGGCCCCGTCTGCCAGACTACCTGGTAAGCGCCCGGAGGGTGTATGAGTCTAATGTATCTGCCCACGCAATCGCATCGACTGATCGGTTAGAGCTAAGAGTTTTGGAAAAGTGGGTCGAATACTTGAAACCCAGCCAGGAAGTGCGCCCACATCTGGAGCGCTGGTACCAAGCAGTCGCAGCGGACCAGGCGAGAATCGCTCAGGATTACCTGCGGGAATTCGAGCAGACGGCCAAAGAGTGGAACGAGACACGAGCTGATTGGAAGAGCAAGGTCGCTGCCGCCCTGAAAGATGGAACGGCTCCTCCCGAAAAACCAAAGTTCAAAGCAGGCAAGAACCGATTCTTCTCCGAGGTGGTGCTCGGCAAAGGTCCCTTGGCGCTTCCGGAGAAAGAGCAAGAGCAAGAGCCTCTTTTCTCTCAGCAATCCAACGAGCAGCTAGGCACATTGCGCAAGGAAATGGAGGAACTTAAGAAGGCTGCTCCGCCGGAACCTCCGATGGCTTGCGCAGTTGCTGAAGGGGAGATCACTCAACAACGAATCTTTGTCCGAGGCAATCCCCAGAACCCGGGGCAGGAGGTTACCAAGCGATTTCCGCGCGTCTTGTCAAGAGATCCTCAACCGACTATCACGCAAGGCAGCGGCCGTTTGGAGCTGGCTCGCTGGTTGGCCAGTCCGAATCATCCTCTGACAGCGCGTGTGATGGTCAACCGCATCTGGCAGTGGCATTTCGGTGAAGGATTGGTTCGCACGCCGAGTAACTTCGGAAAGCTAGGCGAATCGCCGACGCATCCGGAGTTGTTGGACTACTTAGCCCAGCAGTTTGTGGCCAGTGGGTGGTCGATCAAAGCTGTGCATCGGCTCATCATGACGTCCAGCACTTATCAGATGAGTTCGGCTGCGACGCCACAGCAGGTCCAGACTGATCCCGGCAATCGCTTTTGGTCCCACTTCGGTGAACGTCGGCTGGATGTGGAGGAGATTCGGGACACTCTCCTCAGCGTTGCAGGCTCGCTCGACTTGGCCATGGGTGGCACCCTGCTGGAGGGTACTGGCATCGTGCATGACAAGGAGAACGACCCCATCGCGCGCGTCAGCTTCGATCCTGCGAAAAGCCGACGGCGGACCGTCTACTTGCCGCTTCGGCGCTCCAATCTGCCGAGTGTTCTGACTCTGTTCGACTTCGGGGATGCGGTCAGCACCGGGGAAGGCCGCACGCGCACGAATGTCGCCCCCCAAGCTCTATTCATGCTGAACAGTAAATTCGTGGCGGAGCGAGCCACAGACTTTGCGAAACTGTTGTTGGCTGACAAAAGCGCGAATGATAGGAGACGAATCGAACGTGCCATTTGGATCATGCTGACCCGAAAGTCCGCGGTTCAAGAGATCGATGCGGCTCTGAGTTACATTGACGGCATGGAAAAGAGGCGTGCGAGTGAGGAGGCCAGGCTGAACGCGTGGCAAAGCTATTGCCGCATATTGATGAGTTCCAACGAATTTGTTTACATCGATTGAGAGGCTTCATGAAACAGAATCTCACACATACGGTTTCACGCCGCGATCTCCTCCGTCAGTCAGCCTGCGGATTTGGGCTTCTGGGCCTGACGGCTTTGCTGGCGGAAGAATACAGCGTGTGTGCTGAACCCAAATCGATGGATCCTCTATCTCCCAAACCACCGCACTTCGCTGCCAAGGCCAAGCGGGTCATTTTCCTGTTCATGCAGGGAGGGCCATCCAGCATCGATACGTTTGACCCAAAACCCCGTTTGACGCGCGACGATGGCAAACCTCTCCCCTTCAAGCGCCCCCTTACCTTTGCCGAAGGCGACGTAGGAAACCTCATGAGATCGCCCTGGGCGTTCAGGCACTACGGCCAGAGCGGTATTGAAGTCAGCGATTTGTTCCCCGAGGTAGGGTCCTGCGTTGATGACATGTGCGTAATCCGATCCCTGGTGGGAGATAGTGTCGCCCACGGCGGCGCCGTCCTTCAGTTGCACACCGGCTCCAACACGTTTCCTCGTCCCAGTATGGGTTCCTGGATTACCTATGGTCTGGGCACAGAAAATCAAAGTCTGCCCGGCTTTGTGACCATCCGGCCTGGGCTGGCCCGGTGGTGCCAAAAACTACAGTTCTGGTTTCCTGCCAGCCGCCTATCAGGGCACTCCAATCGGGAATGCCGGTATTAAGGTCGAGGATCTGCAGGCTGAGCCCATTGAATATCTCAAAAACCAGGGGCTCACCTCAGACCAGCAACGTTATGAACTGGAGATGTTGCAGAAGATCAATCGCCAACATGCTCTCGGCCGCGCCTACAATGCCGACCTCGACGCCCGCATCCAGGCCTTCGAGCTTGCATTCCGTATGCAGAGCGAGGCTCCGGAAGTGTTGAGCATTGACAAAGAGTCCGAGGCGACCAAGAAACTTTATGGCATCGATCGTCCGGAGACTCGCGACTTCGGCTGGCAGTGCCTGTTGACCCGAAGATTGGCCGAGCGCGGGGTCCGTTTCATTCAATGCACTCATAGTACTGGCGCTTCGATGTGGGACCAGCATAGTGAATTGGTTCGAGGCCACACGCGGAATGCTCAGCAGGTCGACGTGCCCATTGCTGGCCTGCTCATGGATCTTAAGGCCAGGGGCCTACTGAAGGACACTTTGGTTCTATGGGGTGCCGAGTTTGGTCGCACGCCGGTTGCTCAAGGGGGAGACGGCCGCGATCACAATCCTTACGGCTTCTCCATGTGGATGGCGGGCGGGGGCGTGAGAGGTGGAATGGTTTACGGCGCGACCGATGAGTTTGGCTACTATGCAACCGAGGACCGGATGCACATCCACGATCTGCATGCGACGATTCTCCATTTAATGGGACTCGATCACCAAAAGCTCACCTACTTCTATGGAGGACGATACTTCCGACTGACGGATGTCGCCGGCACTGTCGCCCAGAAAATCATTTCGTAGCTTCGCAGGTGTCAGGCTGGAAAGGCTGACGTACGTGTACGTCAGCCTTTCTAGGCTGACCCTGGAGATTGGACATGTTTTCGTCAAGTATGCGCATGGCGGATGAGTTTTTTCGAGAAGTTAGCGGGCAGCCCATTGGAACCACACGTTTCGCTGATCTGCTTGCGCAGCAGAGCCAGCAAATCCCGCAGCGAGGGGCGTCGGCTCGAACGCCGCCACTTCGGCAGCGGCAGATAAGCGTCGGTGCGGCCCGGGCCATAAGCGCGCAGACCGGCCAGCAACAGCAAACTATAGCAAGCTACGACGAAAGCGGGGTGGCGCGGGACCGACTTGGGCGACCACACCTGGGCCTGGCCGACGCCCAGCCACTGTTTTTCTTCGCGATGATTAATCTCGATCTGCCAGCGATCAAAGTAAGACTGCAACGATCTCTGGATCGAACCTTTCAGATCCGTGGTCAGCAGATACGCGGGGTCGCGATAGTTGGTGCGCGCCTGTTGGGACAGCTTGTAAGGCTGGGGCGCCACCACGATCAGCCGCAGCGGGCGCTTGCCCGACCCCCGCTGCCACAACACGCCCGGCACCCGCTTGTAGCGAATCCAGCGCTTCTTTCCCGCATAGCGAATGCGGGCGCGCTTCCAACGGTAATGCTTATCCGCGCGGACCTGCTCAGGCGTAAGGGTTTCTTTCCCGTACTGGCGGCGCTGGCCGGCCGGGGCGGGAAAGCACAGCCGGGCGTCCTTGCGGCAGCGGGCCAGCAGTGTGTGCGATCCAGCGGGGCCCGGAAGACGGTCCGGTTGCAATAGCCGCCATCCAGGCTCACCAGCAACGGGCGCTTGCCGGCCCCCTTGTCATCCAACTGCTGGCGCTGCTGGGTCAGCAGCGCCACGGCTCGCGTCGACAGGGTGTGCTGCTTCTTTTGCTCGCGATAGAGTTTCTTATCCTGCTCGGAAGCGCGCTTGCCCGGCTTGCGGACCACCGGCGCCTCTTCAAAGCGGATGGGCACGCTGCGGGCGTCCTGGTCGCCCTGCTGGTAATGCGGAAACAGCAAGCCCATCTGGATGAACCGCTGCCCCCAACGCAGATTGAGGTGAAAGGGCGGCGACAAGGGATCGCGTTGCCAGCTGGCGCCAGGAACCTTTTTGCCGGTCCGGGGCAGCCCCGTGTCGTCGATGACGCCCACCACCGGGCCCTTCGGGTAGCGCTTGAGATAGTCGTCCACCACCGGCTCAAATAAGGCCTGGGGCGACCACGGGCTGCGGGAGTAAATCTTGTAGTCGGCGCTCCAATCTTGCTGGTCGCGCCCCAGGACCGTGATCGAGCCCGCAATGGTGCGTTCTCCCAGCACCGAGGGCCAGGCCAGCGCATGCTCGAGGGCCCGTTGGTGCGACCGCGGCTGGGCAAACACC
>JAKEER010000053.1 GCA_022616615.1 Acidobacteriota bacterium
ATGGGCGACTCATCTATTTCGGCCACAGCTCAGCTTTCGAACCAGAAGCCCTCGTCGTGGCTTCAGTTGAAAGCGGGGCCGAGACCCGCGGTGAGACGCGGTTCCTGATCCGGACACAGCCCCGTAACTTCGCGGCTACGGGTTTGCGCGATCCCGAGATAGTTCGTTTTACGAGCAAAGATGTGCTCGAAATCAGCGGCATCCTTTACAAGCCCCTGGGTTTTCAGGCTGGCGTGCGCTACCCGGCGGTCTTGTGGATTCATGGCGGGCCTGAAGGGCAGGATGTTTTGAACTTCGACCCGTGGGCGCTTTATCTAGCACAGCAAGGATATTTGATTCTGGAGCCGAATTATCGCGGCAGCAGCGGCTATGGCGAGAAGTTCCGGAACTTGAACGTTGAGGACAGCGGCGGAGGGGAAGTGGACGACGTGGTGGCCGGGGCGCAATACCTGGTTGCCCAGGGTTTGGCGGATCCTGGCCGGATTGCCATTGGAGGCGGCAGTCATGGCGGCACGATGGTCGCCTATGCGGTCACCAAGCGGCCGGAAGTCTTCAAGGCTGCGATCGAACTTTACGGAGTGGTGGACCGGGCGACCTTCATCGAACGCACCAACCGGAACTCAGCCATTCGCTGGATGCGTAAGATGGGTGGTACGCCTCAGGAGAAACCGCAGGTGTATGCAAAGGCGAACATTCTGTCGGACGTTCAGAGGATCGCCACACCGCTTCTCATTATGCACGGTGAGAACGATCCACAAGTGCCGCCGTATGAGTCGCAGCAGTTCGTGGCCGCGCTCAAGAAGGCAGGTAAGCCACATCTGTACTTCACGTACCCCAATGAACTGCACGGATTCGCTCAGCGGGAACACAAACTCGACGCATGGCGAAAACAGTTGGCGTTTTTAAACAAGTACCTGCAGCCGCAGTACGGTCGAAGCATCACGTCCACATCGGAGATCGTACTGGATGACAAGGAGGATCGAAGAGAGAATAAAGATTGAATGGAGGTGACGCCCCATACCAACTCTAACGACGCAAAATCCTCGAAAACCGAGGATTTTGCGTCGTCCTAAAAGAGCCGCACCCAAACAATTAAGCTTCATCCCGTCTTTTCCAGCAAGATACCGATTGCGTAAATGGATGGCGGTACATTTAATCGTCCGCGAACCCGACCGTTCAACCAGATGACACCAGGACGGTCGTTAGTCAGAACATTATTTTCAGCGTCATCTGCAGGATACGGGGATCTCGGGCAGATGTGATTTTCCCGAAACTCGTTGTGTTTCCGACCGTGCTTCCAGGGTTGTTGAAGTTGACGTTGTTGAATACGTTGAAGAACTCCGCGCGGAATTGCATTTTAACGCGCTCCGTAATCTTCGTGTCTTTGATCAGGCCCAGGTCCGTGTTGAAGTAACTCGGCCCCCGAAGGATGTTCCTTCCGGAGTTGCCGAACGTGCCGATCGCGTTGGTCGTGAAGAGTGACGTGTCGAAGAATCGGTCGACCATTTGGGCATGTGACTGCCCGCTGAGCTTCGCCTGTTGCAGATCCGTGCCAATGAAATCGGCACGGTCGCCCCCGACGGCGCTGCGGGAATTGTCGACTCCGCTGCTCACGCTGAATGGGAACCCGGTCTGCCATGTGGTCACCGAGGTCAGCTCCCAGCCGTGGAGCAGCCGGGCGACGAACCCCTGAACCTGTGGTTTAGGTAAATCCCAAATGGTCGTGAGGTGGAAGATGTGCGGGACGTGCTCGTTCGCCACGGCACGGTGGAATCCACGTCCCAGGAGGGGAGTGGTGTTCGCGAATTCGTCCATCGTCTTCGCCCAGGCGTAATTGGCCAATACGGACAACCCCTTGCTGAATCGCTTCTCCGCATTCAACTGAAGCGAGTGGTATTGCGAGTTGAAGTCAGTCCAGCTCTGGGTGACCGAGGTGAATCCCTGGTATGGGCGCCGAGCCTGCGTGTTCGCGATGGTCGACGCTCCGGGAATGTAGGTCGCCGGGTTCATCTGGTAGGTTCCCGGGAGATGGTACCCGCCGCTGCCGACATAAGCCGCGCTCAGCAGCCAGTTGGTCCCCACTTGCCGCTCAACGGTGAGGTTCCACGTGCCGAGCGTGGTCACCCGGTACAGCCCTGTGAACGAGCCGTAGATCTGCGTGGGGACGGCGATCGTGACGTCCTTTGGCCTGCTGGCGCCTTTGTCGCCCACATACTCAGCCGGAAACGGGTTCGGCATACCGAAACTGCCGTACGGGTCCTCAAAGCGGAGATTGCCGTCCAACTGATACCTGGGCATAAACGGCGCCACACCGTTTGGCCCATTGAAAATCCTGCTCGGCGGGATCATGTAGTAGAGACCCGCACCACCGCGGATCACAGACTTCTCGCCGACACGGTAGGCAAAACCAGCGCGCGGAGCGAAGTTGCGGGCCTCTGCCGCAGCCCCCTTGCCCCAGGGGCATCCGGGATCGCCGCCGTAGATGATGCCCGGGGGCGCATTCGTGTAGACCACTGATTTCTGGCCGGGCGCGAAGCAGGGCACCCGGTTATAGAGCTCCGTATAAGGAAAGAACGGGTCCCAGCGCAGGCCCAGGTTCAACGTCAGCTTGGGAGTCACCCGCCAGTTGTCCTGGATAAACAGGCTGTACTTGGTACCGCGCATATTCTGATATTGCCCGGCGCCCTGAATGAAGCTGCTGGCGTTGCCCAGCAGAAAGTCCGCCAGGTTGGAGCCCGAAAACCGGCCTCCAAACGTAAAGCTGCCCGATTGCGTGTTGGTGTTGGTGATATCCTGCAACAGCCGCACTGCCTCGCCTCCAAAGATCAACTGATGCGATCCCTTCACCTTCGTCACGACTTCGCGAATGGTCCAGTCGCCACGGTTGAAGTCGCCGAAGTGGTTGCTGTTAGCACTGAAAAAGCCGCTCACGTTGAGACCTTCGATGGCCGGCGGAATGTCCTGCGCGCCTCCCTCGATCCGCACTCCCGCCGCCGGGAAAGTGATGTCAGACTCGGGCGGGATGCCCGAGCGCGAGCCGCCAACCTGGGAGTCGAACCCGAACCAGGTCTGGAATATCAGCGTCGGTGAGACTGTCAGGAGGTGATCGAGCGCCACCGTCTGGATGCGGACTTCGTTGCCGTTTCGGTCCATCGCGAGGAGATTCTGCGTCACCTGGGAGAAGTCCGAAGGCTGTTTGAACCTGGTGTAGAAGTAGCGTCCGCTCACCTGATGCTTGCCGCGCACCCAATCGATCTTGGCCATGAACTGGTCGTCGTTCACCATTGAGGTCGGGCCCAGGTAAGTCAACTGCTGTCCCGAACCGTTCGGGAGCGGGATTCTTTCCAAGAAGTATCTCGAGGGGCCGCTGAACCGGCTCATTGGGATCTGGTTTCCGGGAAACGGCGCTCTGGTGATCGGATCGATCAGCTGCGTCGTGGTGGTCGAGAAGTCGCCGTTGCGCTCGGCCGCCGTGGGCACGAACGTGATCAAACCCGCGGGAGCGGACCGGATTCTGGTGCCCTGGTAGGTGCCGAAGAAGAACAACTCATCCCTCTTGATCGGACCGCCGATCGTACCACCGAATTGGTTGCGCTTCAGAGTGTCTTGCCTGGGAGCAAAGAAGTTCCGCGCATTCATAGCTCCATTGCGGAGAAATTCGAAAGCGCTTCCGTGCAGCGAGTTGGTCCCCGATTTGGTGAGGATGTTCACCACAGCCGCGCCGCCCCCATACTGCGCCGACATACTGGAGGTTTGCAGGTTAAACTCCTGGAGCGCGTCGGGGTTGGGGAAAGGCAGATTCATGTTCACGTAGGTATCATTGTGCCCGGCCCCGTCCATCTGATAATTTACGTTGCCCGTCCCTCCGCCGTTCACCCCTGCCATCTGCTCGCTGGAGAACTGATTGCCTCCATAGATTCCGCCCTGGCCGAGGATCCCGGAAACCCGGGTGGCATCCACGGTCCCCACCGCGATGAGAACGAGGGCCTGCGCACCTCGCCCGTTCAAGGGCAGGTCGGTCACCTGTTTCTGGTTAACCAACTGGCCGATGGTCGCCGACTGCGTGTTGACCATGGCCGCGTCTGCCGTGACGCTAATCTCCTGCGTGGTGGCTCCCACTTGCAAAATCACCCTTTGATTGG
>JAKEER010000449.1 GCA_022616615.1 Acidobacteriota bacterium
AGGTTCACGGCCCATAATGCCTCCAATGCTAACTGGCCGCGGTTGCTCTCCACTAATTCTTTCAGGACGGGAACGACGGTCTTATCTCGACGATCGGCAAAGATGCGTTGGGCTTGCTCACGAAACCATCTGTTTTTGTGGGATAAAACCCCGATCAATTGCTTATTGCTCAGTCGAGAGAGGTCGAAGGGCTTAATCGGCTTTGCTCCCTTAGCTTTCAGGCGGTAGATGCGACCGTGAATTTTATCCCAATTATCCACTGGACTGATGTGGGTTAGTCGGATGTCATGCCAATCGGCGAGGTAAACCGCCCCGTCTGGACCAAATTTAGTATCGACAGGCCTGAACCAACGGTTATCCGTTTGCGCGATAGCATCCGTATCAACCGTTCTAAAGGAGGAAGTATCCCTGAGCAACTGACTGGCCTGCACTCGATTGGTCAGCGACATTCCGGCAATGATCTGTCCTTCGTAATTGGGCAAAGCGCCGCCTTCATAAACGGTCAGAGTCGAGGAAAACCTCGGTTTGTAACCCGAGTGAGCCATGTGCTGATAAAAACCAAAAGCGTAAGGATTGGTCAACGGCCCGTGTTTACTCCAGCCCTTAATGTAATAGCCGCCTTGGACGTTGTGCAACCCACGAGTGGCGCCGTAGTTAGTTCCTGAATAAAGGCGGCCCTTGCTGTCAAAATCTAAACTCCAGGTATTGCCGCCGCCTTCGGCAAAGAGCTCAAATTCCCGAGTGCTTGGGTGATAGCGCCAAATGGCCTGGCCCAAGAATTTGATCCCTTTTACGTCGGCAGTCGTAGTGCTGCCTTGCACGCCGTAAAGCCAGCCATCTGGACCCCAGCGCAGGCTATTGGCGACCGCATGAGTGTCTTCGAGTCCAAAACCGGACAGATGGACTTCGGGATCACCGTCGGGGACATCGTCCTTGTTCCGGTCAGGATAAAACAACAAGTAGGGGGGATTCAGCACCCAGACACCGCCCCGCCCGACTGCGACACTGGTGGTGATATTCAATCCGGTGAGGAAGTCTTTGTGCGAGTCAAAGCGACCGTCGCCGTCAGTGTCCTCCAGAATCGTAATCTTGTCGGCGCCTTGGTAGTGATGGGGCGGCGGTGGGGGGACTTTGTCAAAAATGGCTCGCAGATATCGGTCGTACTTCACTATCTTCAAACCCGCAGGAAATGGATATTGGAGGTACTGGACTACCCAGAGCCGTCCCCGCTCGTCGAAGTGCAGGTTCAAAGGCTGACGAATCACTGGTTCGCTCGCCACCACCTCGATTTCCAGGCCGGCACTCAGCTTAAATCGCCGGAGCGATTCTTCCGGTGATAGGACCTTGGCATGGCCTGGGCCTTCGACTCCCTCTCCCATCTCTTTGAAGTCTTTGACAAACTCTTCCACTTCCGGAGAGAAGTGCTTTTCTGATTCAGGATCAATCTGCCTATCAGCAGGGGTCGGGGAGACGGCGCCTGGCTTGGTCCGGCGGTCGGAACCAACTTTTTCTTTCTTCTCCGTCGCGGCGAACAAGCCAAAGACAAAAACAAGAACAAGAATTACGGTGATTTTTTTCATCGGCGGAATTAACTAACTTGGCGTGAGATCATAGCGTCTTTTGTGAGAATTACGATCCTCCTCTTATCTCTTGCTTTTGCTCCGGGACATGAACCTTATTTTCGTAGGAAAACCTATATGCAAGGAAGAGCTTTCGTTTCGCTCGGAAAAGCATTGCCCTTGCTTGACTGCTTCCTTGAACTTCTTGCAAGCCTTCTTAAGATCCAGGAGGGGTGTCGGCCAGACATCTGGAATTTAACCAGGAGCTGACGCGCGAGCATGTCTCGATCCTGCTGGTTAACTGGAAGCTTCAGGTCCTCGGGCACACTGACCCAGCCGTTGATGTTTGCGATCAAACACGGCAGGGCGTGCCTCTTCATAACCCAGGTGGACATCTTCCAGCCAATTCAGATCCTGCCAACCCATCGTTTCGATGCACTGTTTCAGGAATGGAATCAGTCGGGAGTAGTCGGGCAAAAGGTTGACATCGTAACGATAACGGATGTGCTGCCCAATCTCTTTCTCTCGCTTGCTATCGAGCCCGTCAGTGGTTAAGAAATGGTCAATATCTGTTTCATCGCTCATGGAGAACTCCTCCAGTTAGTTTCTCAGCACGTTGTGCGCTGGGTGCCAGATGCTAGAGGACTGGCGGGCATTTCAAGGTCAGTCATCAGCAAGAGCCTTTCTATGGAACCTGATTAGCTCCAGGAAAATGGACTGTGGGACACAGGATGCAACTTGCCTTCGGCATATCGCGAGAACCGAAATGGCTCCAGGATGGTGCTGCGCTCTCCCAGGATTTCCCCGGCCACCAACTTGCCAACCCCAAGCATCTTGTAGCCATGATTGGAGTCCGCAATCACGTAACGTTCTCGCCAAACACATTGAAGATGGGAAAGCTGTCAGGCGAAAACGCGCCGATGCCCCCCGACGGGTCTTTTCGATATAAAGGATACTTGCCCTCAAAACGCTTCTGACAAAAGGCCAGAGCGGAACACCACGCATCTTTGAAATCCTCGCCCGCCACGAAATTCGGGGATTCCGGGCCGCATGGATCCACCTCTGACCTGATCCGGATCGGTCTCAATCTTGTACGGCATGGCTCCACCCTGCATATCGCTGAAAGAGAAATCCGGCTTGTAATAGAGGCCCCAAAGTTTGTCCGTGGAGACCCATCCATATCCGAGTAGAGCGACACGTCCGTATTGAAAACCCTTCCCGTGAAAGATTGGGGGATGATAAAGAGCTTTTAGTGCTTAATTGCGTAAGTTAACGATAGTATTTCTCAATTGAGAACCTTTGACTTCCCGCTTGCGCCAGACAAGGGCTTGGCCGTGGGACCATAGGCAGCAACGAAGGCCTCGATCGCTTGGCGCAGCTGCTCCTGATGGCGAAACGAGGCGCCTCGCAACGGTTTGCGGGAAAGAATTCCAAACCAGATTTCGACCCGGTTGAGCCGGATGGGCCGCAAGCCAGGCCTGGTTTTTCTTGTGAATGCAGTAATTGTCCAAAATCACATGGATTTCCTTTCGCTCGGGCAGGTCGCTGACCACTTGATCCATAAACTCCAGGAACTCCAGGCGACGCTTCTTCTGAGTGATCTGGGTGCGAATCGCTCCGGTCGAGACTTCCAAGGCCGCAAACAATTTTCAAAGTGCCATGACGCCTATAGGTGCCCTTAAAACTGTCAAGGCCGCCGCGCCCCAAAGCGTGACCAAAGAGCCGTCACACATCATCCATCTCATCTTGCGAGCTTGATTTAGCGAATGCGAAGCCCGCCGAATTCCTGAATCGCATTCTGAAAGCCGCGCACCAGAAAAGTATGATCGCCGCCGCACGTCACCATCCGCGCGCCACGATCGAGAGCCTTTTGAGCTGCTTCCGGCGAACTCGAGGTTGTACCCCACCATTTGCCGCTCTTGGCAACCGCTGCCGCAACGCGGTCAATGGCGCGTTGAACGCTGGCGTGATCAAATTGAAACGGAACGCCATAGCTGATGGTCAGATCGGCGGGACCGACAAACAACAAGTCCACACCCGTGAGCGCAGCGATTTCTTCCACACACTCGACGGCTTCCCGGTCTTCAATTTGCAAGGCTAGAAAAGTTTCCTCGTTGCCGTTGCGAAGATGGGCAATGGGATCGGCCAGCATGTAATCGGCGTCCGCGCCCGCGCCATCGAAACCACGCCGCCCTACCGGAGGAAAGCGGCACCATTCCACCCACTGACGGGCTTCCTCGACGCTTCGAACATGCGGCACCATCAGCCCATTGGCGCCGAATTCCAGGCAGCGCATGGGACTGGAGTAACCGGTTTTCAGAACCCGCACCATCAGATCGATGCCCGTCGCCCGGCAGGCCAGCGACATCGGATCGATCACTTGATAGCCGAACGAACGGTGCTCCATATCCAGCCAGATCACATCAAATCCAAGCCTGCCGACCAGCTCCGCCAGCCAGGGATCGGTCACCCGGCTGATGCCAGCCACGCGGACAAATTCGCCGGAACGCAACTTCTGCAACACGCGACTCTTGATCATGAACGATTGTCCTTTCCAGAATGAATGTCGACCCGGCTCGCTGCATTCACGGTGCTGGCAGCAGCGTCGGGATGAATGATCGAAACCCGCAAAGGTTACCTGCAAGCCACGTCTTGTGAAAATCGCTGCCCTGAGAGCGCAGCCATCCTCGAGGCCAGCACTGCGGCACTGCAAATTCGAATTGACTCTTTCCCCACCCGCATCGACAATCACGCGCATTCTGCGCCGAGCCGACGAAGATCAGTTCCCGCTCGGCCTACGAAAAGGAAGAACTATGCCGACGCGTTTTCCACAAATCCTGCTCCCCAGCTATGGCTTGATGTTTCCGCAATTAGCTCGAAAGCATTTTGAACTGGGACGCGCCAGGCAAATCGCCGAGCTTATGACGCTCCACCAACAGATCAGTCAGATTGTGCCCAGGCTTTTCGGCACGATTGACTGTCCCGCGCGTCGATGGCGCCTATGACAAGCTGTATGCCTGGCTTCGAGATCCTTCTTTTCCATTGCCCCTGCTGCCTCCGTATCAGGGCTTCAGCGATGCGGAAGCCTCACTGCTACGCAAAACCTTCGAAATCGAGTTCGCCGACTGGGAGTGATTCGCTGACTCGTGTTTCTTCCCTCAGATCAGGTCCTGCCAAGTGCGAGTATCCACCAGTGGATCATCCCCAAACGATAGTTCCTTCAACTGAGACATTCGTTCTGAAGACAGAGGACCACGACTGGCATCTGCCAGATTCGCTTCCAACTCAGCCACGGTTTTCACGCCAATCACCACCGAAGAGACAGCCTCAAAGGAGAGGCAAAAACGCAAAGCAGCTTCCGCCAGACTGTCGGCCTCGGCACCCAGCAGCGCCAAAGCCTGTAACGCAGCCTGCTTGAGCCGGGCCAGCTGCTCCGGAGCGGAATGGACCTGGCGCGTCAACACGCCGCGAAGATACGCCGAGCGGACGAAGATGGCGGCGCCTTGGGCTGCGGCCGCTGGAAACACGGCGCGGTTCATTTTCTGGTCGAGCAAATTGAATGGCACCTGGAGCGCTCGGAACGACGGCCTGCGGAGTACGGCTAGCGGCGCCTCCTCACCGTAGCAGCTCGCGCCAAAGAAACAAATCTTGCCCTGCTGTTGCGCCTCCTCCAGGCAGGTCTGAATCCTTGGGCACTCTGCGTGATCGACTCCCGTATTATGAATCAACAACAAGTCCAGGCTTTCGAGCCGTAGCGCTCGCAGGCTGGTTTCGATAGAGCCGAAGATCTCCTGGCGCAAAGCCGGCAAGTCTTCCCGCGCAGCGTCGGGAGACAGAAGAACTTTACTGACGATGTGCGGTGGCGAAGAGAGTCCTTCAAGGGCAAGGCCGATAACCTCTTCGCTGTCTCCATAGGCGCGGGCTGTGTCAATCAAGTTGATTCCACGATCCAGCGCAGTGCGAATCAAACGGATCGATTCCGGCGTCTCTGGCCGGGCGTAGTGCACGCTTCCTTTGAAGCCATAGTCCAGGCCGATTTCAGCCGTGCCCAGGGAGATTTCCGAAACTTTCAGCCCCGTGTTGCCCAGAGAACGGTAGCGCATCAAGACGATCTCCAATCGAAAACGGCGGCAATGAGTTCCTGGGAATGCTGCCGCGCCAGCTCATAGGCTTCCTTCATGCGCTCCGCGTGCAATCGGTGGGTGATGAGAGGATCCAAGCAGAGGTCTCCCGACGCCATAAGGCTCAGGATGTACTCCAGATTTCTCCGCGTGTTGAAGCGCAGCTCGCTGGCCGGGCACTCGGTGCGCGGCGCATAGCCTGAACCAAAGACGGCCAGTTGTTTCGCATAGATCCAGCGCGGATCAAGCGGATTGAAATCCGGCAACACCTGTCCGCGGCCGGGAAAACCCAACAGGCATACCCTCCCGCCCGGAGCAGCTACTTCCATCGAGAGACGATACGCTTCCCACGTATTCGCCGTCAGCACCACAATGTCAGCGCCCGCTTCACCAAAGAGTCCCGATACCTTTGGCTGGAGCTCCGGCTCGTCGGAACGCAAAGCAACATGCGCGC
>JAKEER010000450.1 GCA_022616615.1 Acidobacteriota bacterium
GCTCTGCAGCCCTCCCTCACGGTCGGGCTACTGACAGGGCCGGCGCCAGTCAGTAGCCCGCGCGTCAGCAAGGGCTCCGGCCCGCTGCGGGCTGCCCGCCATTGCACCCCCTCCGGGACGCAACAGGTTCTGCTTGAAGGCCGGGCTAGAAGCCAGGAGTCGGGGTGACTATTTTCACCAGCCATTATACCTACAAAAAGGATCCGCCATGCCAGACGAATGTCGGTCACCCATTCGACAGGATCCAGCCTGACGGATTTGCCTTGATGTCCCCGAAGGATCTGGGCGATGGCGTTGTCCTGGCGGAGTCGAGCCAGGACTCTCCGCTCCCCTGCGTCCGCGGTTGTTTTTTGTCCGCTATCCGAAGCAGTACAGCCGCCCATCCTGTGAGCCGATCACGACCCGCCCACCCGCAATCGCCGGCGAAGCTGACAGCGCGGCGCCGGCTTCGAACTCCCAAACTTTCGCTCCGGTGGCCAATTCCAGGACGTAGAACCTTCCGTCGTTGGAACCGATATACACACGGCCAACCGCCACGGCCGGCGAAGAATCCACCCGGGCGCGCGTGGTAAAGGTCCAGACGAGTTTGCCTGTGGACGCATTCAAGCAGTGGACCAGCTTGTCGCGACCACCCAAAACCACCTTGCCCTCGGCCAGCGCGGCTGACGAGTAAAACGGAAACTGCCGCTGCTTGTTCTCATACCGCCAGACGAGCTGGCGCGACTGAAGATTGACGCTCAACACTTCGTTGCTGAACGTTCCGAAGTAGGCGGCCGGCCCTTGGAGTGCGGGCGAGGCGCCGGTATAAGCGCCCGATGAGACGTTGTACACTTCCTTCCCATCTGAAATCCGGATAGCCCGAAAGACCTCGTCACAGCCAGAGACATAGGCGATGCCGTTTGCGACGCTGACGGTGCAGTGCACCGGCCCGTTGATCTTGAACTGCCATAACAGCTTTCCCGTCTTTGCAGCCAGACAGTAGAGCGTTTCGTCGTAGGAGCCAATCAGCACCCGGTCGCCGACAACAACCGGAGACGCCTTGATCTCGCTGCCGGTCTTGAAAGTCCAGAGTCCCTTACCGTCCGTGCCCACGGCGTGGAAGACTCCGGCCAGATCACCCACGTACACAATACCGTCCGCAACACAAGGCGACGATTCGCCGATGCCCTCCGTGGTCTTGTATTTCCAGAGCAGTTTGCCGGTCTTAAGATCCAGAGCCAGCAACTCGGCAGACTGCGTTCCCACATAAACAGCGCCGTTAGCAATGGCGGCTGAAGACTCAATCGGCTCACCAGCCTCATACGTCCAGGCAACCTTCAAAGAAGGCGGCAAAACCGACTTCGCCACCCCGGTCAAGGCCAAGTTGCCGCGGAACTGCGGCCAATTTTCTGGGATCGAAGTCTGTTGGGATTGAATGATTGCTGCGAGGAGAAAAACGGCAGCGCAACTGAACAAGAGGAGCCGGCGAACCGGCGAACCGGCGAACCGGCGAACAAGAAACCCATCGCCGTCTCTCCGTTTCGCCGTGTCTCCGGTTCGCAAAGTCAATATGCCCATTCATACACCTCCAATGCGCTTCGCGCGTCGAACGGTCGCGGATTGAACTGTCCTGTCCACTGCTTGCTGGCTTCTTCAGCAAGCAGTGGAAGGTCCGCTCTCGCCACTCCCGCCGTTTCCAGACGGCTCTTTAAACCCGCGACAGTCGCCAGAAACTCCAGCCGGCTGGCCAGAAGTTCGCCGGCTTTGCCCATGCTGGCATCCGATCCGGAAACCTGCAACAGTTCACGGTAGCGCTCGCCCGCCACGGTGCTGTTCCAGCGAACGACGGTGGGCAGCAGCAAAGCAATGGCGCGCCCATGTTCTGTGCCATAACGCGCCGTCAGCGGGTTGGCGCAGGCATGCGTCGCTCCCAGCATCGAGTTTTCAATGGCCACTCCGCCGTAGCAGGCGCCCAGCTGCATGGCGGCTCGGGCTTCCAGATCCATTGGATGAGCGAGGACGCGTTCGTAGTTTCCCTCCAGCAGCCGCCATGCCTCGCGGGCAAAGACCCGTGACAGCACGCTGCCTTTTGTCGATACGTAGCTTTCGACGGCGTGCGACAGCGCGTCATAGCCTGCCAAAGCCGTCACGGTTCGCGGCTGTGAGACCGTTAGTTCAGGGTCAAGGATTGCAATACGGAATGCAGCCTTCGGGTCGCCGCACGCCATCTTGACATGCGTCTCAACGTCGGAGATCAATGCGTAACTCTGAGCCTCACTTCCCGTCCCCGCGGTTGTGGGAATACCGATCATGGGGAGCATCGGCCGGGTTGCCTTGCTGTAGCCCCAATAGTCCTGCATCCTGCCACCGTTCGTCAGCAGAAAGTTAATACCTTTGGCGCAGTCCAGCGAGCTGCCTCCACCTAAAGCCACAATCGAATCCACTTCTTGGTTGGCTGAAAACGCCCGTCCACGTTCCACCATCGAGGTGTCCGGGTTGGTGGCGAAATCATGGAAGGGAATCACATCGATGTCTTCCCGCCTTAAAAGCCCGGCAGCCCGTTCGACATAACCGACAGCGGTGATCCCCGGATCCGCAACAAGCAAAGTCCGTCGAAAGCCGAGTTCGGTCGCGACCTTGCCTACCTGAACGATACTGCCCTGTCCGAAAATGACGCGTGTACGGGGGTGGAAATCGAAAGGAACGATCATGCGGGAGGGGTCAGGGATAGAGGATGGAGGAGCGAGCATGAGAATGGAGGTAGAGGATGGAAAATAGAGCCAGGGGGGGTGTCTCCGCCAAAAAGTGCGTCGCTGCGTCGCAATGTGATAGTTCCAGTTGACCGCAGCACAGCTATGCCTACAAGAGTTGTCTTTCGATCTTCTATCCTCAATCTTCTATCCTCAATCCTCTATCCTCAATCCTCTATCCTCCTCTATCCTCAATCTCACTTCTTCATCTCCGCGAGTGCGAAGAGTTGGTTCCGGTTGTTGATAAAAAGCGCGCCGTTGGCAGGAACTGGGGTGGAGTAAATTGAACTTCCCATGTTCACCTCGGACAGAACCTTCTTTTCTTTGCCGGCCTGTAAGACGACGACATCACCATCCTCGTCGCCCAGATAAATCTTGCCGTCGGCCAGCAATGGCGATCCCCACATCGCCGCCAGCATGTCATGCACCCAGAGAGCCTTTCCTGTTTTCGCATCCACACAGTGGAGGAAGCCGCTGAAGTCCGGATAATAGATCAATCCATCGTGGATGGCCGGCGTCGAGATGGAGCGGCGAATTTTGTCGTAATGCCAGACCTGTCCTGTTGTTGTGATGTCCCCCCGTTTGGTTGCGTCAATGCAATAGAGATGTCCCAAGCCTTCGCCGTGCTCCGGATCTTGCCCGTTGGCGATGTATACGCGCTCCTCATAGATGACCGCAGTGCTGATCACTTCGTTGCGCGTCTTAGGCCAAACTGAGTCTTTGGGATTCAAGTCGAACTCCCACAACTTCTTTCCGGTCAACGCTTCGTAGCCGCGGATCCAGCCATCCCCTTGCCCCATGACGACCTGATCGACGCCACCAATCTTCCCCACAGTCGGGGAGGCCCACTGTCCATGCAAGATGCGCTCTCCCACCGAATTGTCTTCCCAGACGAGCTTGCCGGTGTTCTTGTCAATGGCCACAATGCTGGGCGCCTTGGGGGATGGAATATTGACATGACTCTCATCCTGCCCATTCGAGGTACTGATGTAGATGAGATCGCCAAAGGAAATGGGAGAGGAGTTCGCCATGTTGTGCGGGTGCGAGCCCACCTCTTCGATCATGTCAAACTTCCAGAGAATATCCACATCAAACTGACCCGTGAGTTTTTCCTCCTTGAACGGGCCGTTATTCTCTCCATCGCGAAAGCCCTCCGTGTCCACGCAGAGCAGTTCGCAACGATTACTGACATAGTACAGGCGCTTCCCTTCAACCAGCGGCGAAGAGCAAACGCCTTGGTAGGGCCAGTCGTTCACCCTGCCGGCGGCGAGCTTCTCGTGGGTAGACTGCCAAAGGAACTCGCCGTCTGACTCGCGAAACGCCATGAGCACCCCGCGATCTCCCGCCTGCTTCGGATCGCGCAAACCTTCGTTGTTGGTGCCCACAAACACTTTCCCGCCAGAGACAACCGGGTTGCCATAAGTCTGCGATCCCAGCGCCGCCATCCATTTCACATTCTGTTTCTTAGCCACGTCCCAGGTGGTGGGAAGCCCCTTCATGTTCGATACCATGTTACGGTTGGGCCTCCCTCCCCACATCGGCCAGTCGCTACCGGCATCGGAGGCCGAGACCGAACCCACGCTCGCCCTCATCCACCCAAGAGACGCTGCCAAAATCAGAAGGCCCGGAATGATCGTCCATTTCTTACTAAGAAGCCATCGAGTCTGTTTCATATTCTCCTCTTATTAACCAAACGAGCGCTCAGCGGACCTCCGTCAAGACCCCCCTCGACCCTGAAATTTTCCTACCCAAGCATTCGAGAATTCTAGCGAAGGCTTTAATTCGACATTACCTTCAGGTTGTCGAAAAACACTTCATTCGGCGCATCAGCGAAGATGCCTGGACTGCCTTGGCGGTTGCCGATGGGATCAATGTGTTCGATCGTCCACTCCGCCGGTTCAGGCTCAGCAGCTGCCCAAACCTTACCGCGGGCGCTCACCTTGCCGTCGGCCAAGTTTTCGACGCGCAATTTTAAACGATACCAGATGTCTGGCTTCCAGGCGAAGGGCCTCTTCGCCGTGCGCTTCTCTTCGATCTGCCACGACCGGAGTTCAAGCCTCTGGATGTTGCCGAGGAGCACCAACTCGTAGCGCTGCGCTACCACCCCAGTATCGCCCATCTGCCGGCGCTTTTCGACGGCACGCACGTCGGCCTGGACCGTGTAGTCCGACCCGCTGACAGGCCCGAAGAACGAGCGGGTGCGTTTGAAGGCAGGCGGGTTGGGACTCTTCACCAGGACCGGGTTGCCGTCCACCTGGCGTACAGCATACTTGCCCGCCGTGTTAATCCAGTAACCCGGGGCGGCGGCGACAGCCACAGAACTGAAATCTTCTTCGATTGGGACCGCCGGAATCACGCGCACACGCGCGCTGCCAGTAACCTGACCCACCGCCGCCTTCACTATCCCGGCTTGTGCGCCAGCGGCGGGCGTGAATTGCTGCTGGCGCATTTCACCTTTCAAACCTTCCAGTGACCAGGTTGGGTCCTGTTCTTCGCGGATGAAGCGTCCGCGCTCATCGAGGAGGCGCACCCTGAACTTCGCGGTTTCCCCTGGCTTGATCACCAAATCGAACGGCACGACCTGCACGTGCGCGACCGCAGCTCCCGCGGGCGCGTTCTCCAGTGCCACCTTGGCCAGCGGCAGCGCACGCGATGGGGAACGCTTGCCGATGCAGTAGATCGCTTTGGTCGAGACGAGATAGATGCGGCCGCGCGACACCGCGACCGAAGCGATGATCTGTTCGTTGGAGGCAATCAGGTCATCCCCCGCTTCGGTCTTGATCTGCACTTTGTCCACCGACTCCAGTTCGTCCTCGTCCAGGATCTCGCATCCGGCCGGCCCCGGCTTAAGGATGAAGAACTTGCCGTTCTCGGTGCCGACATACAGCTTGCCGTCAGCCAGCACCAACGAAGCCTTCTGGATTGTGCCAAGGTTTTGCTTCCAGAGCTCTTTGCCCATGTTGACGTCAAAGGCAAAGAGATTGGAGCCCGCGTCTACGTGGTAAATGCGGTCGCCATCAATCACCGGAGATGCCGGGCCCAGTTGGAGATTCCTGATTGCCCACTGGATTTGCTCTTTCCCAATGCTGCCCTTAGCCGCCGCGTTCACAGCAGCCAGCAGCCCCATCTCGCTCGTGTCGAGGTTCTCTTCCTGGTGCGAAACGATTGCAGTGGTACCTTTCAGCACCACACCTGGGTTCACACCGCGCTTGCTGACAGCGTAACTCCACACCGGCTCGCCGGTCGTGACTTTGAGAGCGTTGACGGCGCCGTCGCCCGCGCCGGCAATCATGACGCGCATACCGTCAATCGTCGTCGTTATGGGTGTCGAATAGGTCGTGTCGTAAGGACGCCCGCCCGGTGTGCTGATCCAGACGGACTCGCCGGTCTTCTTGTCGAAAGCGTAGTAACGGTGCCGGCGCTGCGCCAGGTCGCCCCAGCCGTCCGTGACCGTGCTGACGATGACCAGATCACCCTCGATGATGGGCGAGACGGTGCGCCCGCCGTGCGTCGTCCAGGCGCCAAACTCCTCCGTCAGCGAGCGGCTCCAGAGCACTTTGCCGTCGTTGGAGAGAGCAGTCAATTCGTTGCAGGCGCCAAAGACATAGATGTTGCCCGTCGCCGGGTCGCCCGCAGGGGACGACCAGGCAATGCGGCGTGGAGGTACATCAGACTCGTAGACGTTAAGCCGGCGCTCCCAAAGCAGCTTGCCAGTGTTGGCGTCCAGGCTCATGGCGCGCTCCTGCATAGTTTCGCCTTCGCCTGCCGAGTTGAAGAGGAAAACACGCCCGTCCATGACGATCGGCGCAGAACGCCCGCCGTACGGCTGCTTCCAGACCAGGTTCTCACCCGCCGGCGTCCACTTCACCGGCAATCCGGTTTCTTGCGAAGTCCCGTCCCGCGCCGGGCCGCGCCACTCGGGCCAGTCGCCCGCAAAGATCACCCGGCCTGGCAAGCTCGCCAGAAGGGAGAGAACCAAGACCCGGTAGGTCAGTGTTGCTATCTGCATGACATCCTCGCGAAGCATAATGTAGTGAAACTCCAGCGGAAATCGATCGGAGACTTGGCAGTCCTCTAGGCGTCTGAACCCAAAGTCGAAGGGTGAAGTTATCTTCTGAAGCCACGTCAGTCAAGGCATGATTTGACAGGCTTCCTCAAGCCTACGGAGCAATTCGGGCGAGTGATTTAACGGCCCAAAACCAGCGCCCGCCGCTGGCCGGCGTCCCCGGCAAGGAAGGACCAAGCGCTCTACTTTGACTTCCGGCCAGAGAACGTGGAAACAAGGGTGCGCCAGGCAGCATTTACGCTGGCTGAGTCTGGAAAATGCTTTCTTAGCGCTGGGTCTTGGTAACAACAGCCCAGGGGTGGCGCACACATGGCGCGGTTTGCCTGTGTGCGGAAGGATTCGCATACATCGCCAAAAGCGCGATGTATGCGCCACCCAAGAGTGACTTAACAAAGTAGTGTTAGGAGGTGCCTTTGAGAAGTCGTATTCTGCCATTTCGAATGTTGAGGGCTTAGGATTTCGCTTGGTCTTCATTGAAAATGCCTAACTCCCCTCAGAACTCCAACGCCGCCAAGCTTGTTTTATCTTTAACCAGAATCCGGTTTCCCGCGAGCACCGGATGCGCCCAAGTGGGGCTGCCGGCAACTTGGTATTCCTTCACAGGCAAGTAGCTCGGAGCCTTGCTCTTCAGAACAATCAGCTTTGCCTCGTCGGTCAGAAGAAAAAAGACCTCTCCAGCGTTCAGAATCGCTGCATTCTCCCCCATACGGCCAGGGCTCTCCCAGAGGGCTTGTCCCGTATCTGCATTCAGACAGAAAAATTGTCCCTTCTTTCGATACGAGAAGCCCAGCAGACGGTTTCCATCTAAGACGGGCGTGCTCATGTACGACTCCAGGTCCGGGTTGCGCCACACCTGGTCCGCGACGAAACTGCCCTGTTGTTTCGCAACTCGAACAGCGCCGATCCCCTTCTGGTCTAATGAAAAGATGACGAGATCTTTATAGACCACTGGACTCACTGAATTCGTATCATAGGCGCGCTTCGCAGAAACCTTCCACAGCAGCTTTCCCGAACCCGCAGAAACACCCACGACATCGTTCTGCGTGTAGGTGATCAACTGCGATTCGCCAGCAAGCGTCGCCAGCACAGGAGAGGAGTAGGCGGGGCCATCTCCGTCATAGGTCCACTTCACGGCGCCCGTCGCGACATCAAAAGCAGTCAGTGCGCCTTTGTCGTGTCCTCCGACATGAGCAATGCACAGGCCGGCCACAACGATAGGTGACATCGCTGTCCCGTAAAGCGGAGAGGTGCTGGGATATTGTTTGGAAAACTCCTTGCGCCACTTGAGCATTCCACTGCTCGCATCGAAGCACGACAGGACGCCATTGATTCCAAAGGTCAACAACTTCCCAGTGCTCACAACCGGCGTCGACTTCGGTCCCTTGCCATGACCCGTGGCTGCCGGATTCATGGTATAGGACGCTGGATAACTTGCCCGCCAAATCTGTCTGCCCGTGGCGGCGTCCACGCAGAGCACAACCTCCTCCTCGCCTTGACGCGCAAGCAGATACACTTTGCTCCCAGCCATCACCGGCGAGGAATGGCCCTCTCCCACGTGAATCTTCCACTGTTCCTTGACAGTCGCTGGCCAGCTCGCAGGCAGTGCGAAGTCACGCACGACACCATCACGATTGGGACCGCGCCACTGCGGCCAGTCTGCTGCAAGCACCGGCACAACACTGAGAGCTGCAAAACAGAAGATCAGCTTTTTGGCTGGCAACCTCATGTTTCTCCTCGCGACAGGATTCAGCAGGATTCTCGACAGGATTTACAAG
Organism: Acidobacteriota bacterium; assembly: GCA_022616615.1. GTDB lineage: Bacteria > Acidobacteriota > Terriglobia > Versatilivoradales > Versatilivoraceae > VFZK01. The sequence goes on from JAKEER010000450.1 coordinate 8,571, forward strand.
ATTCGACGGGATTTACAAGATGGACTGGGGACCACATCCTTCCAACAGCTCGCTTCTTTACCGCCGTCAGGCAGATCACCCCATGTTCCAGCACTCATCTTATCAATCATGTCAATCTTGTAAATCCTGTCCCGTTCTCGTGTCTGTCGTCCGCGACCAGAAGCACCCGGTATATACTGAAACTCTTTGATTGCCTTACGGAGCTTCCTCTATGCAAGCGCATCACTGGCTCTACTCCTGGAAGACCATGGTCCTCGCATCCGTCCTGTTTCCTCCACTCGGCCTCATCCTTGTCTGGACACGGCCTTCAACGAGGCTTTCACGAAGAATCCTCAATTCGATTTACATTAGCGCGCTGACCTTCTTCTACCTCTATCGCTTCGTCGGGTTGCGTGTGGAGCGAGATGGCAGCGGCATGATGCCGATGTTCTCATTTCAAAAAAGCGGTGAGGCACACTATGCCGAGCTTGAGAAGAATCGTGCCCGCCATGCTCAGTTGCCCGTGAGCCAGCCTGTCGCAGAAGACGCCCGTTCAACAGAGCCCACCGTCCCGGTGGCACCGGGCGAACCAGCAAAGAATATCACTGTCCAGCCTTCACAAGCTGAGACTCCGCTCAAGGTCGTCCAAAGGCCGGGCGGCAGCTACTGGACTGATTTCCGCGGGCCCAAACGCGACGGCGCTTACGATGAGATGGACATCCTCACAACCTGGCCGGCTCAGGGGCTCCCTCTACTTTGGAAGCAGCCGATTGGCGGCGGCTACGCTTCTTTTGTCGTTGCCACCGGACGGGCCTTCACTATAGAGCAGCGCCGCAGCCAGGAGGTGGTGGCGGCTTACGACCTTGAGACCGGACGCGAGCTTTGGACGCACTCCTGGGACGGCGATTTTCGGGAATCGATGGGGGGCGACGGACCGAGAGCGACGCCTGCCTGGCATGAAGGCCGCCTCTATGCGCTGGGAGCTCTGGGCGAGTTGCGCTGCCTGCAGGCCAAAAGCGGCAAGCTGATCTGGAATCGCAACATCCTCAGCGACAATCAAACCGGGAATCTGCAGTGGGGGATGTCGGCAGCGCCGCTGGTTGTGGACGACAACGTCATCGTGCTTCCCGGCGGACGGTCAGGAAAATCGGTCGTGGCTTACAACAAAGACACCGGCGCGCCTGTGTGGCAAGCGCTCGACGACAAGCAGGCTTACACATCCCCTATGCTGGTCACTCTGGCCGGACAACGGCAGGTCCTCATCGTGAGTGCACAGCGGGCTGCGGGACTGACCGCGGAAGATGGCAAGCTCTTATGGGATTTTCCCTGGACTACCAGTCACAACGTGAATAGTGCGCAGCCGCTTGTCGTCGGAGAGAACCGGCTCTTCATCTCGGCAGGTTACGGTCACGGCGCCGCGCTCGTCGAAGTGACGCTCACCTCTGATGGTTTCTCGGCCAAATCTCTCTGGCAAAACGTGAACATGAAGAACAAGTTCAACAGCTCAGTTTATTACCAGGGACACATCTACGGGCTCGATGAAGCCATCCTGTCGTGCATCGATGCAGAAACGGGTGAGCGCAAATGGAAAGGCGGACGCTACGGTTACGGCCAGTTGCTGCTGGCGAGCGGACATTTGATCATCTTGACTGAATCTGGAGACGTCGTCTTAGTCAAGGCCACGCCGGAAAGCCATGTAGAGGTCTCGCGTTTTTCAGCCATCGAAGGAAGAACCTGGAACCATCCGGCATTGGCGAGCGGACGGCTGTTGCTGAGGAACACCAACGAGATGGCGTGTTTCAAGATCTCGAAATGAACGGGACGGGTTGAGCAGGCGTCAGTGACGCATGGATTCGCTCCGCGATACCCCAGCCGTGACAGGTCGGTTGAGAGTCCGCTCTGGTCTTCTCTTCAAAACACCAGCTTCACCCCAAACTGAATATGCCGCGGGCTTTGGGCAGAGAGAATGCGTCCGAAAGTGGGTGAGCCTACAAAAATGTCTGGCAAGTCAAAGTTCGGGCGATTGAAAAAGTTGAAGAACTCGGTGCGGAACTGCAAGTTCATGCCTTCCCTGAGCGTTGCCTGTTTGAGCAGCGAAACGTTTACATTCTGCAACCCGGGCCCATCCAGAATGTTGCGGCCTGAATTTCCGAAACTGCCGAACGCCGGGAAAGCGAACGCTGTCGTGTTGAACCACTGCTCGGGCGTCTGTTGAGACAGCGTCGGATTGCCCACGACGTTCGGCCGGTCGTTGGCGCCAAAACCCAGATTGGCGCGGCCGGTGTTGCTTTGATCGATCTCTCTCAAGAGAGCCACTGTGAACGGTCGGCCGCTCTGCAAGGTAATAATCCCGTGGGTTTGCCAACCAGCCAGGAAACTGGAGATCCAACCATGATCGCCCAGCGCAGAATGCCCGCGACCGATCGGCAGATCATAGGAGTAGCTGAAGGAAAAGCGATTTCGCACGTCGAAGTTCGAGCGGCCACGTTCGGCGCTCAAATTGAAACTGTCCTGTGGATAGTTGGCGTCGCCTGCGCTGGAGAAAAACCCGGAAGCATCATCGATCGATTTGGACCAGGTGTACGAAGACAACAAGCTTAAGCCGAAGTCCAGACGTTGCTGCAGTCTCAATTGCAGACTGTGATAGTTGGAATTGGAGCGCGACTCCACCTGATTGATGTCGTCGAACTGCGGGACAGGCCGGGGATTGAATGGCTGGGGGCTCGGCCGTGGTTGATTGATGTCTCTTCCGGCAATGAGCTTCGTCCCCTTTGAGCCAACGTAGCCAAGTTCCAGAACCCGTGCCTTACCGAGTTGTTGCTGCACGTTGAAGTTCCAATGCTGGACGTAGGCGGTTCGCAAGTTTCGATCAAAGGCCTGGGCGGCGTCTGGCAATTGCAGCGGGAAAAAGCTTGGAAACGGATTGCTCAGCGTCAGCGGCAATCCGGGCAGCGAGAAGTAAAAACTCAGATCATAATAAGGTGGGTTGAAGTACAACCCCTCTCCCGGCGCGAGCGCTGATTGGTCATAGTAAACACCATATCCTCCACGCAGCACAGTACGTTCGTGGGTCCCTGGGGTCCATGCCAGGCCGAATCGCGGCGCCCAATTGTTTTTGTCCGCCAGATAACCGCTGCGCGGCATGCCCTCGGTTCCCACCCGAACGAGCGTTCGTCGCGCTGCATCGTAAAGATTCGCACGATCCTTAGTATCCACTGGCGGCGAGTTGTACTCATAACGCAGCCCGGCGGAGAGCCTCAGTTTCGGCAAGACTCGAAAGCTGTCCTGAACGAAGAAATTAAGGCTCTCGGTCCTCAAATGCTGGTGATTGTCGATGCGCGCGCCCCCGGTTAGATACGGAAATCCAATCAACAGGTCTGCCAGCGCGTTTCCCGTGAAGACAATCGGCGCCGGACTGGCAAAGGTAAGAAAGCCTCTGGATTGCACGTCGCGAAAAGCGTTCTGCTGAATGGCGCGAAAGTCTCCTCCGAACTTCACCAAATGCCGGCCGCGGGCATAGGTCGCCTGATCCAAGAACTGGAAACTGTTGGTGACACTGTGCTGCGGGTTGTTGTATTCGTCGCCCAGCGGAGAATAGCCAGTCACTGTAATGTAGCTCAGGCCGAAGTCTCGTGGATTCGTGGACAACTCGGGCAGGCCCACGGCCTTGTTGAGGCTGTTTGCCTGATTTTCCTGAACGGCGCCGCTAGCCACACGACCATAGGCAAAACGCGCCTCGTTAATCAACGTCGAAGAAAGGGCGTGTGTTTCGCTCACGGTGACGTTTTGATTGCGCCGCGGGATGTTCGTGCCGAACCCAGGAACTGTGGCGAAGCCCGGCGAAAAGGGATCGTAGAGAAAACGGTCTCCGAAGCTATAACGAACCGCTAATTGGGAACCACTGCCCAGATGATGATCGACGCGCGCGTCGAATTGGTCCACACGATCGCGCAGCGTGGGTGAGGAAACAAAGTTCTGGAACAGGACCGGCCGA
>JAKEER010000451.1 GCA_022616615.1 Acidobacteriota bacterium
TAACGACATCAGCGTAACCCGCCGCCCGTTTTGTGGGCGGTCGGGTTCACGCTGCGGTTAGGCTTTTCGCTGACAACCGACGAGGGTTCAGTTTTCAACCCCCGTGGCCAGTTGGATAATGATTTGGCGCGCGCCCTCAACCAATTCTTGGAGCACCTCTGCAGCAGGCTTAATATCCTTCACCAAGCCCACGCCCTGCCCTGCGAGGAAATCCATGGACTCAAGGTCTCCGGAGGCGTCAGGGGTGGGAGGAAACCCCATGAAGCGAAGCAGCGGTACCGGCTGACCGCCAATCTTCGTCTCGCCAATGCGGGGCTCATCGGGACGCTGCTCGCTGCCACGCCCCTCCTCCGGTAACCAGCGTTCCACAAACGGCGTGCGCAACGTGCGATGTGGCGCGTTGGGCCAGCCGTAGCCGAAGAGGGTGGTACGGACGGTCTGGTCTTCCGTAGCGACAAGGACCTTCTGTTTGTACACCGGATGCGCATAGGCTTCCAGGGTGGCGATCAGCCGCGTTCCAATCGCGACGGCCTGCGCGCCGAGCGCCAGGGCGGCGACAAGCCCGCGAGCGTCCGCAATGCCCCCGGCAGCTACGACGGGAATCGGTGCCACGGCATCGACGACACGCGGCACGAGCGCTATCGTGGTGACCTCTCCGGCAACGTGCCCTCCCGCCTCCACTCCCTGAGCGACGATGGCGTCGACCCCCGCCCGTGCCGCCCGTTGCGCATCGGCCACCGACCCCACTTGATCGATCACCTTCACCCCGGCCGCGTGCGCACGCGCAACGTACGGCGTCGGATCACCCCAGAAGGTCGAGAGGACAGGAACCTGCTCCTCCAAGCACAGATCAACAACTGCCTCGACCGGGAACGGCAGGTGCGGCCCAGTTAGCAGGACGTTGACGCCAAATGGCTTATCCGTAAGAGAGCGTAGGCGACGAATTTCCTCGCGCAGCACCGGCGGAGGGTTCCCGCTAAACGACATGATGCCTAGACCGCCGGCATTACTTACTACGGCAGCGAGCCCAGGCCCGGTGACGAATCCCATTGGGGCCGCGAAGATTGGCACTTCGATTCCGAGTAGGCTACATAGCTGCGTTCGAAACATCATTCCCTCCTGGCATCCCTCTATCAAAACTTCCGGCCGGACTTTGCCTAACGAATAAGATTCTTTGCCGGGTCTCGCCGCGACGGGAGTTGGAGGAAGAGGCACGAACTAGGTTCGGCGAGCATCCGGCAAAGAATCCGTTGGACGAAACCGCGAGTGACTATGGAGATTCTATCCTACCAGAGGTGGCGGGAGAAGGTGGAAACGAGGCACAACCCTGCTGGAGGGGAGACTCCGGACGGCGGGAAAACGAGCGGGGCATGGATTGAAGTCGTGGCTGAGTGGTTTTCAGCAGCGTCTTCGAAGGGAGGCAGGGTCGTGCGGGCAGGCTTCTCCTCAGAGCCTCGGCGACAGGACGGAGAGCTGGGCTGGAAGTTGAGATCGAAAGGCAGCCAGGGGTCATGAGGAATCTCCTTGGGGAGAAGCCCGTCCCAGGCGGTAAGACGGAGTCGGCAAGATCTGAATCCGAACCAGACGACCCAAACCACACTGGGGACAGAGGGACAGGTTCACACCCGTCAGTTGCTGGTACCGCTCCCTCCAGTCCTGCGGGGCCTCGAGAGGAGCTGGCTCGGCTACGCTCAGCAGTTGCCGGCAGAGAGCCAGGTTTTCGGCCCGGTGACGGTTGGCCAGCAGGCCGAAGTGGCGGATGCGGACAAAACCCTCCGGGAGGATGTGCAGCAGGAAGCGGCGGAGGAACTCGGTGGCCTGGAGCGTCAGGACCTTTTTTCGATGGCCGTGGCGGTAACCCTTCCAGCTGAAGGAGACCTGACCGTCTTGGAGTCTCAGCAGCCGGTGATTGGAGATGGCCACCTTGTGAGTGTAGCGACCCAAGTAATCCAGCACCTGGGCGGGACCCCCGAAGGGAGGTTTGGCATAAACGACCCACTCGGTCTGGCGGCAGTCTTGGAGCCACTGCACGAAAGCAGGAGCGGAGGCCAGGGGCTGGAGTTGGCCGTGGAACTGAAGTTTTCCCTGATCAAAGGCCTGCTGCAGTCCGGCCAGGAACAAGCCACGGAAGAGTCGAGACAGGACGCGCACGGGCAGGAAGAAGCCAGGGCGGCAGCCCACCCAGCGTCTTCCATCGGGCGCCAGTCCGCCGCCGGGAGCCACACAATGCAGATGGGGATGATGCAACAGGTTCTGCCCCCAAGTGTGGAGGATGGCCAGAAAACCGATGCGAGCGCCCAGATGCTTGGGGTCGGCGGCAATGCGGAGCAGTGTTTGCGAGCTGGCCTGGAATAGGAGATTGTAAAGGAGCCGGGCATTTTGTAGAACCAGCGGCGCCAGCCGCTCGGGCAGGGTAAAGACGACATGAAAATGGGGGACCGGTAGTAGTTCCGCCTGGCGCGCTGCCAGCCACGCGGCCTTGGCCAGGGATTGACACTTCGGGCAATGGCGATTGCGGCAGGAATTATAGGAGATGACTTGATGGCCGCAGCGGTCACACTGCTCCAGATGACCGCCCAGGGCCGCGGTGCGGCACTGTTGGATGGCCCGCAACGCCCGGTGCTGCACGCGCGACAGCGAGGCGTGGCAGGCCTGGATCAAAGCGGCTCCGTGCTGGCGGACGATGTCGGTCACTTCCAGAACGGGTCTGGCCATGGGCCAGGCGTTCAGGATTGGGTCGGCAGCGGCAGCGCGTCAAACGGGCTGGCGGTAGCCGCCAGCCCGGCCTTCGAGACGTGCAGGTAGCGGGCCGTGGTCGACAGGCTGGTGTGGCCCAGCAGCAGTTGAATGGTACGTAAATCGACACCGGCCTCCATTAAGTGGGTCGCAAACGAATGGCGCAGGCTGTGCGAACTGACTTTCTTTCCCAGCCCTGAATCCCGCCGCGCCCGCACACAGACCGCCTGCACGGTGCTAGGCGCCAGCGGCTCTTGTCCGCCCTGGCCGGGAAACAGCCAGGTCTGGGGGCGATACTGCTTCCAATACTGGCGCAGCAGCTCCAGCAGTTTCGGCGACAGCATCACTTCTCAGTCTTTGTGCCCCTTGCCCAGATGCACCCGAATGACCAGGCGCTCGGAGTCGATGTCAGAAACCCGCAAGTGCAGCACTTCCGACAGACGCAGACCGGCGGCGTAGGCTGTCATCAGCAGGGTGCGGTATTTGAAACTCTCGATAGCGGCGAAGAACTGCACCACTTCGGCCACACTCAGCACCACCGGCAGCTTCTTCTCGGTCCGGGGAAAGGGAATGTGAGTGATCGCCCAGTCTTTGCCGAGCGTCTTGCCGTAAAGGAAGCGCAGAGCGCAGACGGTCTGGTTAAATCGGCTCCAGGAGGCTTTCTTCTGGTGAACCAGGTAAAGCTGGTAGGTGCGGATCTCTTCCGGGCCGAGCCGTTCCGGGGACTTGCGGAAATAGCGCGCAAAGTGTGAAACACACTCGACGTAGACCTGTTGCGTCTTGGGCGAGTAGTTGCGCAACTGCAGGTCTTCGAGATACCGTTGACCCAGCGGGGTTTTCGGTGTCATACGAGGCTCCTTTCAAAACAGAGTTAATGTTGTTGGGCAACATCATTATCTCTCAGAAAGGAGCCTCCCCCGCCAATCCCCGTAACCGAACTATCGTGCCCTCTACCGCGTCAGCGGTTTAGTCCAACGTGAGCCATCAAAAAAGCAGACCAAGCGATCTCCAACTCCGCTGCCGCAAGAGGCGGGATGGTGATGCCTGACGATTGGCTCGCCAATGGAAGTTCGCAAAGTGGCCGGTCTGCAACTGCTCAATCGTCGAGATTCCCTCGCGGTCAGGGTGCAACATTGAATCGAATCTGACTCCGATGTAAAGAGCGGTATCATCGCCACGCTCTTCGTCGTAGTGGGCATCCTCATATGGCTCTTCGTAGACAACCCCCGAGGCCATGATGCCCCGTGGAGCAATGCCTGTTCGCAGCAAGAACACGCGATCACCGCACCGTATGCGCTTTGTGTTTCCACAGCTCCAGCCGTTTTCGAAGAATCCCCGACGACGGACCTCTTCAACATCCTGTAACAGGGTCGTCCACTGCCATTTCTTTGGATTCCATTTGATGAGGTAAGTGGCCATAACAGAAAACAGTGGTCGTCAGCCTAACGA
>JAKEER010000452.1 GCA_022616615.1 Acidobacteriota bacterium
CCTCGGCTGAGGAGGGGCGGGCGCTGGCGCAGCCTGCGCCGGGGTGGTGCGACCGGTCTTTGCGGAAACCTCCAATCGAGCGCTTCGTGTCACAAACTTGCTCTTCGACACGAAACGCTCGAATGATGATTTTGGGGCACCCTTCAGACCACCCCCGTGCGCTGCGCGGCACTTCCCCTCCTGATCTCAGGAGGGGAGCTCGAAAAACGTCCAATCTCCATCCACTTTTCGTCGCGGCATCGAATGCAGGCACTAGACCTCCTATCCTGCCTGGCGTAGTGGGTGGGATCGGCGGATCCATGGTCAATCTTGGATTGGCATGCGGTACCCCCATTTATCCAAAAGAGGAACAGACGCTGCCGGTGTCCTATGCGGTCCCAAGCTCCTCCACGACATCTCGGCCCAATCCGAACTTCAAGCATGAGTCGATTCTCCAGCATAGCCTCCTCCACAGTGTTACTGGTGAAGGATCAGTTGGCGCAGTCACGCAAGGATCGAATCAAGCTCAGAGTTTTTGTCGAGGCGATTTCTGCAACGATGCGATCGACAGAACCTCCGAGCCACAGCGGCTTTTACTCGGCACCCATTCAACAAAAAGCTGTTGACAGGAGAAAAGCGTTCAAACAAGATCTGTGATAAATATTCATCATCTAGATAGAAATCGTGAATGTTATTCAAAAGCGATGTGTTGTCCATTTCGATTGGTTCGGAGGCCCTTTACACCGTTTGTCGAGAAACTGCCTGAAGCCGGGTGAGCAGTACAGACGCTGCAGCAAAAGGGCGCATCGGGAGAGCTTCAGGCTTACCGCTTTCTCAGGAGTTTTCATGTCGCGGCGCGACACTACGACGTATGAAAAATGAGTCCCCTCTCGGGAGGGGCAAGGGCCGTTAGGCCCTGGGGTGGGTTGTGGACTAGTCAACGAACTGGACCCACCCCGGCGCTTTGCGCCACCCCTCCGAGGAGGGGATTTTCATCGGAGGCGAGGCTACAAGATCGTCGCGCGCCCGACACTCTCCGCCGCTTCAGCCCGGAACCGAGCGCTATCATTTTGGAGTTCTCCGCGCGAAGCGAACCGCCGAGGTATTGTCCGCCACTACGGCGCTAATTCCTCCCCCGGAAAAATCGGCGAGCCTGCTGCTATCGCTCAAGCTGGGGGCCAAACTGCCGAGCGGGTGTGGCGGGTGGAAACGAAACCTTGATTCCATGGGAGACGCGACAGGGGCGGACACACGAGTCCGCCCCTACGAGCATTCAAATTTAGAGACTCCAGATGCAGGCTTTCAACCTGCACAGCCTTTCCGCACATCAGGCGGCGGAGCCGCAATGACGGTTCAAATATGCAGGTCCTTTCAGTTGCACGCCTTTCAGACAAGAAAACTGTTTCCTATGCGTTTTTGAGGTTAAAGTAACGCAATCATGTCATCAGAGGCGAAGCATTACTACACCTACATCCTTTTCACTCTGACCGTCGGCGTACTGCTGTTGCTGAACTGGCTGGGGATTTTTACTCACCTGTTTGGGATCGACACCGCCATCCTGCTGGCGCTCTTTGGAGGATACAAGATCTATTACAACGCCATCTCAGCCCTGTTCGAAAGGCGGATTTCGGCGGATTTGGCGATCGTAGTGGCGATTGGCGCAGCCCTTGCCATTGGTGAAAACATCGCCGCTGCCGAAGCCGTTTTTGTGATGCTGATTGGCGAAGGGCTGGAGGAGTTTGCCTCTCGCCGGACTCGCACCGCTATTGAGCGCCTGATTCAGCTCGCTCCCAAAACAGCCCGGCTCAGGGTCAGCGACCACGGTGGGCTCCAGGAAAAGGAAGTTCGCATTGAGGAGGTTCGAGAGCGAGACATTGTGATTGTGAGGCCGGGAGAACGAATCCCAGTAGACGGGGAGATTGTAACCGGTCGATCTTCCATCAACGAAGCGCCCATCACCGGAGAATCTCTCCCGGTGGACAAGGGGCCGGGAGATGGCGTTTTTGCCGGCAGCATCAACAACCTGGGCTTCCTGGAAATTCAGGCTGCGCGAATCGGCGATGATACCACCCTGGCCAAGATCATTTTCTTAATCGAAGCCGCTGAAGAAAAACGCGCGCCGCTGGAGCGCCTGGCAGATCGTTACGCTTCGTTCTTCCTGCCTTTGATCTTGTTAGCTGGGGCGGCCACTTTTTACATTACGGGTGAGTGGGTGCGGACCGTTGCTGTCCTTCTGGTTGCCTGCCCCTGCGCCCTCATCTTGGCGACTCCGGCGGCCGTGGTGGCCGGCATTGGGCGGCTGGCAACTGACGGAGTTCTGGTGAAGAGCGGCGCCAGCCTCGAATCCATGGCCCGTGTCAATTGTTTCGTTTTTGATAAGACCGGAACACTGACCGAAGGCAAGCCTGTTCTGACTTCCGTGACTGCTCTGAATTCCCATTCCGAGGAGGAACTTCTGGCTCTGGCCGCCCTGGCAGAGCAGCGCTCGGAGCATACCTTCGCCCACTTAATCTTGGAAGAAGCCCGAACGCGGGGGTTGAAAATCGGCACGGCTCGGGAGTTTCAAATGGAACCCGGGTTGGGCGTTGAGGCCCGGCAGGATGGGCGCAGGATTTTAGCAGGCAACCGGCGTCTGATGGAGAGCCAGGACGTGGAGATCACCCCGCCGGTCGAAACGGCTCTGGCTTCCAGTGAACTGGAAGGCTTGAGCACCGTGCTGGTGGCAGAGAATGGCTCTATTCAAGGGCTCATCGGTATTCAAGACCATCCGCGACCTGAGGCTCGAGAGACGATTCGAAAATTGAAAGCGGCCGGCATCCAGCGTTCGGTGCTGTTGACAGGAGATCGAGAGAGTGTAGCCAGCAGTATTGGCCGCCGTGTTGGAGTGGACGAAGTGCATTCGGAGCTGCTGCCTCAACACAAGGTGGACCTCCTGGACAAGTTGCGGCAGCGCGGGCTACGCACAGCCATGGTGGGTGATGGCATCAATGACGCTCCTGCTTTGGCTTCGGCGGATGTAGGTATTGCTATGGGCGTCGCCGGCGCCGATATCACCATAGAAGAGGCCGACATCGTCCTCATGAACGACAGGTTGGACCGGCTACCCCTGCTGGTGCAGGTCAGCAAAGCCGTCGTTGCAATCATCCGGCAGAATATCCTGGTCTTTGCGCTGGCTGTCAACCTCGCGGCGGTGCTGGCGGCAGCCTCAGGAATCCTGGGACCGGTGGCGGCCGCTGCCACGCATCAGGTGTCCGCGCTACTAGTGGTTCTTAATTCGCTGCGTCTTCTCGCCTACGGAAAATTCAGGCAGAGCCGGCTCGTGACCAGGGCGGCAGCACTTGCTCAGGAAGCCAACGTGGCCCTGTGGCGCTATGCCGAGTTGTTCAATGTAGAGCGGTCGCGACAGTGGATGGCCCGTCGCCGCGTTTCGTTGATCCGGTGGGCTGGGGCAGCGGTCGCATTGCTTTACCTGCTGTCCGGCATCGAGCTGGTGGGACCCGATGAAATGGCCGTTGTCAGGCGCTTTGGGCGGAAAATGACTCCCCCCCTGGGGCCAGGGCTGCACTACAGGCTGCCTTGGCCCATCGACCAGGTGACCCGGCTAAAACCTTATCAGGTTCAAGCGGTAGAAATCGGTTTTCGAACCGTAGGGACAGAGCAGTCCCCTGGCCAGGCGCCAGCCAGCGAGCCCGCAGCTTATGAGTGGAACCTCCAGCACCGGACGGGACGCTACGAAAAAAAGCAGGACGAAGCGCTCATGTTGACAGGGGATGAGAATCTCATTGAGGTGAACATGGTCGCGCAATATGCCGTCCAATCGGCGGACTCTTTTCTTTTTGCCACGACGGACCCCGAAGCCATGGTTCGAGTGGCATCGGAATCTGTGCTCTGCGGATTAGTGGGGAGCACTACGCTGGATGACTTTCTGACGACTGGACGGCCTGCCATTGAGGACAAAGCCAAGGAGCTGATTCAGAGCCGTCTCGATGCTTACCACAGCGGAGTCAGAGTCGTGGCCGTGCAACTGCAGGATGTGCACCCTTCGGTTGCGGTGGTGGATGCCTTCCGCAATGTTTCGAGCGCGTTTGAAGAGAAGAACAAGCTGATCAATCAAGCCGAGGCCTATCGCAACGAACAGCTTCAACTGGCCCGAGGCCAAGCGGCAGCCAGGCTGGCGGAAGCGGCCCTGTACACCCTCAATCGCACCCAGCGCGCCAGCGGCGATGCGGAGCGCTTCAGGCTGGCAGTTGAAGCTTTCAAAGCTGCACCCGAGGTCACCCAAACCCGGCTCTACTTGGAAACGATGGAACAGATTCTGCCTGGCAAGAAGAAAATGATCCTCGATGCTTCCAAGTTTGGACGCCGCCAGCTGCTTTTTATCGATCCCCAAGGCGTCCCCTTGAACCTCAGCGCTGCCCCGATAGAAGCAAGAAAGAAAGCTGAACGAGAAGAATAGCAACCTGGGGAGTGCGGGCAGGATGCCCGCTGGAGCCAGCGAGGTAATGCGTTAGTTACGGAGGGAATCGCACGGCATTGGTAGCCACGATGAATGCGCTTTCTGCATTCATCGTGGGTTTTCCCGCATCGGTACAGCTGTCCACGACAAACGCAGACAGCGCGTTTGTCGTGGCTACCAAAGATTCCCCCCGTAACTAACGCATTACCCAGCGAGACAGCTTTCTCTTTAAGATGAAGATCATCGCGCCCGCGCTTCCCAGGGAAAGGAAATTCAATGACACTCGGAAGAAAGGAAATCTTCAAAATTGGGATGCTGGTCCTGATAGGACTGGCATTGCTGATGCGGACCGTCTTCACCGTGGATGAGACTCAATACGTCATCGTCACCCAGTTCGGCAGGCCGGTACGGACCCTGTCTTCTGCCGGACTCCACCTCAAATGGCCCTTTCAAAGCCTGATCCCGTTTGAGAAACGGTTGCTGGTTTATAATCCCAGACCCTCCGAGTTTCTGACGAAAGACAAAAAGAACGTTGTGGTGGACAATTATGTCTGCTGGCGCATTGCCGACCCGCAGCGATTTTTGCAGACAGTCAGTGACATGACTGGGGCCGCCATGCGCTTGCACGATACCGTGTGGGCTGCGGTAGCTGCCGCTCTGGGCAATACGGAGCTGTCCGCCCTGGTCTCACCTGTGCCCGAGAATGTGCGCATTCAAGAGGTCATGCAGCAGGTCACTGAACACTGCCGTAAACTGGCGCGCGACCGCTATGGGATTGAGATCGTGGATGTGCGCATGAAGCGCTTCAACCTGCCCGCCCAAAACCAGGAGAGTGTCTTCGCGCGCATGCGCTCAGAGCGTGAGCGCATCGCTAAACAGTATCGAGCCGAAGGAGAGGCTGAAGCCCTAAAAATCCGCGCCGAAGCTGACAAAGAGACGGGGCGGATCCTTTCCGAGTCCTACCGGGAAGCAGAGCGCATTCGGGGCGATGGCGATGCCCAGTCCACGCGCATCTACGCGGCAGCCCACTCGCGCGATCCCAGGTTTTACAAGCTGGTCCGAACGCTGGAAGCTTACAAGAAGGTGATTGATCCAAACACGACCGCGATCCTCTCTTCGGATTCCGAGCTCCTCAAATTGCTTACCCAGGGACGATAGGGAAGGAAAAAGCGCGTCAGTTTTGTCGATGCATTTTGATGCCGGAAGCAGCACTCACCATGAACTTGAAAGCCCTAGTGACCCAGGAAAATCAGAGCCAGACGGCGGAGAACAGAGAGGCGCCAACAGAGTCTCCCTCGCCACATCCTCCTCGCTCCACTTTCCCGCGTTTTCTCTCGGCGCCGCTACGCCAATTCTTGCGAAAGCGCGGGTGGGCTTTGCTCTTGGGAGCCTATCTCCTATCGGGCGTCTATTTCGTAGCTGCTGATCAACAGGCAGTGGTTCTGCGTTTTAGCCGAGTGATCGAAAAGCGGGTGCTTCCCGGAGTCCATTATCACCTTCCTTATCCCATGGAGAGCGTTATCAAATTAAAAGTTCTCGAGACCAAGCGACTCACTGTGGGTTTTGAGATCCCCGATCAAGTTCTGGGGCGGACGGCGGCCGAAAAACGGACGCTGTTTCTAACTGGGGATCAGAACCTGATCAATGTGCAACTGGCTGTGCAGTACAGCGTCAAAGACCCGGTCTTCTACCTGTTTCATTCACGGGAGGTCGCTGATCTCATCTCGCGAGCGGTCGAATCCGCTTTTGCCCAGGTCATCGCCACAGAGCGGGTGGACAGCCTCCTGACAACCGGTAAGATTGGCATCCAAAACACCACCTGGCAATGGTCTCAAGAGATTTTGGATCATTATGGAAGCGGCGTTTTTGTTAGTTCCATCAACCTTGAAAACGTTACCCCTCCAGCAGAAGTGGCCGATGCCTTCCGGGAGGTAGCCAGCGCACGAGCCGACCGCGACCGCATCATCAACGAAGCTCACGGCTACGCTGATGACGCCCTCGCCAAAGTTCAAGGGGAAGCCGAGAAACTATTGCGTGAGAGCGAGAGTCACCGCCAGCAGCGCATCAATCAGGCCTCGGGAGACGCCGCCCGATTCGAGAAGCTCTTAGCAGAGTACAGAAAAGCCCGGGAGGTCACCGAAAAGCGGCTGTACTTGGAGACGATGGAAGAGATCCTGCCCAAGATTAAGAAAGTGATTATTGACGGTAGTGGAAACAGGGATCTGATGGATCTTGGCATCATTCGCTCCATTCAATGAATCGTTCCGGTTTCTAATTTTGAGATGAGAAAACGTCTACCGGCATTTGTGACTCTCCTTTTGATTTTGGCGACAGTGGCCTACCTGGCAAGCCGCCAGCAATCCTCCGGGGTGAGCCCTCTGGAACTGGAACACGAGCCGGAAGACACCATTTGGCAGATGATAGACGCCGCGCGGCAAGGCAATGTCCACGCCTATCTCGATTGCTACAGCGGGGCTTTCAGGCGGAATTTGGAACGGACGGTCTCAGAAATGGGTGAACCGCAATTCAGCCAGTACTTGAAGCGGCTTAATGAGGAGATCACCGGGATTGCCGTCTTCGACCGGCAACGCCCGAGCGCCATCGAAGCCCGGCTGATGGTGGAGTTTGTCCTTCGCGGCAAGAATGAAACACAAAAACACTATCTTCGGTGGACGGGCAGCTCCTGGAAAATTGATCAAGTCGACGGCGCCGAGCGCGTTAAGACCCTCATCCCCTA
>JAKEER010000453.1 GCA_022616615.1 Acidobacteriota bacterium
GAAGACCTCGTCTGCTATCGCCTCTAGTTCTCCGGGCCTGGTAGTAACCAGGCGGCGCAACTGCGTTGCTCTTTTGTCCCGCTGCAACAACCTGCCAATGACTTCCGTCATTTCACCGCGTGGCGAAACCGCCACCTCCAACCTGTTGGCGACAGCTGCAATTTCGTGTGTCACCGTAGTACTTTCGATTGCCCCTGACAACGATCCGTAATCCTCACGACTTAGGCTGACGGTGCCGGACTCCGGAATGGTTTCGACCTCGCCTAACAGCACAGTCCGATCAAAAAATGGCTCGCCAAATAGATCGGATGCAAACCTTGCGACAGCCGACTTGTCTTGCTCTCCACCCACCAATGTGGCGCTGGTGGCAATGCAGCGGAACGGATTGTCTCGTCCTCCCTCCCTCAGTCTTTGTTTGACTCGGCGCAGCAACATCGCCATTTCGATGCCCCTGGAGCCACGGTATTGATGCACTTCGTCCAAAACCAAGAACATCCACCACTTCGCGCGCCCATCATCGAAAAGAGGGCTGTCGTCAGGACGGAGCAACAGATATTCCAACATGGAATAATTAGTCAGCAGAATATGGGGCGGCTTGCGGCGCATTTCGGAACGTAGAACTAATTCGTCCGGCAAACGGCGCGCTATGTGGTCTCGCGCATGACGGAGTGAGTCGCTCTCATCCTCAGGCGTTTCGCCAATGTATTGGCCGAAGGTAAATCGAAATACGGAGTTTCGATCTGCCAGCCGTCGGGAGATTTCCCCAAGGCGCTCGCGCTGATCGTTGGCCAAGGCGTTCATCGGATAGAGGACTAATGCACGCACGCCCGGACACAACTCACCGGCTTGGAACTCGCGGTAAAGATGAAGCAGAATCGGGTAGAGAAATGCTTCTGTCTTTCCACTTCCCGTTCCTGTCGCCACTACCACGTTGTGGCCATCGATGACCTGCCGAATGGCATCTTCCTGATGGCGATAGAGCGGTCTTTCGCCTTGGACCGCATCGAGAAAACCCTCTTCTGGCTCAAAGCCGAGCAAATCCCTGAAGAAATAAGATGGCGGTGCGCCTCTTCTGAATATGGGGGTGGCCTCTAGAAATGGGCCTTTGCTCAGGCGACCCGAGCGAAGACTCTCTTGGAATGATTTCCGAAGATCCGGATCTTTGAAATAGAACGTGGTTTCCAGATATCTTCGATACCGTTCCTCAACCTGTCGAGCAAGCTTGACTGGGTTCATCCCACCCTCAACGTCTTGCGGCTCTGTTAACGGCCTTTCAAGTTAACGCACCGCCTCCACACCTCAACCATGATTTCGGGAAACCTCTCGCCGGCTGATTGAGCAGCCGCTTTCCAGCGCCTTGCGGACCTGGGGATTGGAAGTTTCCGACTTTCCGCAATTTGAAGGAACACCGCAAGCACACAAAGGCCCTGCCTGACGAAATTTTCGTTTCGATTCGCCGATGCACCATGTGGCCTGCGGTATCGTCGCCGCACTTCTTTAAGCAATCGACGCAATGGGCCGCTTGCCATTCGGTGTAACTCTGTTAGAACACACGCGACCCGAGTCGCGGGGATGCGATGTATGTCCATCTCACGCTTGGGAGCGTCGGCATGAACGACGGTAGCGGAGGCCTCGTGGAGCGTGCCGTTCACTTCTACCCAAAAGGTCAGAACCTGGTCCCTGCTCCAGCATTTCAGTTGCGGCGCGTCACTGAAATCTCGGAGGGGTATGGCCACCATGCACTCGGTGACCTTCACTTCGTAACCCCGCCGCATCTCGAAACAAAACCCGATGAAAACACGCTCTGTCCATCGTGCCCTCGGCAAGCGAATCCAGATCGTGATCCCAGAGGTTGCTGCGAACGCTTCCCGAGGCACTGGC
Organism: Acidobacteriota bacterium; assembly: GCA_022616615.1. Lineage (GTDB taxonomy): Bacteria > Acidobacteriota > Terriglobia > Versatilivoradales > Versatilivoraceae > VFZK01. The sequence goes on from JAKEER010000453.1 coordinate 1,882, forward strand.
AGGCGCTTGTCCTGCCACTGGGAGGGCGTGTGCCCTTCGATGCCGACTGTCCACCGCACTCTTTCAACGAGGACCACAACCCTTACCTCTTGCCCCTTGCGTGGCCCGACCAGCCACTCCGAGCGGTCACATTCTAGTGTTGGGGGGACTCTCACGATTGTGCGTTCGGAGCCAGGCTGAGTTTTCACATGACTCGGCAGTGTTGACGCCGTAACCTGCCAGTCTGCGTCATGGCAGAACTCGACAGTCGTTGATTCATGTCCCTTGTCCGAGGGTAATGGGCTGTGTTGGCTGACTCTGATTCCTTTCAACCCTGCAGCAAACCGGAAATCCAGGCTATCCATCAAATCGCCTTGCAGATCGTAGAAACGTACGAAGTACCAGCCAGCTTTCCTTTCCATCACGGCTGCCGGCAATGCCTGTTCGGGAAGCGAACGGTCAGGCTCGAAGTATGTTCTCCACCTTTTCCCTCGCTTGCCTTCTTCTCCCACCACGATCTTTCCGACGCTTTCCCAATTTCCGCCAGCAGCCTGAAGCCGCGGCGGAATTGTTACAAATAGTGGCCCAAGGTTTTCGCAGGCATCAGGCAAGGGTCGCCCAACGGGCTGGAAGCATGGCCCCCCGGAAGCGACTTCAATTGTTCGGCCCGAACCGTCCAGTAAAGCAATGCCAACCGAATTGTCACCTGGTAAATCAAAAAAATGAGCTCGATGACCGTGGACACACACCGGCTCGGGCGTCGCCGGAGCCGGCCCTGACCGACCTTCGTGCCGACTCCAGGTTGAAGGAGCCACTACCAAATACGACCCACGGGAAACCTGTTTCACCCGCCTTCCTTGGTTCAGATCACGCCCGCTGAGTCTTAGGACCAAATAGTCGTCATCTCCTAAAGAGATTCGCGCCAGGTTCTCACCGACAGCATCAGGAGTCCGCAAAATCACTTCGCCACCCAGATGGCTGAGAAGCCACGCGCCGCTGGTTTGATCCTCCACTAAGCACACGTCGTTCTGGACAACTAAGAGCGTCGAGATTTGATCAAACTCGTCGGGCGCCTCAACACCGAGCATCCATTCTTGCTCCCTTTTCCAACATACGATTTCCGGTTTAGGAGTGCGGGAACTCTTCCTTCTTGCTTCTCGCTCTTCTGGCGCGTTCAGGACACCCCCGCGGGAACGCCCACCTCTCTTCTCAGGACTGAGAGCCTCGCGTTGGCGTTCGCCCCGCCAAAGTGAAGGCGTCTCGGTCCTGTTTCCCATTTCTTGCACGCCGTTCGACGAGCCCTTTGCTTTCAAGCCCTTTCCTTGATCGGACGCTAATTCCTTCGAGGCCGCTGGCACTTCCGAGGCAGAGGGAGCGTCGAGATTCTCAGTATGGTGAACTTTCCTAGGAGAGATTGCCCTGCGCTTATCCCTGCGGCTAGCATTGGCTATACATAAGGCCACAACCAGCAACGCAAAGGACAGCAACAGCGCCATTGTGATGACAACCCACATTATTGTTGTCGCCGGATCGGGCTAGGCTCCCGCGGGGTGCCCGCACTGACTGGGATTATAATCCAAGCCTTTATAAACGGAAGGTTAAAAGTCAGGGGATAAACACACGTGTGGACGGGTTTGAGTCGATCAGGGAAAGCGCAATGCCCGTGCCGCCGTCTGAATCCGAGGATGCGCACTAGAATCCGTTGTCAAAGGCAGTGATTACCGGCGGTGGTGAGAGCTTATAGGCGGAAGAGAGTTGTTGCGTTTAGGGCGAGAATCTGGGCTTTTTCCTGCGCGGTGAGGGCGGGGGAGACGGCGTTGATGGCGGCTTTCATTTGGTGCATGGAGCCGATTTGGTGGGGGTAGTCGGAGCCGGCGAGGATGTGGGCGGCGCCGGCGAAGTCGAGGGCGAGGCGGATGGCGCGAGGGTCGA
>JAKEER010000454.1 GCA_022616615.1 Acidobacteriota bacterium
CCTCGGCTGAGGAGGGGCGGGCGCTGGCGCAGCCTGCGCCGGGGTGGTGCGACCGGTCTTTGCGGAAACCTCCAATCGAGCGCTTCGTGTCACAAACTTGCAGCTTCGACGCGAAACGCTCGAATGATGAGTTTCGAGTCACCCTTCAGACCACCCCCGTGCCGTTGCGCGGCACTTCCCCTCCTGACCTCAGGAGGGGAGTCCGAAAAACGTCCAATCTCCAGCCTCCGAAACCGGAGATGTAGCCGCCGAGGCCACGAGGCGGAATGCGTCTCGTTTTCCTCTGCCGGTGGGGGCCCTCTCCTTACGTCTCCGGCTACTCTACGCCACGCGGCGCAGCGCTTCCACGGCTGGGAACCGCGACGCGCGCCACGCCGGCACTCCCGCCGCCAGCAATCCCACGATGCAGCCTATCGCAGTGCAGATCAGCAGGATCTTCAGATTGACATCCAGCCGCAGCAGAAACCCGCTGGTCAGTGTTGCCATGTCCAGCCGCGAATAGATCGCCCGCGCCCCCAGCGCACCCAGCAGAGTTCCGCCCAGCGACAGTAGCAGCGACTCTCCCATCAGCAGCCACAGGATGCGGTCGTTGTAAAAGCCCAGCGTCTTCAGCACTCCGATCTCGCGCACACGCTCACGAATCGACATGGCCATGGTATTGGCCGCCACCAGGATAATCGCAAAGATCACTGCCGAGCAGATACTGGTGATCAGAAGTTGCACGTTCCCTAGCATCGACATGAACCCCAGCACGAAGGCCCGTTCGGTCTCCGTCTTGGTCGGGACTGGAGCATTCTGAAAGAGCGCGTCGACTTGCTCTGCGATTCTCGGTACTTCTTGAGCCGAGCGCGCCCGAATCGTGTAGGTGCCAGTGAAGCCGGCATTGTTGAGTCCCTCGTTAAAATACTCCCAGTGAAAGAACAGCGTGCTTCCCAGGTCAGAACCTCCTTCGTAAATCGCACGCACGGTCAGTTCCGGATCAAACTGGAAAAGCGCTCCCTTGAGGTGAATCTTGTCACCAAGCTTCCAGCCAAAACGTTTGGCCAAGCTGTTGCCCACAATACAGCCGGTGCGGTCTTTGAGAAACGCCTCCTTTTGTTCTTCAGGCAGGATCATGTCGGCGTTCACTTGAAAAAACTGCTGCGTGTCAGCAGCAAACTGGGCAAAAAAGTTGGAGGGATCCTTGTAAACTCCCCCAAACCACATCGAACCCATGACCGCTTCCACTCCTTCGACCGTGGCAATCTTCTGCCGGTAGGCGATGGGCAAGGAATTGAAGAGGGACACTCTGTGCCGGGTGATCAGCCGCAACGCAGAGGCAGGCGTCTCCACAGGGTTTTGCAGCTCATTGAGCAGTGTTAGAAGCGTTGTCACCAGAAACAGCGAGGCAGCTATGCTGGTGACCGTCAGCAGCGTCCGCCGCCGGTTACGCATGACGTTCTTGTAGAGCAGCCAGAAGTATTTCATGAGCGCGGCCAGCGGACTAACAAAACGAACGAGAGCAAGTCATATCTAACCTGGACAAGCCAGAACAAAAGACGGCACACAGTTGGCATAGCAACATGACTAATGACCAAGCACGAATGACGAAAGAAATCCAAAATCCGAATGACGAAAACTATGACTTAGACATTCGGCTTTGGTTGCTTCGTCATTAGAGCTTCGTCATTAGTCATTTGTTCCCGCAGGGAGCGCATTCTTCAGGGAGTGCCAGAGATTTTCTTTCCGTGTAAGGCGCTAGGGTCACTTGCTGCCAACGAAGTTTAACTTCGGAGCAACTCCCTCTTCCGTTTGTGGGGAGAGGGTGGCCGAAGGCCGGGTGAGGGCTCAGCAGCCAAAGGCGCAGCCCTCGTTGGTCTGAGGTCGCTCGCTAAGGCGGGCGGCTGAGACTATATCACGGACTCCGGTTCGCAGACCCCAACCGTTGAATGCTGGTTGACACGCGATAGTAGAGGTGCGGGAAGACTTTTCGATGCCTCGAAGCGCCCATTCGGCCAATCTCCACTTCTGGAACTTTCTATGGCACGCAGTAAGGGCGGCGATCCGGATGATGTCAGTTTTGTCGCGGTCGTCGTGGCTGCACAGGGATTTGCCGGGATTGACCAACTCTTTGATGCATTACGCTCTGAGCAATTGAGTCAGCCAAAGCGCTAGCCACGTTTGTTATTCTTCATTATTATTGTTTCCGACTAGTGCATCAGGGGGTGCCCGCTTCCCTCGATTGCTTGGACTGATGAGCTTCTGGACTCTGCACCTCCGGCTTCGGATCTTATTATTATTCCTGGCAAGCATCAGTCGAGAGACGAAAAGAGCCCGAATAAAGTCTGTTAAGACAGTTGAGTTGAGTGTTTTTGAGCTGACGAACATCTTGTCTCGACTGTGCAGATTGCCATACACTGGACGTTCCGCTTTCAGTACAATCTGATGCCCCGAATATTCGACAACATCGATTCCAAGTTGCTTCCGGCTCTTTGTGGAATTCTCGAAGTGGCTTATAGAGCAGACTTCTGCGTGGGCTACTTTAACCTCCGCGGTTGGGGTCAGATTGATTCTTGTGTCGAGCGCTGGCAAGGTGGAGACGGTTACTGTTGCAGGTTGCTTGTCGGAATGCAGACTCTTCCCAAGGACGAACTGCGCGATGTGCGTTCACGCTAATCCGCGTTGACGAGGGAATCGATCAGCAGATGGCGCTTCGGCTGAAGAAACGCATGGCCGAAGAATTTCGTGAGCAGCTGGCATTTGGAGCCCCCACGAATGACGATGAAGCCGGTCTGCGTCGCCTCAGCGCCCAAATAAAGGAGAAGAAGGTCGTCGTCAAGCTCTTTCTGAGGCATCCGCTCCATGCCAAGCTTTATCTGGTTCATCGTCAAGATTCCAACAACCCGGCTGTAGGCTTCGTGGGAAGCAGCAATCTCACTTTCGCGGGTCTATCAAAGCAGGGTGAACTCAACGTCGATGTACTCGATCACGACGCTTGTCAGAAATTGCAGAAATGGTTTGATGATCGCTGGAACGACCGTTGGTGTCTTGATATCTCAGATGATCTGGTCGAAGCCATCGATAACAGCTGGGCGCGAGCTGAGGAACCGGCGCCCTATTACATCTACCTGAAGATGGCCTATCACCTGTCCCGCGAAGCCCGGGCCGGACTCTCGGAATTTCGCATTCCCCAGGATTTCAACAACCAGCTGTTTGAGTTTCAAACCGCGGCCGTTAAGATCGCAGCTCATCATTTGAACAAGCGTGGTGGCGTGTTGATTGGCGATGTGGTTGGTCTGGGGAAGACCCTGATGGCCTCGGCCGTGGCACGCATTTTTCAGGATGACTACCTCACGGAAACACTCATCATCTGTTCCAAGAACTTGGTCAAGATGTGGCAGGACTATGTTGACAGATATCGGATGATCGCCCGTGTGCTGCCAATCAGCAGAGCGATCCGGGAACTTGCAGACCTGAGACGCTATCGAGTCGTGTTGATTGACGAGAGCCACAACCTGCGAAACCGCGAGGGAAAGACCTACCGAGCCATTCAAGAATACATAGCCATCAATGAAAGCCGTTGTATTCTGCTTTCAGCGACGCCGTACAACAAAACCTATCTTGATCTCTCTTCGCAATTGCGCCTGTTCGTCGAGGACGACCAAGACCTAGGCATCCGGCCCGAGAAAAAGATTCAGGAACTCACCGAAACCGAATTTATTCGCCGCCATCAGTGTCCGGTGCGCTCACTTGCAGCATTTGAAAAGAGCGAGCATCCAGATGACTGGCGAGAGCTGATGCGGCTTTACATGGTGCGCCGCACGCGCGGGTTTATTCAGGAAAACTATGCGGAAACCGATCGGAGCACGGGAAGGAAATATCTGACTTTGGCAGATGGTACCCGCTCTTACTTTCCCATCCGAAGGCCAAAAACCGTCAAGTTCAACATTGATGACGACGATCCAGCCGACCCGTATGCCAAGCTGTACTCGCCCTACGTCGTCGACAAAGTCAACCACTTGAATTTGCCTCGCTATGGTCTCGGGAACTATGCTGCACCCAAGCCTCGCCAGCCTCCTACTCAGAACGAAGGCAAAATTCTTCAAGCTCTATCGAGGGCAGGCAAGCGGCTCATGGGTTTCTGTCGCACCAATCTCTTCAAGCGGCTCGAGAGCGGAGGCCCTGCGTTTATTCAATCTGTAGAGAGACATATCCTGCGGAACTTTGTCTTTCTTCATGCCATCGAAAACGACCTAGAACTGCCTCTGGGAACCCAGGCCCCGGAGTTTTTGGATCCTAGAACCTACGATGAGGATGCTGACGCCAAGCTGCCACTGGACCTCAACTATGAAGAGGAAGATGAGCAAAGTAATGCCCACGATCAATTGACCTCGCTTCGTGACTCTGCTGCCTTTCGGCGACGTGCGGGTCAGGTCTACGAAGAGTATGCAGGTCGTCATCGCCGGCGGTTCAAGTGGATCCGACCCGCCTTGTTCACATCTCTTCTCAAGAAAGACCTGGAAGACGACGCCAAAGCGCTCATAGACATCCTCAACCTCTGCGGAATCTGGGATCCTACAAAAGATGCGAAGCTGGCCGCTCTTCTTGAGTTGGTCTCTCGAGCCCATCCGAACGAGAAGGTTCTGGTATTCACGCAGTTTGGAGATACAGTTCGTTACCTTGCCTCGCAGCTACGAGCTCGTGGAGTCCTGGCTTTGGATGGGGCAACGGGCGAATCTGCCGATCCGACAGAACTTGCCTGGCGGTTCAGCCCGATCAGCAACGGCAAGCGCGACGAGATTAGCCCACAAGAAGAACTGCGGGTGCTGATTGCGACAGATGTCCTCAGCGAAGGCCAGAACCTCCAGGACTGCTGTGTGGTCGTTAACTTCGACCTGCCCTGGGCAATCATTCGACTTGTCCAGCGAGCCGGGCGCGTTGACCGCATCGGCCAAAAGGCCGAGGAGATACTCTGCTATTCATTCTTGCCAGCGGATGGAGTGGAGCGACTCATCCGCTTGCGCAATCGCGTCCGCCAGCGCCTCAAGGAGAACGCTGAGGTCGTGGGGACGGACGAAGCCTTCTTCGAAGATGACAGGAACGACCAGACTGTTCTGAACATCTACAACGAAAAGTCGGGGATTCTGGATGGAGACGCCGAGACGGAGGTCGATCTCGCCTCGCAGGCCTATCAGATATGGAAGAACGCCATCGATCGCGATCCCACACTCCAGAAGACCATCTCAGAGCTGCCTGATGTCGTCTACTCGACCCGAAGACATACTTCCAACCTCGAAGGACCGCCAGGTGTCCTGGTCTATGTCCGCACAGGAGAGGACAACGATGCTCTCGCTTGGGTTGATAAGGACGGCAATAGCGTGACCCAGTCGCAACTGGCCGTCTTGCGCGCGGCAGAATGTCGGCCAGACATGCCAGCCATCCCACGCCAGGAAAAACACCATGAACTGGTGAAACGGGCTGTCGAACAGGTAGTCACAGAGGAAAAGTCAGTGGGAGGCCAATTGGGCCGCCCGTCAGGAGCTCGGTTTCGAACCTACGAGCCCCTAAAGCGATATGCCGAACAAGTCAAAGGAACTCTGTTTGAGTCCCAGGAACTTCTCAAAGCGATTGACGACATTTACCGCTACCCGCTGCGGCAGTCAGCCACCGATACACTCAATCGTCAGTTGAAGACAGGCATCTCCGATCAGAGCCTCGCGGATTTGGTTGTCGCTCTCCGACAGGAAGACCGGTTGTGCCGAGTTCAGGAAGAAGCCGAGCAAAGAGAGCCTCAGATTATTTGCTCGCTGGGACTAGCTTAATCCCCTCTCGGGAGGGGTGGCGCGGAGCGCCGGGGTGGGTGATCCCAGCCGAGTGGCGTGCAGCGCCAGACGAATCCCTCTCGGGAGGGGAAAGGGCCGAAGGCCCAAGGGTGGATCTTCATGATGGGCGTCAACACCCACCTCAGCGCCTGCGGCGCTTGCCCCTCCCAGGAGGGGATTTTCTCAGGTATTCAACTGACTCAGTCAAGAAACTATGCCGCGCCGAAAGATCATTTCCTCTAATCCTCGTCTAAAACTTCTGGCTCGTGACCTCCGGCACCACAGCACGCTTTCGGAAGTACTGTTGTGGAACCAAATCAAGAATAAAAAAATGCTGGGGTACGACTTTCACCGCCAGAAGCCCATTGATGAATTCATCGTGGATTTCTTTTGTCCTGACCTGATGCTCGCCATTGAGATTGATGGAGAAAGTCATTGGCACAAGGGGTGTGAAGACCTCAACAGGCAGAGCCGATTAGAGAGACTGGGTATTCATTTTATTCGCTTCGAGGACCGAATGATCAAGCGCCACATGTCAGAGGTACTCGGTAGTGTTCAAAGCTGGCTACGTCAGAATGGGAGGCAAAGGCAGGAATCCCCTCCTGGGAGGGGTGGCGCGAAGCGACGGGGTGGGTGATCGCGCCGGGGTGGGTTGTGGACAACACAAAGACCCACCCCGGCGGCCTTAGGCCGCCACCCCCCTCTGCCCGGAGGGGATTGCAGAATTCGTCTTGTTGTGCGGCGGCAGCTTCTCGGGTGGGTCGAAGGAGAGAGCAGTGATGCGCAGCCGGAAAATCATTCCCTATAATCCCAAGTTGAAAATGCTGGCCCGTGACCTCCGGAACCGGAGCACGCTTTCTGAAGTGCTCTTGTGGAATGAAATCAAGAATAAGAAAATGCTTGGCTACGACTTTCACCGGCAGAAACCCGTTGACGAATTCATTGTGGATTTCTTTTGTTCGGACCTGATGCTTGCCATCGAGATCGACGGAGACAGCCATTGGCAGAAGGGCGGCAAAGACGTTGATAGACAGCACCGATTAGAGAGCCTCGGTGTTCATCTCATTCGGTTCGCGGACCGAATGATTAAGCGCAACATGCCCGACGTACTCGGTAGTATTGAAAGCTGGATTCGCCAGAACGTGAGGAAAGGGCAACAGGATTCCCCTCCTGGGAGGGGCAAGCGCCGCAGCCGCTAGGGTGGGTCATTGGGTTCATCCTTCTACCCACCCCGGCGGCCTTGGGCCGCCACCCCTCCCGAGGAGAGGATTCCAGGCTCGTTGAATTCTCCTAACCTGTTCCGATGACTCTGGACACCGCTCGAATCCGCCAGCACCTCAAAGCCTTCGATTTCAAGGCCCTCTTCATTGAAGAACTCGGCTGGGATCGCTACAAGGCCCAGCCACTGCCAGTTCCCGTCGATGGTTCCATGTATTCACTTCAGGCCCAGGCCGAGAAGCGCGGCATGGTGATTTTCGTCTGCCAAGCTGACGGTGCGGGCTGTATTCCTGACTACTCCATCCGCCGCAAGATTGAGCATCAGGCCACCAAGACCACCTACGAGCACATCATCATCTACACCGACGCCGGTCGGACCACTCAGATCTGGCAGTGGGTTCGGCGTGAAAAGGGCCGGCCCGCGGCATGCCGTGAGCACACATTCCGCAGGGAACAGTCCGGCGATGGGCTTGTCCAGAAACTTCAGATCCTGGCCTTTTCCATTGAGGAAGAGGAGAGCACCACGCTCACCCGGGTCACCGGACGAGCCCGGCAAGCCTTCGACGTGGACCGCGTTACCAAGCGCTTCTACGACCGGTTCAAGAAGGAACATGCCGCCTTCCTGGGCTTCATCAAAGGGATTCAAACCGAGACCGACCGGGAATGGTACGCCTCCTTGATGCTTAATCGGTTGATGTTTGTTTACTTCATCCAAAAGAAGGGCTTTCTGGATGGCGACATTCATTACCTCAGAAATCGGCTTGAGCTCACTCAACAGCGCAGGGGAAAAGACCGCTTCCTTTCCTTTTACCGTTACTTTCTGCTGCGGCTTTTCCATGAGGGACTCGGCCATCACAGCCACAGCAAAGAATTGGCCGCACTCCTGGGGGAAGTGCCTTATCTGAATGGCGGCCTCTTCGAGGTCCACGACCTGGAGAACAACTATCCAAACATCGACATTCCCGACGAGGCTTTCGAGAAGATCTTCGACTTTTTCGATGCCTACCACTGGCAC
>JAKEER010000455.1 GCA_022616615.1 Acidobacteriota bacterium
GGCGACAGTACCGACGTTCATTGCAGCGCGAATGGAACCGTTTGGCACGGAGAACCAGGTCAAGTGGTTGCGGAGTGTGCTCACTCATTTGCTGTTCGCTCGCCTTTCGGGTGTGGTCGTCGGCCACATTGTGCCGACCAGTTTTGTGCGCCGGGAATATGAAGTCGAGATTGTGAGCCTAAGAGACGGACGAACAGCTTGGTTCCAGGTGACCCAAGAGCAACTCGAACGCGTAGCGGCCGGTGATTCGAGTGACCTGCTTGAGTCGCTCAGAAAAGTCATCGAGAATGCAGGTTTCCGTCCTTGATTTGCGGCGGGTGGTCTGTTTGGCTTGAGGCCGCGTCTCCTTCCCAAGTTCTCCTTGATCGGCTGCGCATGCTTTGAATTTCACCCGGCGAAACCCCTCGCGCAAATTGACAGTGGGAATGTGTTGTCGCTGCATACTCAAACGGGCGAGCCTCGATTGTTCGCGCCATGGTTTCTCACTCCAGCGTCGGAGCGCAGTCAAATGAAAATCATGCGGCAGTCCCTCTCTTATCTTGCTTTGTGTTTGCTCGTGTTGGGCACAGGTTCTCGCGTCTTTGCGAGCACGTCCGCGACGATAACCGGGCGAGTCACCGATCAGCAGGAGCTTGTTGTCCCCGGCGCACAGGTCCAAGCAACAAACATCCTCACAAACGTGAGCTACTTTGGCGAGACGAACGCGGATGGTCTCTATCGCATCTCTAACCTCCCGCCGGGGGAGTATCGCCTCATCATCCAGAAAGATGGATTCTCATCGATCGCTAAGCCAGGGGTGGAACTCCACGTCCAAGATATCATCACCTTGAACTTCTTTATGCAGGTCGGCTCCGTTGCACAAACTGTGACCGTCGAATCCGGCGTGCCGCTTGTGCGAACCGAATCCGGATCGGTTGGCACCATTATCGACCGCCGATTCGTCGAGCGACTGCCTCTCAATGGCAGAAGCTTTAACACGTTGCTGCAATTGACGCCGGGCGTTGTCGTGGCTCGCATACCTCCTAATAGGGGACCGAATGAAGCGGGTCAGTTCAGTGTTAACGGTCAACGCACAACCTCGAATTACTTCTCCGTGGACGGTGTGAGCGCGAACTTTGGAGTTGACACATCGAACAGAGTCAGCCCCGCCGGCGGCGGTGGTACTCCCGCGTTTAGCAGCTATGGAGGAACAAGTAGCCTGGTCTCAGTTGATGCGATGGAGGAATTTCGCGTAGAAACCTCAACGTTTGCGCCAGAGTTCGGACGCGCTCCTGGAGGCCAGATTATTGTCAGCACGCGCTCAGGCTCGAACGACTTCCATGGCGGAATCTTCGAGTATTTCCGGAATGACAAGCTGGATGCTAACGACTGGTTTGCGAACGCCGCGGGGCTCCCGCGTTCGCCTGAGCGGCAGAATGATTTTGGTGGCTTCCTGGGCGGGCCGATCCTGCGAGATAGAACCTTCTTCTTCTTTAGCTATGAAGGGCTTAGGCTCCGCCTTCCCCAAACAAGAGTTGTTCGCGTGCCGACAATGGCACTTCGTGCCACAGCTGTGCCGGCAGCGGCTCCCTATTTGAATGCATATCCTGAGCCGAACGGGCCGGTTGTGTCACCCGTCGCAGCTCAATTTACCGGCAGCTTCTCAACAGAGAACACCTTAGATGCCTCAAGCATTCGTGTGGACCACTCTCTCACGAGCAAGGCCACGATCTTTGGGCGATATAACCACGTTCCGTCTTCGGACACCAACCGAGGCAACGCTCTAAACACAGTTTCAAGTAGCGACCTCAAAACGAAAACTGCCACGGCGGGAACGAACATCCGCCTGGGCAGAGCTGTCCTCTCCTTCCGTGGGAACTACTCACTCCAGGAAGGAAGCAGTAGCGCGCTCATCGATTCCTTCGGGGGAGCCACGCCTCCACCATCCAGCGCACTATTGCCTTCTCCTCTCACGGCCGGGGACAGCATAGGCATCTTCAGCTCCACAGAAACGAATGCCCTCAGTTTGGGGTCGGTTGCAGAAAACCGCCAGCGACAGTTCAACTTCGTTGGCGACGTAGCTGTGGATGTCGCTACGCACCAACTGAAGTTCGGCGCCGACTATAGACGACTGCTATTGGAGCGTGCACCCTCGCAAGCACTCATCCAATACTCCATTACATCGCTTCAGAATTTTGCGGCGACTGGGGTCACTAATAGTAATGCGGCGTTTGCTTTTAGGCCCGGCAAGCTTGGATTCCACACATTCTCTCTCTACGGACAGGACGTTTGGAGGATTGGCCAGCGCCTGGCTTTGACCTTCGGCCTTCGCTGGGAGATCAACCCACCCCCTGGCGGTGAGGATGGAACAATCCTAGCTGCATGGTCAAACGTCGATGATCCGGCAACAACGGCGTTGGCCCCGATGGGAGAACCTCTTTGGAACACCAGATATGACAACTTTGGTCCGCGACTGGGTGTTGCTTACCGGGTGACAGCAAACGGCGATCTGGTGATCCGTGGTGGCTGGGGTCTGTTTTACGACACTGGCGCGGGTGCCGTTGGGAATCTGCTCCTGACCTTTCCAAACACGACAAGCCGGATTAGTAGCGGAGTGGCCCTCCCGGTAACTGACGCGAGCACAATTGTTCCGCCGTTGCCTTCGCTCCAGCCCCCGTTTCCTAACCTCACGGAGGGGTATTCACCGAATCTAAATCTTCCTCGTTCCTATCAATGGAACGTCACAGCGGAGAAGTCACTCGGTGCGGACCAATCCGTTTCGGTCGCATATATAGGGCAAGACGGTGACGACCTCCTGCGCAGGACCCTCACTATTCGCCCAAATCCAAGTTTTTCTAACCTCTTTGTCCTGACGACCAACGGTGACACATCGAATTACCAAGCCATGCAAGTTCAGTTTCGGCGCCGATTCTCAAAGGGCCTGCAAGCTTTGGGCAACTATACTTGGTCGCATTCAATCGATACCAACTCAGAAGATACCCTCAACTTGAGCGCCAGTGCGGTGATCACTGGCAGCAATCGTGGCTTATCGAATTTCGACGTACGGCACAGTTTTTCAGCAGCGTTCTCATACGAACTTCCGAAATTCGTTAAAGAAGGCTTCTTTGCCAGGCTCACCAACGACTGGTCCTTCGACACGGTCCTGCTGGCTAGGAGCGGGTTTCCGTTTCACGTGACGGTAACTGGTGTGGTGATTCCTGGAGTAACGGGAGGAATTCGGCCGGACACTGTTCCTGATCAGCCCGTTTGGCTCGAAGACGGAACGGCACCGGGTGGGAAGCGACTGAATCCAGCCGCATTTTCTATCCAGCAGCAGCCGCGGCAAGGGACGCTAGGCAGGAACTCTATTGCTGGCTTTGGACTGACGCAGGTGGACTTTTCACTTGCTCGGCGCTTTCCGATTCGAGAACAGCTCAACCTGCAGTTTCGCGCTGATCTCTTCAACATATTTAACCATCCGAACTTTGCTGATCCGACCCCACGAATCGTGGGTGGGAACCTACTGGGCGGTCAGGCTACGCAGATGCTGAACCGAGGCCTCGGAGGGCTGAGTCCAATCTATCAAGTGGGTGGTCCCAGATCTGTACAGTTGTCCTTGAGGCTGACCTTCTGATTCGTCGTCTTATAGGAAAAAGGACGGTCTGGTCTGTGTTCAAGATTAGGTGCACGCCAATGGCATGCTTCCTCGTTTCGGGAGCAGTATGTGTTGCCCCAAGCCCGACGAACAGTCCGGTGCATGATGCGTTCCTTTCAGACGTGTCGTCGCCGAGGGACGAAGCGTTTGTTGCTGTTGGGCCCCGCATACCAGTTAGTCCGCCGGGGCGAGGCGTACACTGGGCAACCCTTGAGGTCGCGACCGATCCTGGCGACGCGCGCCGCTTGGTTATTTGTGGGACTCGTTTTTCGGCAGTTCAGAACAATTCCGTTGAAGGATATGTATATGCTTCGGTTGACGGCGGGAGGAGTTGGCAGGAATCCCTTGTGGATTCGAGAACGGGTTGGGTGACAGAGGAATCATGCACGATTGGTGCTGACCGCCAAGCCTATTTTGTTGCGAGCGCGTCGGATACGAGTTCTGGTCGGGTGAACCACCGGTTGGGCCGAACGCGCCTCTATCACTCACGCAAATCAGGGTTTGCCTGGACGGATTCGCTAGAGGTGCCGTTCCTCGATTGGACGTCCGCAACGGCAGATGCCACCAAGGGACCGTTCCGAGGGCGATTCTATGTGTTTGCAAACTCAGTCGCTGACGGTCGCGGCGAGCGGCTTCCCGAACGGATTGCACTCTTGACTTCTCTTGATCAGGGGCGCACCTTGTCGAGCCCGGTGTTTGCACCCACGCCCACACATAATGAATACGTGCGGGTTGGGGGGGCCTACCCAGGTAGTTCTGCAGTGCTCAATGACGGGACTGTCCTGGCGGTGTTCGCCAGCTCGCGCGCGTCACAAATTAATGGCCAACGCAAACACACGGTTGAGGTAGTAAGGTCGCTAGATGGGGGACAGACCTTAGAGCAGCCAGTCCTCATCGGTGAAAGGTCTAACCCCTCTATCGGCGTATCGCTCGGGGTCGACCCACGCAGTCAGAACCTGTACGTCACTTGGATTGAAGGAGACAGCCGTCGCCGCCAACTTGTGTTAGCGCGATCGGCGGATCGTGGCAGGACATGGATTACTCGTGTCGTGATGGAAGATGAGGTCGAAGTCGGGAAGCGAATCGCTGCTGGCAGTCCGTCAGTTGCTGTGAATCGTGCGGGAATTGTCGGTTTGTTGTGGCCTGCGGGAAAGGGCAGGTGCGCCCGCTTCGCGGTTTCGCGCGACGGAGGGGTTTCCTTTAGCGAGAGTCGGCCGTTGGGACCCTGCGAATGGCGAAGTAACGAAACCTTCGAATATCACGACTCGTTCCTGCAAACAAGCGTGCCCTGGTTTGAAATCAGTCTGAAGCCCTCTCTGGATCGGCTAGGCATAAGCATGCGGTTCCTTGCACCCGGGTCCTTTCTGACTTCGATGGACACTGACTCCAAAGGGGTTTTCCACGCTGTCTGGCAGGAATGGCACGGAGGGAAACAACAGGTATGGACGAGCGCTGTGACTGTTGGACCTTCTATTATCCAGAGACTTGCGATCGATGAGCTTCAAGACGTAACGAGCAAAATTGAGTTCGAATTCGCAAACAACAGATATGACCAAGCGACCCAGACCTTTTTCGTCGACGTCATTTTACTCAACAAAGGTCTTGAGCCGATCAATACGCCCATCCGAATCCAAGCTCAGGATTTGAGATCAGATCTCGGAGCGGTTGAAATTGACAACGCCGATAACCGAGGCCGGAGCGACGGAGCTGTATGGGATGTTTCTGATTCGGTTTTGGACCGTAGCCTGATGCCGGGAGAAAGATCATATCCGCGCACCCTCGGGTTTAGATTGCCTAGCCACCGTCCTATCAGCGCGAAGGGGTGGATCAACCCAGTGTCGGTGGCCACGAGGGTTTTCGCCAAAGTGCGGAGTCCTATTCAATAGGTAGGGCTGTATCCGAACACCGAGTTCGATCTCTGACGATCAGTCTCAGGTTTGATTTCCCGATTCCCTTAGATGAAGGGAGGCTCTAGCCTAATGCCCTGGGTGAAGTTCGTATTTGCATGTTTTCTTGTTGTCAGCGGAGCGGCGCTAGCATCTAGCGCCAGCAAACGTCCGTTGGCCGTCCAGGATTGCGTTCGAACCCGGAGAGTCGTGGGTAGGGAGCTGGCTCTCTCACCAGACGGCAACCACGTGGCATTCGTCGTGAAGGCACCGGACGTGCGCACCAACAAGAACAACTACCAGGTATTTGTCCGCGACTTGCGTCGGCGGCAACACCGCGAGAATGGTCGCATCCTTGTCCAATCAGAGTTTGTATCCGGCCTCCGTTGGCTGGCTGACGGAATCCGAGTTGCAATTCTCACCCGGGAGCAGGGACAAAACGAAATCAGGATAGTCAACACACTGGATGGCAAATCGGAGGTGGCGCTTCGTAATTCAGCCCAAATCGAAGAATTCAGCATAAGCGGGAACGGCAATGCTATCGTTTTTGTCACGCAATTTCAGGCCCGTGACCTCGCGGCTCGCCGAAATGCGGAACTGTACGGGTTCCCAGTCGTGTTTGGAGTTCCTTCCAGCGGTCCCGAACCCGAGTTTGTCTTACATGCCACCAAGAGAGACACGGGGAACGCTACCTGGAGATCAAATGAAGTTAAATTAACCGGTTTGGGGATGATCAAGCAGTCTTCTACACGGCGTCTACATAGCCTCAACCTGTCGCCTGACGGTCGTCAGTTGCTTCTGGTCGTCATGAATGATTATCTCCCGCCGAAGTGGGAATCGAACCCGCTCGTACAGAGGTTCCGGGAGCTTGGATCGAATCCCCCCTTACTGGCTTTGGTTGATTTGGCCACCGGTGACATCCGGCTTGCGTTCAACGCCCCCTACCGCAACGGTGTCACTACATGGGCCGGAGACAGCCACGCGTTTGCCGTCCAGATCAACTCTCCGATCGATAGCCCGGAGTTTCAGCAAGAGGCAGAGAGCGCTATCAAATCGGGAGAAATAGGAAGAGTAGGCCACGAGGCACCCTTGTTTGTTGTGAATCGTGGAACCATGTCTTTTTCAAGAGTGCTGCCCAAGCTACCCCGCGTGACAGTAGGCGGGATTCCGGTCTCATGGGAACGTAGCGACGGCCCGATGCTCTGCCGCCTGCGGGACAACATCCTTGTGTGGATGACGCCCAGCGGTGCAGCGTGGGTAGAGAGAAGTCGGACAGGGTTCACCTTGAAGGGAAACAACGCCAATTACCCCACCGTGGCCGACGACAGAACAGTCGTCGGAGTTTCTGAGGATCCGACAACTCCACCCGACCTGTTTCTTTACGACATCAAAAGCAAATCCACAACCTTGCTCACGGATCTGAATCCTGAGTTGCGCGAGGTAGAACTGGGAGGAGTGGAGAACCTGGAATGGAAGAACAGATACGGCGCACATGCCAACGGATTCCTGATCAAACCCGTCGGATACCGGGTTGGCTCACGATATCCGCTCGTCATTATTACCAAGTTCTGGACGAACAGTTTCATCTGCGACACGGACTATCAGACCGCTTTCCCGCCTCAGCCTTTGGCAAACGTAGGTTTCGCAGTGCTGATGGCCCATGATCCAATCAACGACCGCACTTCTGCTGAGAAGCTGAGGTTGGAGGGACATCCGGGTGAAATGTCCGAGGCTTTTAACTGGATGGCCATGGTCGAAAGCGCGATCGAATTGTTGGTGAACCGAGGACTCGTGGACATAGAACGAGTAGGATTGATGGGCTTCAGCAGAACGTCTTGGAAGACGGACTTCATGCTGACGCATTCTGATTTCAGGTTTGCGGCTGCCTCCTCGGCCGACAGCGGTATTTACAATTACGGTTCATACTGGCTCTCGAACCAAGCCCGGACACACAGCGCCTCGGAATTGCAAATGGGCGGTCCGCCGTACGGCGAGGCGTTCAAGAACTGGCTGGCGTATTCCCCCGCCTTCAACGCCGGCAATGTCAAGGTGCCCCTCCTAATGGAATATACCCGAGAGGATGCAAACACGGTCTCCGTCGCGCATGAGTTCTACACGGCGCTCAGGAGGCAAGGGAAACCAGCCGAACTGTACTACTATCCTCTGGGCAGCCATATCCTGGACAAGCCGCTCGAGCGCATCGCCTCACTGCAACGCAATGTGGACTGGTTTCGATTCTGGATACAGGGCTACGAGGGCGATACGCCTGAGTATGATCCTGAGCAGTATTCGCGATGGCGGGGCCTGCGCAGGCTGACAGGGCAACTCAGAAGCAGGTAGAGGCAAATGAAGAAAGAAGGAAAAACTAGCGGACACCTTTGGTTACTCGTTGACTCTGTGCGCCGAGTGGATCAAGAACCTTGGAGGTTCGGAGAGAAAATCAGGGCGCCCGACCAGGCTCTGAGCGCCCTGAGGACCTGCTACTCGTCAACCTCGTACGCCGAGATCGACATGAGGGGATGGACCCCGTCCAGGTACGTCGTGTTGTCTTTCGATTGTCCCTGAATTGCCTCGCAAGCTGGCATCAGGGGAACTACCTGTGGCTTCGCGTACGTCATGGCTTCCTTCCTTTCTTTTTGTGTGAAGGTTGTGGTCAATCGCTAACGTAAGAATTGGGGCGCTCTGGTACCGGGAGCGCCCCTAGCTGTCGGCTACTCGTCCGCCTCATATGCGCTGGCGGTCTGAAGCGGGAATGCGCCGTCGATCTCTTCGTTGGAAGGCTTGTTGCCGCTGGCACGAACAGCCTTGGCTGCTTGGGCCAGAAACACGAGTTGTGGCTTTTCGTATCTCATGAGTTTCACCTCCTTTCTGTTTTGGGATCGTCAGCTGACTGGAACACGTCGTTACCTCGTAGCTGTGAGGGAAGCAGGGACGACTCGCTTGCGCGGATTCTTCCAGATGCATTAGTGAACGACAACCTGACGGGTTAGGTGCAGGCCTGCGCAGGGCTCCCAGAGACGAGGCGTGCTGAAGCCATAGCTCCAGCTTTAGCATACGGACCAACCACACAAGATGAGGTGCATGACCCTGGCGGGCGGCCTGGAGTGCTTCTGCAAAGCGTGCGCGGTCGGTAATGCCTAACGCGTCGCTGAGTGAACGCTCAGAAAGCAAGACCAAGCTTGGCCACGCCATTTCAATGTCCATGAGCGGTCGTCGGCTTACGTATGCTTTTCTCTTTCGATTCAAAATCTCGTCTGGAGTGATGCCAACGAGCGCGCGTCGCATCAACGACCGTCGCTGG
Organism: Acidobacteriota bacterium; assembly: GCA_022616615.1. GTDB lineage: Bacteria > Acidobacteriota > Terriglobia > Versatilivoradales > Versatilivoraceae > VFZK01. The sequence continues at coordinate 8,822 of JAKEER010000455.1, forward strand.
CCTGGTCGCAGAATCTGATCTCGAGGAATAGAGTAGAGGAACTCGATTAGGTCGCGATCGAGGCATGGGTAGCTCACGTCGTAGCAACCCACGATGCTGGGAATTGAGTTTCCAAGTTGTCGGCGCAGAGCGGCCAAAGCGTTGACATTGGACTGGTAACTGGGGAGACCACGGGCCAGGCGCGTCCTTGGCCCCGAATCGAGCAGGGCAGCCTGATGATGCCTGACGAATTGCGGATGGAGCCACGGCGCAATTCGCTTCTTTTTGAAGCGTTGTGTGACGGATGGGGGGAGGAACTCTCCTAGCGCCTCGAACAGTAAGTGCGCCCACGGCCGCTTCTTTACTAAACTCCACGTCTTGAGTTGACGCGCCAACTGGATGAGCCGACCTTGCACCATGAGATCACACAGCTCAGGAATTGGTGTTGGCACACCACCCAAGCACTCGTCGCCCCCTATGCCGGAAAGCAGAACTCGGTTTTTGGCAGACTCCATGCACGCGACGCGTCTTTCCTCAAACTCCAATCCAGCCTTGCTAGCGCCGGGAAGCGGACAGAAATAGCGGCCATCCATCGGTTCTGCAAAGGACGTCTGTTGGCCCATATCAACGTGACAGCCTTTCCTGCCGCGTTTTTCCTCAACCTTCACAAAGTAGGGGCGCTCGTCCCAATTCGGTTCCTTGTCGTCGTAGTAGGAGACGGTGTCCAGGCGTGGCGTTTCCGCTTCCCCTCGGGCGATCAGTACGTCGGCCATACAAACAATCGAGGAAGAATCCATGCCGCCGCTCAGTTCGGCCAGAATCGGAGCGTCGGAACGTAGCCGGCGCCTGATTGATTGCGCGAACACGGACCGGAAATGTTCCTCATACTCCGCGTCCGTGTGGTACCGGATTCGTTCGTTTTGCTGGAACTGCCAGTAGTTCCGGACAGTCGCGGTTCCTTTTCTTACTTTGACGTAGGCCCCCGCAGGTACAGAATCGATACCGAGGTAGGGTGTCACATGGTCTGGGGGAAAGTGCCCGATATAGCCGGCGACGTACTCTTCGCTCAATGCGAAAGAGTGACCGGCTAGCAAGACAAGGGGATCAAGAACAGTGCACCATTCGACGCGCTCTCGGCTGATCGAGTAATGCAGATGGCGCGAACCGACAAAATCCTTGGCCAACAGCACAACCTGCTCTCGCGCATCCCAGACAGAAAGTGCCCAATCACCGATCAACCGCCGGAAGCAGTCTGTCTCCCACTGCTCGTAGGCTGCCATGACAATGGCGACATCGGTGCCTGCCGGAAAGAACGCTCCGTTTAACTGCTCGAGCAATTCACTTCGATTGTCGAGCCGCCCGTCCCACAGCATTACGTTGCCATTGGAAGATACAAATGGCTGAAGCTCACCGCGAGACTCTCTTGTGGTAGCGAACGCGCGGTATAGCATTCCAAGA
>JAKEER010000456.1 GCA_022616615.1 Acidobacteriota bacterium
AAAGCGTGGACAATCTCTCCTGACGTCCGCAGCACCCAAAGTGAAGATGGCGCTGTGCTCCTTGATATACGCCAAGGTTTGTGTTTCAGCCTGAATGTCGTGGGCGCCAAGGTCTGGGAAAAACTTGCAGCGAGCCAAACCGGAATAACGCTCTCCCATCTCGTCAGCGAATTAGCGCCACAGTTCGCAGTGTCCGTCGATCAACTGAAAGCCGACCTGGAGCACTACCTCGGCGAGCTCGAGTCTAAAGGACTGGCCAAGGCGAACGGCCACTTATCGTTCATTCGCGCATCGGGCCGAGGAATGCGGTAGGGGTATGCAAGCAGTCCTTATTTGCTGTGTAGAAGGTGTAGAAGAACTCGGTAATGATGGTGTTTCTGTTGGCCTGTGTGAAGAGCGTGTTGCTCCATCGATCGAAGGTCCTGCGTGGACGTTTGTAAAAGAAGCCACGCGAAATGCCGGCGCCTCTGGCCATCCTACGGGATCGAGTTTCCTTTGTACAACTTCATCAGGTTTCCCGGCAACTGCTGGTCGAGTCCGAGCGAGAAATGGGTTCATCGCAATGCCTTTGGCAGATGGATCTGAAGACTGTTGAGGGCGACTTGGTAGCAGCAGGCTTTCCTCAAAAAGGGGTGCAACATGCTGTATCAGTCTCCCGAGGTCATCGCGCACAGCAGTTCGGCCCGCTTGCTGCGATCTTTCCAGCCACAACCTATCACTTCTGAACCTGAGCCTGATCGTCGATCCAGCAAACTTCGGAGGTTCATAGACGGGAACGATGGGCAGGTCGGCTGGAGCCTTGACACAGTATGCCAAGCGCTGGGTCTGGGCATTTCCGGCGCGCACGCCGGCCGGCTTTTCAAGCGTCAATTCGGCATCGGTGTGCGGGAGTATGCATCGGGAAGGCGGCTGATGAAAGCCGCACATCTTCTCCGTACGACCAACCTCTGTATCAAGACGATTTCTGGGAATCTGGGGTATCGAAGCACCGCTGATTTCAGCCGGAAGTTCAAGCAAGAGTTCAACCTGACTCCATCAGATTACCGGAACCAGGGTTCGCGGGATAGCTGATGCCAAACCGCTCCAATGCAAAGCAGGACCTCGTCTGGTTCGCGGCACAAGTTAAGCCGCTACTTCGGCACCAGATTCTCAGCATACTGCTCATCGCGTCAAGCAGCTTAATGTTCCTTCTGGATCCTCTGGTACTTAAGTGGATGGTCGACGTCGTCTTGCCGAGCAGAGACGGGCGACTGTTAACGCTCGCCGTCGTCGGACTCCTAATTATTTACGCCTGCCGACTGGGGCTGTTCTCGGTCGGAAGGATCATTAATTTCAGAAGCATCCAACAGCTGGCTTTTGGGATGCGCCTTCAGCTCCTAGATAAGATCAATCGCCTGTCTGCCGATTTCCACGAAGCGATGCCGATCGGCGAGAAGCTATACCGCGTGGAACAGGACGTGGACCAGGTCGCTCAGTTCGGTTCGTTTGTGCCGCGTCTGCTTCAAACGCTATTCAATCTCCTGTTCGTAGTCCTGGCAATGGCCCTTTTGAACTTCCGCCTTCTGTTTGTCGTTGTGCCCCTACTCTTAGTCGGGGTTTGCATCGCAGCTCGCTATCAGAGGCGATTGAGGATGTCCTCCGAAGCTGCACAAGAGCGAGGCGGGCTCCAAAGCAGTTTCCTCCAAGATCATCTGGCATCGGTTATTCAAGTTCAACTGCTAAATCGCGAAAGCGGACAGACGGATACGTTTCGTGAGCTCGCAGGTGCCAGAATGGATGCCGTGAACCAGCGAAACCGCGTAGAAGTCTTTTTCGGGACGTGGTATATGGCCGCGATCGCGGTCGGTACGCTGGCAGTCCTTGGTTACGGCGGCCAGCAGGTCTTCGCCGGTGCGCTCTCCATCGGGGGACTGATCGCCTTTTACACGTATCTGGCGAGACTGTTCGATCCTCTTTATTCCACCGTAGACATATATGCCCAGTTCACGCGAGTCCAGGCAAGTATCTCGAGGATACTGGACATCACTGAGAGGGTCCCCAGTGTGCGGGACTGTGCTCACGCCGTTACGCTGCCCCGACAAAACACCGGCGCCGTAAGACTCATTGATGTCACCTTTGCGTACCCTATGCGCCCCCCGGTGCTGTCGCACCTGACTCTCGACATCCCAGCGGGAGAAAAAATTGCCCTGGTCGGAATGAGCGGCAGTGGGAAGAGCACAATCGCCAAACTGATCGCTCGCTTGTATGACGCTCAACAGGGTACCGTGCAAGTGAACGGCGCTGACGTTCAGAATGCCAAGTTGAAGAGCCTGCGAGCCAATGTGTGTTTGCTCATGCAGGATACGATTCTTTTCGACCGTTCTCTCAATGAAAACCTGCTGTTAGCGTGTCCGGACGCAACGAATGAGCAATTGCAAAAAGCTCTCGAGGCAGTTGAGCTCGCGGACTTGGTCGCTCGCCTCCCGCATGGATGGTACGCACGGGTCGGCGCGCGGGGCAGCAGGCTGTCAGGAGGCGAGCGCCAAAAAGTTGCTCTTGCTCGAGCTTTGCTTCAGAAACCTGCGGTATTGCTCCTCGACGAAGCAACATCCGCACTCGACGCGCCTTCAGAGCAGCGGATCCTCCACAATTTATCTCAGCATCTACCGAGCCAGACTATTGTGTTCATTTCGCACAGAATTTCATCCTTTTACTGGGTGGACCAGATCGTCGTGCTGCACCAAGGAGTCATCCAAGAACAGGGAACCCACAACGAGTTGATAGGCAAAGGCGGTATGTACGCTAGGCTGGCAAGAATGGGCAGTCTGTCGGATGAACCCTCAGCACCTCCCAGGGAAAGTGCTTTGCCCCCTCCACATCTCTCAATGCGAGCCGATTAAAGCCGAAACTGCATACAGAAAGCAGAAAAGGCATACACTTCTACGTTGACCGGAGAATCTCCGGCGCGTGATCCTTGGTGCGTGCTCGCCGCGCAATCCAATCGGAAGCTCTCCGAGTCGGCCACGCTCGGTTCCGTCACCAAGACGGATCCCTGTCGCTTGATCGTATTCAATCGCGACGGAACGACGGTGCTCCTGGAATCGGGCGGTGCAGGTTATGACCTGCCACTTGTTAGTATCCCGAGGTTCACTCGGCCCGCACAAGAGATCACGACATTAGTTCGTCGTCGTTGGCACATACCTTCTGTTCTTTTGTTTTCCAACGTGTCTGAGGAAGACGCTGCCCCCGTCTATTCAGCCGTTCTTGAAGCTCAGGTCCGAACCTGCGCACCGCCAGAGGGGATGGATTGGTTCCCCGTTCACCATGCAATCTCGCATCTCTTGAGAGGCAAGAGTCGCAATGTTCTCGAATGCAGTTATTTGAAATCGGCGAATGGGATGGCAGGAGAGGAATTTTTTAGCAGACTCGGCTGGTTGAACCATGTTCAAGACTGGGTGAGAACCGTAATGCGCCCGCTTGCAATGGAGCCGACCGACTTCCAACAGCTGAACGGAAGTGAGACCTTCTCGCTCATCCGCTTC
>JAKEER010000006.1 GCA_022616615.1 Acidobacteriota bacterium
CAAGGTATGGGCGGTGAGGCGCTTGGTTAAACCGCTGGCTTGACGGGCGCGCTGGACGCCCCTTTGCAGACACTCCAGGCTGAGTGGGCGATCCGGCGAAGTGCCCGGAAACAGCCAGGTGGCGGGGTGGGCAACTTTCCAGTACCGGCGCAGCAGCAGGAGGAGTTTGGCAGACAGCATGACGTAACGGTCCTTGTGCCCCTTGCCCTGACGGACCCGAACGGTCTTGCGACGGGAATCAATGTCGGAGACCTGAAGATGGAGAACCTCGGAAGCCCGCAAGCCAGTAGCATAGATCGTGGTCAGCAAGACCCGGTACTTCAGCTCAGGAATAGAGGCTAACAAACGCGAGACCTCACCCACGCTCAACACCTCGGGCAGTTTGCTTTCCTTACGGGGAAACGGAATGTGCTGGATGACCCAATCCTTGTGGAGGGTGTGACGATAGAGGAAGCGCAAGGCGCAGACCGTCTGGTTAAACCGGCTCCAGGAGGCTTTCTTCTCATGGGCCAGGTAAAGCTGGTAGCTGCGGATGTCTTCGCGGCCGAGCAGTTCGGGCGATTTGCCGAAGTAGCGGGCGAACAGCGAAACACACTCTACGTAGACCTCCTGAGTCTTAGTAGAGTAGTTGCGCAACTGCAGGTCTTGGAGATACCGTTGACGTAGGGGTGTCATAGAAGGCTCCTTTCTTGAAAAGACATTGGGGTTAGCGGTAACACCATTGTCCTTCAGAAACGAGTCTTCTCCCCTACCAAAATCTCTCCCCGAGTTCTCTACCGCGACAGCGGTTTAGTCCAACCGTCGGCTGAAGCTGACCCCGCCATCGCGTTCTTTTTGCAAACAACGGCGGAACCCTTCCAAAGCTGTCTCCGTCATTCCCGGCAGTGGGAGGCGGGGCAGCTTAGCCGGGAGTCGTTAGGCCAGTCGTTCTAAGCCTGCAGCTACATCTACACTTTGAAAGGACGATTGGCTGTTGCCCTATCAGATCGAGTACTCTCCCGACGTCCAAGACGATCTTCTCATCTTGACCTCCCGGCAGCGCAGGGCCGTTCTGGATGCTGTGGACAAGCAGCTTGGTCATCAGCCAACCGTAGAGACGAGAAATCGAAAGCCCATGCGTCCGAATCCAGTGGCGCCCTGGGAATTGCGGGTGGGGAGTCTGCGAGTGTCCTATGACGTGGAAGAAAGCCCAGGGCATAGGGTCTTTATTCGCGCTGTGGGCATCGAGGAACGCAATCTCGTACGGATTGGCAAAGAGGTGATTTCGTTATGAAAACGCTAGAGCTTCAGGACGCAATCGGTTCGCTGGCAGAGTACGTCCGCGCCGTCGGCCAGGAACCAGTGATTGTGAGTCTGAAAGGCAAACCTGTGGCGGCTTTGATATCAATCGAGAATGCGGACTGGGAAACGGCAACCTTGAGCACAAACCCCGAGTTCTTGGCTTTAATCCGGCGCTCCCGAATACGGCAAGAGAAGGAGGGCGGGCTCTCCAGCGTAGAGCTCCGACGCCGCCTTGCGCAGGCTAGCAAAGGCCTAACACGGCATGCATCCGACCGCCGCCAAAAGCGCGGCGGCGGGTGATGCCAAATTGCGTTGGGCTAGCACAATCGACATGCGGAGGAATGCCATGAGTAATCCGGCAGAATCGTATGAGAGCTACATGGTGCCAACACTCTTTGCTCCATGGGCATCTCACCTGGTTCAGTCCGCAAACCCGCAACCCGGCGAACGTGTCCTGGACCTGGCGTGCGGAACGGGGATCGTTGCCCGGTATGTCGCGCCGTGGCTCGGAGCGAAGGGAGCGGTCACCGGCCTTGATCTCAATCCACACATGCTGGCGGTTGCTCGCGCAGCCGCCGAAAGGCAAGGGCTGGCCGTCGAATGGCGGGAGGGGCGGGCCGAGCAGCTCCCGTTCCCCGATGGCAGCTTCGATCTGGTGCTGTGCCAGTTTGCACTAATGTTCTTCGCCGACCGGCCCACCGCCCTCGCCGAGATCCATCGGGTACTTAAGAATGGTGGCCGCCTTTGGCTGAATGTCTGGCAAGGTCTCGATCGCCACGCCTTCTACCAAACGCTGCACAACGTGATCCAACAGCGCCTCGGGATGTCGGCCCTGCAGGACATCTTTGCCCTCGGCGAGGCCGACCGGCTGCGCACGCTGCTGGCAGGCGCTGGCTTTGAGCGCGTGGAGATTGAGCCGGTCTCGCTGACCGCGCGTTTTCCGGACCCCGCGGGGTTTCTCGCCGGGGAAATCGATCTGGACACGGCTGCCATTCCCTCGATGCAGGGCCTCGACGACCAGGCTCGGCAAGCGATCATCGCAGCCATTAGCGAGGACATGAAGGCGCCGCTACGCGAGGTCACGCAAGATGACCATGTGGTGATCCAGTTCCATGCGTATGTCGCGCACGCCGGGTGATGACCTGCTACTGATGGCGCGTGTAGTCATGCAGCGGCCAGCGCTCTGCGCCGCCGCTGATGCCGGAGGCGTTAGGCCTTATGCACGGCGGTCGAGAATTTTCTTCTCGTTTTGGTGGCCACGCTGAGCGCCTTTCTCAGCGTGGGCTTTTCGCGGATCACAACAAACTGCCCACGATGACCGCAGAAAACGCGGTCATCGTGGCTTCCCAAGCTGGGATATCAAGGGCGGCAGCCCTTGCATAGCCGGTTATGTGCGACGAAAGAAGCATTTTGTTCTCAGTTCCTCAGCAACGGGCCAGGCGAAAAAGGTGGAAGCGCCGTCCCGGCGCTTGAGAAGCGGCGAGACGCCGCTTCTACTTTGGGGATATCAATGGCGCTGAGCTTGTCTGGCTAGCTGCTGTCAGTACCAGCCGCGGTAGCGGGCGGGTTAGGTGCTGGTGACGAGAGTCTGGTGCTCGAGCCACCTGGAACACGCGGTCTTGTGCTCGTACCCACGTGTAACTGAGTGATTACATTTTCACCAACTAGCAACTGGTCAACTGAGTAATGCTTTTAGTTACGGGGGCGAAGGCTGAGCGCTCGAGTGACGAAGCGGTTCTGCGCCAGATCGAACTGCGCGACCGGCTCGGAGCTCCCCGAACCGACAGCCTTGATGCGCAACGCCAATGCCGCCGCCACCCCCTGGCCGCTCGCATTGGCGGAGAACAATCCCGGAGCCACAGCCGCAATCTGCGCCATGCCGGTGGAGATGGCTCCATCACTGCCGGTGACCGTAATGGTGGCCGCGCGGCAGGCCGTCCCCGGCGGCATTTGATAGTTGATCTGTGCCGGCGAGACGAGGAAGAGCGGCGAGGCGTTCTGTGCCGGCGCTCTCGTGCGCTTGGACGGTCGTGCCGGCGAGCCTCGTGGGGAAGGCTTGGTGGTGGCGGCAAGAGTCGCCGTCGCTAACCCGGATTCGGCGGGGATGCAGCTCGCGGCGACGACGATAGAAACCGTCGAAGAGGGACGGGGGCGCTATTTGCCAGGGCAGTCGCCCTCCGAAGCCGCCGTTTGGGAACAAGAGCCGCTCGTTGCTGCCGTCGGCGTCCATCACCCACGTCTCGACACGCACGCGGCTCCGGCTGGTCTCGAAAATAATGTGACGGCCATCGGACGACCAGGCGGGGTTGTCGCTGTTTTCTTCGCCTGGTTGGTCGGTGAGTTGCCGCCGATTCCCGCCGTCGGCGTCTATGGCGAAAACCTCGCCGTGCCGGTGTTCGATGCCCAACCAGAAGACGATCTTGCCGCCGGGCGCGGGCGGCCAGGCGGGAACGGTGGCATCGGGGAAATCGGGCAGGAGAGGTTGGGTCACTTGCCGGACGTTGCCGCCATCGGCGTCCATGACGTAAATCTGGAACCCGCCCCCGCCACCCCGGTTCGAGGAAAAGACGATCTTGCTTCCGTCGGGCGACCAGACGGGAACGTTGGTGTCAGGGAAGTTGGGTGGGAGAGATTGGGTCAGTTGCCGGACGTTGCCGCCGTCAGCGTCCATGACGTAGGCCTGGTACGTCCCGCTCCGGTTCGAGGCAAAGAGGATCTTGCTTCCGTCGGGTGACCAACAGGGCGCATTGCTACCTTGCCCATCGGGGCCGGGAGTCGTCGTCAATTGCCGCTGGTCACTGCCGTCGGCGTTCATCACCCAGATCTCGGTTTGTCCGCTGCGGGACGAACCAAAGGCGATGCGCGTACCATTGGGCGACCAGGAAGACACACCATTCGACCGCCGGGCTTGGGCCTGCGGATCCGCCGGAGCGAAGGTCAATTGCTTCTGGTTGTTGCCGTCGGCGTCCATGACCCAGATTTCGAACCGCCCCGTGCGGCTTGACGCGAACGCAATGCGGTGTGAGCGAGTTTCGGTTAAGTGGCAAGGCTGCAGGCGATGACGATGATTGCCGCCAGCCCAAAGGCAACAGGAAGGTTCTTTGGCGAACGCATAACTATCCCTCTTCACTCACTTGATGCTGGCCTTGATGGTATTGGCCGGCATAGATGAATCCCTGGGGATCCCAGTCCACCCCGCCGCCCCCGGCAGATTGAAATTCCGGCAGCAGAATGGCAAATGACCCTAGACGTTGCGATAGCCCTTTGGTGTTGTGCTGTCGCCAGCCTCTGAAGAAGTGTCTATAAAACAGATTGGACCTGTTTTTATTATGAGGCAGGAAGACCCCTGAAGGTTGCAAAGGTTTCGATGTCGCGAAACACGCTTCCTAAAGAAAGCAATCCAGAACCAAGATCACGAAAGTGACGGGAGGTATTGTCTTCATAGGTCAGCTGAGCTCGCTAAGGGCGTGGGCAAGATTGAGTTGGCAGTCTTGTACTTGATGGTAACAGAATGCTGGAAGCCTTAACTCGTCCTCGTCGGCGTTCTCGTCCTCGGCTTTGCATGGCCGAGGAGCAACTGTGGGTTGACATTCAATGCTGAAGGCCGAGGACGAGGACGAGGACGAGGACAGGTCCAAAATTCCAAGTTATTTTTCCCCAGGCCCTAAGTTGACCGGCTATAACTAAGTACTGCGTTTCGCAAATACCATCACGTATTCTTCGAGTTGGAAGAGCATCTCTGAGAAGACCTAAATGCGCTTGGGCTGGCGGCTTTGCCCCTCGATGTGCGGAAAGGCTGGGCCTTTCCGCCTAGCCATTCAAGGATCTGGGCTATGCCCTCGGGGCTCGGGGCGCAGCCCCGACCTGGAGATTGGACATTTTGCCCCGGACGGGGCAATGGACGGTAGCCTGGGGCAGAGCGAGGGATGGCGCTCCCTCGCGACGCCCCAGGGATCAGGGCATCGTGAACCTCTGCTGCCCCGGCGGGGCATGGGATCAGCGTCCAGACGCATGCCGGCGCCCCTGCCGGGGCGCAACCGAATTGGATGGACGCCAACCTGGGGCGTCGCTGACGCTTTGCCCCAGGCTACTCTCCCGCGCCCC
>JAKEER010000457.1 GCA_022616615.1 Acidobacteriota bacterium
CTTTTGGAAGGGTGTTTGCGCATTGCAGACTTCCCAAGGCGCTGGCCTGCTGAATGGCGCGCGGGGCCCCTCTATTAGGCAAGAGAATGCGCTTGCTGGACGCGCTGGACCAAGTCAAGATCTCTCCTGAAGACCGATCATGACCACGTAGCAAATGCCCGTTCCGAGCATCTGCTCAATTGCACCCGCAATTTGCGGATCGCCGAGTCGTTTTTGTCTATGAAAGCGGACCTGGCTTCGGGTTGCATGACTCACGACGGATGGGCATTCCTGCCTGGTGGTCGCCCCATCGATGGTACCCAGAGGCTCCCGGACATCGCGCGAAGACTAATGGATCGACAGCCGAAAACTCTCCGAAGGGCCTAACGAACTGCTGGCCACGACGACGTTCACGTTACTGCCGCCGTCGATGCTGAAGCCGGAAGCGGTGATGCGGGCGCCGTTGACGAAGAGAGTCATCACGCCGGCCAATGACGCACAGAGCTGTGTCAGCCAGAGAACTTCCTTCACATAATCCACTTCGTCGATTTCACCTCAGTAGCAAAACTTGAGCTCTCGCTTGACAGAATAACAGAAATCGTGTCTATTCATCAATGATGATCCAGTAGTTTCTAAAATTAATCGGATTTCCGTTGTCAAGTAAGTGAGATGCCGAGTAAAAAGAGCGGTGGCGCGGGCTGCGGCAAGATATCGGACTTACCTAAACTGGCGTCGATGACATCAGCGACTGCTTTTCGAGTTGGCGTTTCCCCGGATTGGGCCGACTGGGCGCCCGACACGTTGGGGTTCGCACTGGCTGAGGTTCTCGAATCCCTGCCTGACCTGGAGCATGAAGTCATGCCAGACAGCGGCGGCAAGCCCACGCGGGAGATCCTCGACCGCTACGACGCGGTGATCGCGTTTGCATACCCGTTTCCTCGCGAAAGTATTGCCGGAGTGAAACGCCTCTGCGGCATCGCGCGGTGGGGCGTGGGCTTCGACAGTGTCGATGTAAATGCGTGCATGGAGGCGGACGTACTCGTAGCGCTCAGCCCGATGGCCGTCCGGCGTCCGCTGGCGGAGGGCATTCTGGCCATGATCTTCACCCTGACCAAGAATATCCGCCGGCTCGATCAGCAGGCCCGAGCTGGGAGATGGCGCGACAATTTGCAGTGCAGAAGCATTTGCATCCAAGGACGGACTCTGGGCTCGGTGGGCCTTGGAAACATCGCGAGTGAGCTATTTCGTATGGTGGGCGGGATGGGGTTTGGACGCCTGCTCAGTTTCGACCCCTATGCGCCTCGAGAACGGGCGGCTGAACTGGCGGTCGATCTGGTCGACCTCGACACACTGATGCGAGAGAGCGACTTTGTGGCGATCAATGCGCCGCTGCATGCGGACACCAGAGGCTTGATCGGCGCGCGGGAACTTGCTCTGATGAGGCCCACGGCGTACCTCATCAACACCTCTCGAGGTCCACTGGTGGATGAAGGAGCTCTGGTGGAAGCGCTCCGGCAACGCCGCATCGCCGGAGCCGGCTTGGATGTCTTTGAGAACGAGCCCATGCACGGAAATCATCCCCTATATGAGCTAGACAATGTGATTCTTACGCCCCACTCGGTCGGTTGGACGGAAGAACTCATTCGAGATCTCAACTTTGAGACGTGCCGGAGTGTGCGCGCTGTCTACGAAGGGAAGGTTCCCGCGCACTTGGCCAATCCGACCGTGATTGGCCGCGCCGGCATGCAGGCAAAGTTAGCTGCCCGGAGGAAGGAATGAAGCCTAATCGAATCCTACAGCTGCTGGCCCAAGGAAAGACGCCAATAGGACATATGATTATCGAGTTCGGAACGCGCGGGATCGCAAAGATCGCCGAGGCCGCCGGTCTGGATTTCGTTCTGATCGATATGGAACACAGTGGCCTGAACTTCGGCAAGGTGGCCGATTTGCTGGCTTGGTTCAAGGCGACGCCGGTGGCTCCCATCGTGCGGGTGCCGGCTATCGAATATCACTTTATCGCCCGCGTGATGGATGCAGGCGCGTTGGGCGTGATGGCGCCGAACGTGCGCACGGCCGCCCAGGCGCGAGAGGTCGTCAACGCGATGCGGTACGCCCCCGAAGGCAATCGAGGGCTGGGGCTCGCAACCGCCCACAACGACTATGTGCCCCCAAAGGTTCCTGACTATCTGCATGAGGCTAACCGCGATACGGTTGCCATCTGCCAGATCGAAAGCACTATGGCCCTGGACAACCTTGAGGCCATTGCCTCCACTCCGGGAGTCGATGTCCTGTTTATCGGTCATTTCGATTTGACCCAGTCGATGGGGATTGTCGGCGAATTCGAGAATCCCCGATTTGTCGACGCTCTCCGGCGGGTGGCAGAGATCGCCAAACGGCACGGCAAGGTGGCTGGCATTCAGCCCCCTTCAGCGGCCAAAGCGAAAGTGTTCATGGCCATGGGATACAACATGATTTCCTGCGCGCACGACATTGCGGTGTACAGCTCCGCGCTGAGGGGACTCGTGGAAGAAGTGCGGAAGATATGAACCAATGCTCCTCTACGATTTCGGCCCGGGGCTTCAGGCGCCCACGATTTTCCGCCATCGTAGCTGAACGCGGCCTTAACTTCGCGCCGGGTGCTCCCATGTCCTCCGTGAGTCTCTTGCTCGGAGCCCATTGAAAAACTGCCGGCGGAGCGCGAATCAGACAAGACCTCTTGTTGGGAGTCGGGGTGCGGCGGGCATGGAAGAAATCGTCGATCCATTCCCACAGAATATCAACCGTCGCTTCCGAAACGGAAATGGGCTTTTTCCGTTGTTTGTTTCACAACAAGAATTACTAAGTCGGAGTGCCCGGACGATTCTTGTCAAAAATTATTTTGGACATGGCTGTATGTTAGGATGATTTTTCATGAGAAGTGTGGTCTTCTTTAGCATCTTCTACTTCCTTGCCTATGTGAACCACGCCCAAAAGGGACCGTCGTCATCTCTGACGCCGGGAATCGCACTTGTAAAAAAGGGTGATATGACAGGAGCTCTTCCCCTCCTTCGGCGCGCCGTCCAAGAGCAGTCGCTCTCCGCAGAAGCGCATAACTATTACGGTATCGCTCTGGCACGGACGGGCGCCGCGTCGGCCGCGATTGCAGAGTTCCGCAAGGCAGTCGAGCAGAACCCACACTACGCGGAGGCGTTTTATCATCTTGGGACCACCCTTCGCAAGGAACGTCAATACGACGCGGCAATCGAAAATCTAAATTCCGCTGTGGCAATTCGGTCGGATTTTCCGGAAGCTCAAATCGAGCTGGGAACTGCTCTGTCTCACTCGGGGGACGTCACGCGTGCGATCGCGCTCTTTCAGAAAACGATTCGAGCTCACCCGCAGATACTGGGCGCCCACAATGAACTGGGGAAGCTGTATGAACGAATCGGAGATTACGAACAGGCCCTATCTCATTACAGCAAGGCTGTAGAAGCCAATCCAAGTTCGGCCGAATCACTTAACAATCTGGGTCGCGTTTTGCAACGCAACGGCGATCTGGAGGGCGCGATTGGCCAGTTTCGGCGTGCTACGACAGTGGATCCCAAGTCCGTGGAGGTTCTCATGAATCTCGCGCAGGTCATGCGAGAAAGAGGGGACCTGAACGCGGCGATTCGATACTGTCGCCAAGTGGTGGTTCTCGAGCCGAATTCGGGTGAAGCACACGCGGAACTAGGTCACAGCTTGAGCCGGGCCGACCAGTTGCAGGAGGCTTTGGGGGAACTCCGTAAAGCGGTGAAGCTGTCCCCAGGCTTGGCCTCGGCTCATTTCCTTCTGGCCGAAACCTTGGCGCGCGCGAGCCAGCTTGAAACAGCGCTCGCGGAGTACGAGGTAGCCGCACGCCTGAGTCCGAAAAATGCGGAATTTCGGCTGAAATACGGCACGGCACTCTCTCGAAGTCGACCGAAGGATGCGATCGTCGAGTTGCGCAAGGCCATCGAGCTGGATGGCGGGAATTATGTTGCTCACCACGCATTGGGCATAGCACAGGAGCGCACCGGAGATCCGGAAGCCGACCTAACGTTTCAGCGCGCCAGGGAGTTGTCCGAAGCAAGGGCCAGACGTCATGAAGCCGAGACGCACACCAACCGAGGAATCGAATTGCTCGGGAAAGGCGAAGTTTTGGAAGCGGTCGAGGCTTTACAGCGGGGACTGGCGGTGGAGCCGGACCTGGCGGCAGCTCACCATTACCTGGGGGTTGCGCTCAGCGCGATGGGAAAGTGGCAAGAGGCCCGGCAGGCATTCGCCGCGGCGTTGAAGAGCAATCCATCGGACTCGGAAATCCACTACAATTTCGGCGTGGCCCTGAAATATCACGGTGACTGGCGCGGTGCTGTCCAGGAGTTCACATCGGTGATCGAGCTACGGCCCGGCCACCCGCAGGCGCGGTGCTCGCTGGCTCAAGCGCTCTTCCAGATTGGCGAGAACGATCGTGCAAACAGTGTCTTGCTGCAGGCCCGCGAATTCGGGTCGTGCGAGCCAGGGGGACCCAGATAGTGGACCGGCGATCCTTCCTGGCGCAGCTCGCCTCAGCAATTCTTGCGTCGACGAAAGTTTTCGGCCAGACGAATTCGGCAAAACTGTTTTCAGTGCGGTTTGAAGATGTCGCTGTCCAGGCCGGCCTTCGAACACCGACCATCTTCGGCGGGCGAGCGAAGAATCAGTACATTTTGGAATCGACGGGTTGTGGGGTGGCTTTTCTTGATTATGACAATGATGGCTGGCTCGACATCTTTCTGGTCAACGGAACGACCCTGGAGGGAACCGCATCTCCCCAGCCAACGAATCGCCTGCTTCGAAACAACCATGACGGAACCTTCAGCGACGTGACAGAAAAAGCCGGTCTGGGGCGATCGGGCTGGGGCCAGGGCGTGTGTATAGGCGATTATGACAACGACGGATTCGACGATCTGTTCATAACTTACTGGGGCCACAACCGACTCTATCACAACAATGGGGATGGAACCTTCACCGATGTCACCGAGCGCGCAGGGCTGTCTACGAAAGAAACCAGGTGGGGGTCCGGCTGCGCGTTTCTCGATTATGATCGCGACGGACACCTGGATCTGTTTGTCACCAACTACATTGATTTTGACCTGAAGACGGCTCCGTCAGCGGGCACCGGCTCCTGCGTCTATCAGGGATTGCCTGTCAACTGCGGGCCGCGCGGCCTGCCTAAAGCGAGAAGTTTTCTGTTTCACAACAACGGAGACGGCGCCTTCACCGACGTCACTCGGGAAAGCGGGGTCGCCAAAGCGCCTTCCAGCTATGGGCTTGGAGTGTTGACCGGTGATTTCGATAACGACGGGTGGCCGGATATCTATGTCGCGAACGACAGCGAGCAAAGTTACTTATTCTGGAACAACCACGACGGAACATTCAAAGAAGGGGGTGCGGAGGCCGGAGTAGGTACTAGCGCCGACGGCCGCTTCCAGTCTGGGATGGGAGTTGCGGCAGGCGACTACGACGGTGATGGACTTCTAGACGTTTTCAAGACGAATTTTTCGGACGATCTGCCGAATCTCTATCGCAATTTGGGCAAGCGTCTCTTTGAAGAAGAAACGCTTAGCGCCGGACTCGGGGTTCATTCCCGCCTCCTGGGTTGGGGTTGCGGCTTTGTTGACGTCGACAACGATAGTTGGCCGGATATTTTCTACGCAAATGGGCATGTTTATCCTGAGGTCGACCGGCTAAAAATATCGATGGGTTATCGACAACCGAAAGTGCTTTATCATAATCTTGGCGACAAAAAGTTCAAGGATGTCTCCGAATTTGCCGGAGTGGCGGTCACAGCCCGGAGCGCGGCGCGGGGTTGTGCTTTTGGAGATTTCGACAATGATGGAGACATCGACATCGTTGTGAATTCGATCAACGAGGTCCCGCAACTGCTGAGATGCGACTCAGGCGGCAGCAATCATTGGATCAAGGTGAAGCTCATCGGAGTCCAGTCAAACCGGAGTGCCATTGGCGCTCGGGTTTGCTGCGTGACCGGTGACCGTCGGCAGATCGATGAAGTCAGGAGCGGCGGCAGTTATTTTTCTCAGAATGACCTGCGGATTCATTTTGGGTTGGGGAAGGCCAACCATGTCGAGGCACTAGAAATTCTGTGGCCTAGCGGGCACAAGGATCGCTTGACCGGCCTTCCGGTGAACCAGATCTTGACGATTCGGGAAGGGCAGCCCCGGTAACAGTGGTAGTGGTAGTGGTAGTGGTAGAGTGCGTCACCGGCTCGATCGCGTAGAATGGACAGCCGAACGACTCGACCGTCAAGCCAGACTCGGGGGTGTATTCTGTTCCAGCAAGTTGCGCTTATGAAACCCCTGGAGGCGGGGATGAACGCAAGCTGCGCAATGCCACTCCGGATATCGCCACGATCCGCGCAGGATTCAAAGCGTATCTCACGGGAATGCGCTTGCTAAACCGTAATAGCGAGTGGGTTAAGTCTTGCGAGGATGTCCTCGGGCATCTTGCCCCGTTTGTGACTTACCAGGACCCGGTACGGGGTGAGGTTTTCGGGCGCGGACTTTATCCAAGCGGGCAAGTGGCTATGGACCCTGTCTTCCGCCCCGATCAGTCGCCCGTTTTTCCTTCCAATGAAGTTGGCCTGAATGACCGTGGGTCTGACATTTTCGAGACTGCGGTGCGAACTTACCGTCCGGGAGAACGCAAAGAAATCGGTATCTGGCCTGAGAGTATTGTGGCCGCTCGATTAGGTTTGAGCGGCGCTGCAGCCAAAGAACTCGCCGTAAGAGTCGATCAGATCCAGATTTTTCCACAAGGCTTCTTTACCGACATGGGGATGCGCACGCTCCAATTCTATGCTCACAACAAGTCGGAAGGAGCCCCGGTGAGAGGCTGGGACGCGCGCCCGCACATCGGGGCTGTTTCTGCTGAGAAGCGGCCGGTCCCTGTCAAGCCGATCACCCAACCATTTCTGGAAAGCTCCGGGATCTTTGCCACCACTCTCAATGAGATGTGCCTGCAGAGCCATGTCGGAAAGATTCGTGTGTTTCCGGCTGCGCCCGAGGACTGGACGGCTCGATTTACTCTTCGCGCATCTGGGGCCTTCATGGTGACCTCTGAATCTGTCAAAGGGGATGTCCGATACGTCAACATCGAGAGCCTTGCAGGAGGTGACTGTATGGTGGTCAATCCCTGGTCATCTGTGGCGCGACTCCGGCAGGCCAGTTCCGGAAAGGTGCTCATAGAAGGAAGTCTTGCCGAGTTTCACTTCCGGACAGAGCCAGGTCAGATCTATCTTCTCGATCGGAAGGACAAGCCCATTGAAAACTTTGAGCGCGCTGTTTTGAAAGGTGGGGTTAACCAGGCGCCAAAGACGTTTGGCAGGGCGATTCTCGGCGGGATTCGTGACTTTTGAAAGCTGGACTGTTTTGCGATTTCTTCTTCGCCTTGAGTTGGCCCTGGTGTTCCTTGTCACTGCCAATTCGGCAGGGGCCGAAGCCTTCCACGGTTGAAGCCTCGCCTGCCCTGGAAATCTGATTCTGCTCTGGCGCGACAAAGATGAGACAACTCGTCCTGTTCTCAATTCTCGCGTCCTTCCTGGCGTATGCTGCACAAGCCACGCGCGAGCCTTCTCCGGGTAATTCCCGGGTGCGAATCACGATTCGCACGGAGAACGGTAAATCCACTGGCCTACGGCTCAGAGTCACTAATAGTGCCGGAGAGTACTTTGCGCCTCTCGGTCACTTGACAAAGGCTGACCGTCAGGTCCGCTCGGCCGGAGATCTCATTCTTGGCGACGGTCAGAATAGCCCGCTCGAGTTACACGCCTTAGTTTACGACGGCGCCGAGATCGATCTCCCGCCCGGGCAGTACACCTTCTTGGCCCGAAAGGGTTATGAATACAAGACTATTCAGAAAGAAGTGCAGATTTCTCCCGAAGGACAGCAAAGTGTCGCCCTGACCCTCCGCAAGTTCGCCGATTTCGAAGCCAAAGGCTGGTATCCCGGCGACACTCATTTGCATTTTCCAGATCCCCAGGGAGTACGTTATGAGATGGAATGTGAGGGGTTGCGGGTATGCAGCCTCCTATTATTGAAGAGCGGTTTCAAGGATCCGCCCCGGCCCGGCGACGGTCACTTTTGGAACGTGGAGCACTTTACCGGGAAGCTCTCACCTGTCTCGAACTCTGAGCATGTCATTAAGGTTGGAGAAGAATTTCGTCATGGATTGCTGGCTCACCTGATCTTTCAGAACTTGAAATCCATTGTCTGGCCGGTATCTACGGGCGGTCTGCGAGAGTCAGGGGCAGGGGGATACGACTGGCCGCTGATGTTTCACGCCAGCGGTGATGCGCGCTCCCAGGGAGCTGTAGTCACTTGGGCGCACTGGCCCTATCCCTCACTGGAGGCTCCGCTCGATATTGCTTTGGGCCAGATTGATTCGCTGGATCTGTTGACTACAGGGAGTCCCTTTGAACATCATCCTGAACTGGTTGAAATCTATAAAATGCAAGGCGCCTCGGTCTACTCGATGCCCCCCATTGAAGTCTACTATCATTATCTAAACTGCGGTTTCAGGCTGGCTGCGTCCTCTGGCTCCGACAAGATGGGACTGAATCCACCGATTGGAAGCGCGCGCACCTATGTGAAGACGCAAGGGCCCCTTTCATATGACTCGTGGGTGGACGGCATTCGGAAAGGTCGAACGTTCATTACTAATTACCCACTCCTCGAATTCTCAGTGAATGGAAAAGAACCGGGCGACAGCTTGAGCATTCAACCCGGTAAAGCGCAGCTCTCTGTAAGGGCCCGCGCTGTTTCTCTTGAGCCGTATCAGGCCTTAGAGATTTTGTATAACGGAGAGGTCATCCGGAAGGTGAGGCCATCGGGAGAGAATCATCAATCAGTGCTGGACGAAACGATTGATGTTGAACGAGGGGGGTGGATTGCCGCGCGCGCACACGGCCCGAAGATGCTGGAATACGGCCGAACATGGTGGAGGATGCCGGTCTTTGCTCATACTTCGCCCATTTACATAGACATGGGGGGACGCGCAGCTCCGGCAGCCGAGTCTGCGCGGCTCTTCCTGGAACAGCTTGGTTATCTGCAGCGATGGGTTGAATCGCAAGCCAAGCTTCCTAAAGCAGAGAACAAGAAAGAAGCCTTGAGCCTCATCGCCCAGGCAGAAGCCATTTACCAAAACTTGGTAGACAGAGAAAGGAGGACGCGTGCAAGGTAAGGGAACAACGCGGATTCACCTGACACGCAGGCAACTGTTGGGATCTACATTCGCCGCCATGCTGGCTCCACTGCCAGGGCAGGCGGCCAGAGGCCAGAAAAATGTAGAGATGAAAGTGAAGGGATGAGACTCATGGCAGAACCTTCGGGTTTCCTTCTATTGGGTTAAGAGTCAAGAACGAGGCTATGTTTATTTGGGGATTAAGCTGGCTGTAGCAGTCCGCAATCAACCGTAGTGAGCTACTGTGGGAAGTCTACTTCCTGGAGTTGAATCCGCTCTCCAAAGTGGCCCTCGGAAAAGCGAACGTTCACGTCACACGCTTGGGACTGGGTGGTTCCGCGCTGGGCGGGCTGTACCACGACATCTCCGATGAGACCGCTATCGCGCTAGTTCATCGTGTGCTCGCGCTGGGAATCAATTTCATCGACACAGCTCCACTCTATGGCCATGGGAAGAGTGAACTCCGGTTGGGTTTGGCGTTGAAGCGGGCTCCACGTGCATCTTACGTGCTGGCCACGAAAGTGGGTCGTTTGCTCATTCCAGAAGACCCAGCAAAAGTGGAGAGCATCTGGTTCGATAATCCTCCTCCTTTTCTTCCAGGTTGACTTTAGCTACGATGCAGTGATGTGGTCGATTGAGGAGAGCTTAAGGCGTCTTGGCTTGGATCGTGTCGACATCCTTCACATTCACGATCCAGACAACACGTGTGCTGATGGGATCCAAGGCGCCTATGCAGCCCTGGATGAGTTGCGGCAACAGGGACACGTTGGAGCAATCGGTGTCGGGACGAATCACGCCGAAACACTGGTAAGACTCGTCAACGACTTTGAGTTTGACTGCTTCCTGTTGGCGGGGCGCTATACCTTGATAGATCACCATGTGCTGGCCGAACTTCTGCCCTTGTGCGCGCGAAAGCAAATCAGCGTGATCATAGGCGGACCGTACAACAGTGGAATATTGGCAACCGGTGCCACCCCGGATGCCAAGTTCAATTATTTAACCGCTTCCTCTGAAGTAAAAGCAAAAGTGCGTCAGATCGAGGAAGTGTGTTCCCGATATTCTGTTCCCCTCAAATCCGCTGCGCTTCAGTTTCCACTGGCTCATCCTGCAATCGCCTCGGTGATTCCTGGAGCCAGGTCCGTTGCCGAAGTGGAAGAAAACTTCAGGATGATGAGTGTTCACGTTCCCGAGGGATTCTGGAAAGAGCTTCGAGACAGAAGACTCTTGCCACAGGCGGCTCCCACTCCATGATCGTTTTCATGCTTGAGTTTGGGAGCGCACACAGCCCCCGCTCGCCAGTAGCGTGGCAAAGCCTCGTTGTGATCACGGCCTGCACCAGGCGGACGATTCACTGCGTCGTTGTTTTGATGGTTGTCGGTGATGAATGATGAGTCGCTTCAATTGTGGCGAGACAGATACCTTCAAACCTGCCCAATTTCCCGAATAGATTGGAATTAAAGCCGGTGTACATAATGCGGTAGGTATCACCGTCACGATAACCCGAAACTGAGTCGCCAACCAACCCATGATCGGCGGCCTCACGGTCGGCATTCTGAACCAATACAGGATTGCTCATCCCATCCTTCCAACTTAGCCCATCAGCACTCCACATATATCCAAGACCCGAGCGCACGTCGTCATGAGACGTGCTCTGGCGGTCCCCCGACTCGATGATGACGCCATGCCACAGATGCCAAATGCCATTTTCGGGAAAGAACGCTCCCCCCCAAAATCCACCCCAGGCTTCCCGATTCAATATTGGATTCCCCTCATACTTGATCCAATGGATACCGTCGGGACTGCTTGCCATGCCCAAACTAGTCCGATTGGTAGAACCATTTTGGCCGGTATAGTACATGCGATAGCCGCTACTGAAATGGAATACCCGTGGCTCCGCGACTTGAATATCGTCGAAGGAACCGGCCGGGCCGATATCGACAACCGGATTCCCCTTATACTTGGTCCAGCTTATTCCATCCGTCGAGGTGGCGTAGCCAATCCGTCCGTTTCCGAGCCGCCGCTTATCTCGTATATATCCACCGCCGTGATACCACATTTTGAACACTCCATCCTCAAGCAGTATGGAATTGGGAGATATCTCCTCCTTTTCCCATGCCTCTGAGGGTGAGATAACTACACCCTCTTTGTTCCACATTAGCCCGTCAGCACTCGTAGCGTAACCCACTGTGGTAAGGCCATCGCCGGCTACGGCCTCATACCACATTCGGTAGTAACCGAGACCCAGCTTAAGGACCACGCGCGGGCCGGTCTTGTCAAAGTCGTACGGCTCCGGACCATTTCTAAGCAGGGGGTTTCTCGTATACCGAGTTAGCTTTGCGATGGGCAGGTCGTTCGCAGCCATGCTGACGATTGAAGGCTGGTTTCTGCCTGTAGTGCAACTTATCCAGACAACCGCTGTAGCAAGTATCAGCCCTACTGCCGTGATGACGAATAATGTCCGTTTATGAACCCAGGATTGTCGCAGGAATTTCGCCATTTTCACCCCCATCGCAGGAACCTACTTCCCGGCAGGAATCGTCACCATTGGGCATTTTTGTCCGGAACCGAAAATAATGAAGCCGCACTGTTCTTGCGATGTCCTTCTCAATCCATTCCCAGGCAGCTCACGCTGCGGCCGCCCAAACTGTTGCGGTCCGGTGTTCATCAAGATTTGGCCGGGAGCTCAGCACGCTAACACTTAAATAAACTTAACAGTAGGACTGGAAAAAAGACGAATTCGATAACCTTGCCGGGCTCACAGATGGGGCCACCAGTGCCAGATGAAGATGCACTCGACGGAAGATGCACTCGACGGCGATGACGATGTCCCGACAAAAGGGCTCGACAGCTTTCAGGAACGCCTCGGGACAGGCGCGCAGGTTGCGTTGCAGCAGCGGCTCCGCTTGCTAGTCGAGGACACACAGACACGAGATGGATCCAGTGGTTCGTGCGGGTAGATGCCGCAGCATTAGGCGTAGGCTTCAGTATAGAATCTCAGCAGGTCTCCTCCTCATTCAAATTGGACACTTTCGGGAACATACCCAGTTCGCACGCTCCCAGGGGAGGCCTTGATGAGTATCATGCACTTTCATCTGACGCCAACCCGGGCGAGTTGGTTCAAACAGATCGAGATCTGATCCGCTGTCTCAGTCATAACGCCTCAAACGACGCAGCTTCACTTCCACTCAACAGTTATCTTAAGCCGTCAGTGAGTTCACGCAGGCCTACGACATGAGGGGCATTCCTACTTGCACAGCCGAAGACTGGTATCGAGGCTCTGGAAATGCTGTATCCCAGCGAGCCTTGCAGCCAAATCTCGACGATTGGGGAACGGGAGCCCTGGCAAGAGTAGTAGAATCCGCCACAGTGCTCGATCGCGTAAGATGGGCAGCCGCACAACCCGACCGTCAAGCCAGAATATCCTTGACTACGTTTCCGGCGACGTCTGTAAGGCGGAAATCGCGGCCGCTGTATCGGTAAGTCACTCTGGTATGATCCAGACCCAGCAGGTGGAGGATGGTGGCGTGCAGGTCATGCACATGAACGGGATTTTCCACGGCTTTGCAACCGAATTCATCGGTAGCGCCGTAAACGACGCCGCGCTTGACGCCCCCGCCCGCTAGCAGCGTAGTAAAGCCCTTCTCGTTGTGATCGCGGCCTACGCCGGCGACCGTGACGCCAGTGTTCTGATTGAACGGAGTCCGCCCAAACTCGCTGCCGACGATCACAAGAGTCTTGTCAAGAAGCCCGCGGGACTTCAGATCCTGAACCAGGGCGGCAATAGGTCCATCCGCTTGCTTGGCCAGGCCGCCATGGATGCGAATATCATCGTGGCTATCCCAGGGCTGCCGCTTGCCGAAATAGATCTGCACCATGCGGACGCCGTGCTCGACCATTCGCAAAGCCATCAGGCAGCCCCGTCCGAAGTCGCCATCTCCGTAGCGGGCCCGGGTCGCCTCGCTTTCCTTAGTAATGTCGAAGACTTGGGGCGCCTCGGTCTGCATGCGATAGGCGACCTCCATCGATCGGATGTTGGCTTCCAACTGCGGCTGGTAACCGACGTGCTGGAGGTAGGAACGATCGAGCTTGTCGAGTAACTCCAGTTGGTGCTGCTGCTGATCCAGCGTGAGCCGGCTGTTCCGAATGTACTGAATGAGTTTCTCGGGGTCGGTTTCGTTGGTAGGCAGATGGGTGCCCTGATAGGAGTTGGGAAGAAATGCGGAGGACCATGCCTGGGGCCCGCCAATCGGATAGCCTGGACACAGCACGACGAAGCCCGGAAGGTTTTCGTTTTCGCTTCCCAGGCCATAGGTGATCCAGGATCCCATCGACGGCCGGCCCGGCAGTTGATGGCCGCAGTTCATGAACAGCACGCCCGGCCCATGAAGCGAAGTGTCTGCGTACGTGGACCGGATGACGCAAAACTCGTCGATCACCTGGCCGACTTTGGGAAAGATTTCGCTGACCTCAATGCCGCTTTGACCGTACTTATTGAAGTTGTAGGGCGAGGCCATCAGATTGCCAGCAACCCGCCTCTCGTCGGTGATGATTTTCGGGCCGGGCATGGGCTGGCCACTGCGTCGCTGCAGTTCCGGCTTGGGGTCGAAGGTATCGAGGTGTGACATTCCACCGTTCAGAAACAGGAAAATCACATGCCTGGCTTTTGGCAGAAAGTGGGGAGCCTGGGAAGCGCCAATTCGCGCGGGCCCAGCATGCAACATGTTCGCCAGCCCCAGCGTACCGAATCCGCAACCAATGAGCTGAAGCGCTTCCCGTCGAGTGATAGGTTGTTGCATGGATGTTCTCCTTTGATAAAAAACTGCCGGTACTTGTCGCTGCTCGCTTCAGTTTACCGAGCTAAACTCGGAGGAGGCCAGCAGTACCTGCACGTACTGCGGCCAGGCGCCGTCGTTTTCACGTAGGAAGTCCAGCCCGAGAGCGATTTCCGACTCGGTTGGCAAGCGAGCAAAAAGCAGCTCGTAAGCCTGCCGGATTCTCCCGGCGTCGTCGGCACCGGATTCGTTACGCAGCCGTTCTGCCAAAGCTTGCGATTGCACCATCACAAAGTTGCTGTTGAGGAAAAAGAGCCTCTGCAAAGGTCCAACCGTCGTCACTCGCTGCTCGGGCACGGTATTCGGATCAGGGAAATCAAATAGCAGCAGCGTGCGATCGAGGTCAGTTCGCCCGATTGCAGCGTAAATGGTGCGCCGCCGATGGTCGTCGGTCAGTTTGACTGGGGGGCCACTGGCCTTTCGGTCAAGACTGCCGGACACAGCCAGAATGGCATCGCGTAGTGCCTCCGCGTCCAAACGTTGGATGAGGTTGGCCCGCCAGTGGAGCCGATTATCGGGATCCTTCTCGTAATTCGCGGCGATGTGCTCCGTGCTCATGGCGTAAGTGGCCGAAAGCATCATCTCGCGGTGCAAGCTCTTGGCGGACCATCCGCTCTCGATGAACCACGAAGCCAGGTAATCCAGCAACTCTGGATGCGTGGGCCGCTCGCCGAGCTGTCCAAAGTTGCTCGGCGTTCCCACGATCCCCTGGCCAAAATGATAGTACCAGACCCGGTTCGCCATCACCCGGGCCGTCAACGGGTTGTCCGGACTGGCGATCGCCTCGGCCAGCTCCAGGCGACCACTGCCCTTCGTGAAGCGCTTAGGTTCCCCATTACTCAAAATCTGGAGGAATCGCCGCGGCGCGACATCGCCCAAATTCTTTTCGTCGCCGCGAATAGCGAGGCGCACATCCTGCGGTTCCCTGGAATCTCGATAGCCATGCAGGAATGGATACGGTGGTGGTAGAGATTTCTGCAGCTCGGCGAGTTCGGCACGAAGCCGGTCCAGGTATCGTTTCCACTCCCCACTCAAGAACCGGTCGATTTTCTGCTCCGCGGTCAGCTTGTAGAAGCCGTGATGCTCATCGCCCTTGTCACCGTAAAAGACAATGCCTCCGTCAAACGGAAGGCCGCATTGACATCCCCCGGTCTTACATGGATTCCCGGCAATGTCCCGCCAGAGGGACCACTTATTGGGCTCCAGGAATTCCTGGTTGATAGTGTCGCGGAGCTTCTTGTCCTTCAGCCCGGCGGCACCGCCCAGCTTGACGTAATTGCGATCTTCCATGACCGTCTTCTCGTTGTTGACAGCGACGACCAGGTGTTGAAACTTCTCGGCGAAGGCCTGTACTTCTTCCGGCGTGCCGCCTCCGCGCGCCATCATGGCATCCCATTCCTTCAGGTAGGGATGTTCTCTTTCTGGGGTGCTAAGGTATTTGATCCAGCGTTCTAGCGTCAGGCGATCCAGCCCAGCTTCTTCCGCGGCCGTCTGGATGTCGGGCCTGAGGCGCTTCATGATCTTCCAGGCGGTCACCGTGTACTGGGAGGTTTGCCCGAGAAGGATTTCGGCCAGCATTTCTTGCTGCTTGCGGACGAGGTTGGCGATGGCCTCCTCTTTTTCCTGGATTTCCTGCTGGACTTTCTTGTACGCGACAACAACGTGCTCGGGCGCCAGAGGGTACTCGTGGGGTTCGGTGCTCTTGAAAACACCTTGCAGGGAATAGTAGTCCAAGGTAGGAATCGGATCGAACTTGTGATCGTGACATTTGGCGCAGCCAACTGTGAGGGCCAGGAAGGTCCGTGTCGTCACGTCCACTCGATCGTCCTCCGCAGCTGGACCCAGGGCATGAAAGCCCAGTGCGGGCAGCATCTTCTCCCGTTCTTTTTCCGGCAGCAAATCGGCCACGAGTTGAGCCTTGATAAACCGGTCGTACGGCATGTCATCGGTGAAGGCCCGCACGATCCAATCCCTATAACGGAAGGCATTGGCGCTGTGGGTAGCCATTCCGTCAGTGAAGCCGACAGCGTCGGCATAACGCGCCAGGTCAAGCCAATGTCGGCCCCATCGCTCACCGTAGTGGGGCGAGGCAAGCAAGCGGTCCACCACCTTGGCAAAAGCATCGGGCGACTCGTCGACCAAGAAGGCCTTTACCTCTTCCGGGGTTGGAGGCAGACCGATGAGGTCGAAGGTGGCTCGCCGGATGAGCGTCCGCTTGTCGGCGGGACCCGCAGGCCGTAGTGCTTCGTGTTCCAATTTTGCCAGGATGAAGCGATCAATGGCCGTCTTCGGCCACGATTCATCCTTCACTGCGGGGACTGGGGGCTTGCGAACGGGCTGGAACGCCCAAAACTCTCTCTGCTCGGGGCGGATGACGTGCTTGCTGCCCGACGAAGAGGGCTTGTTGATGACTTCAGTGGATGGCCAGACCGCCCCGTCCTTCACCCAGGCCTTCAAGGCGGCAATCTCCTCAGGGGCGAGCTTCCCTCCCTGGGGCATCTTTAGGCGCTCGTGAGAGTGACTCACCGCTTGAATGAGCAAGCTCCCCTCCGGGTCGCCCGGTAGTATAGCGGGACCCGAATTTCCCCCTTTCAGCAGGTGCTCGCGTGCATCCAAACGAAGCCCGCCCATGGCGGAGTCCATGTGACAGGCGAAGCAGTTTTTGGCCAGTACGGGACGGATCCGTGTTTCGAAAAAGTCAGCTTTGGAAGTCTCTGCTGCTTGAGGGCGCAGAACGAAGTAGGCCAGTATTAGCGCGGGAAGAAAGACGCGGCATCCCACTGCTGGAAGAAGCCTCCCGAAAATAATAACGGTAGAGGGAAACGACTTCGGTACAGCAGCCGCGCTAGCGGCCAGAGCAGACCAAACCAGCCTCAGAATGCAAGAAACAGAACCGCGACCGTCAGAGGGCAGATGCGCAACCATATGGCGAAGCCTTTAGAACGAAAGCCGCAGACGGAACTGACCGGCCTTGAGGTCAGTTGACCAACATCGCAATGGAGAAAAAAAGGAAGCTCATTGGAGATCCTCTCTGATGATCAGCTAAGAGAAGATTAATACCCTATCTTGTGGTTTGTCAAGCTTTTTACGCCAGCTTTTTTACGCAAAATCGCAGGTGGCCAAACTGGGATGTCCCAATTGCAGTCAGACAATCAGGCTCAGGAGCCACAGGCTAAGGAGTCCAGCCACAGACGTGACTGCTTTCATGATCGAGTAGGATCGCAGGGTCTGAGGAACAGTCATGCCGCAGTATTCCTTGACCATCCAGAAGCCGGCGTCATTGACGTGGGTGAGAAACGAGCCGCCTGTGGCTACGCCCATGACCATCAGGGCTGGATCGACGTGAGGGAAGGCCGCTGCAATGGGGGCCACAATTCCTGCGGCCGTGACGATAGCGGCGGTGGCGGATCCGATTGTGATTCGCAACGCCGCGCCCACAAGGAAGGCCATGAACAGCGGCGAAATTTGGCTGCGCAGGATGGCTTGCGCGAAATAGGGTCCTGCTCCGCAATCGAGGATGACTTGTTTGAATGCTCCGGCGGCTCCGACGATCAGAATCAACGAGCCTACCGAGTTCAGCGATTCGGAGGTGTGCCGAAGGAGGGCATCGGCCGTGAATCCGCTCCGCAGCCCGAGCGTGATCAGGGCTGCTACCGCCGCAGCCAGCAAAGCGATCGACGGGGATCCCAAAAATCGAATCCAGCCGATGCGGGGAATCAAAGCAGCCAGCCCAATGAGCGCGACTGGGAACAAGACTACTGCCAACACGGTGGAAAACGCTGGGGGCCGCCGCGCGTCGGTTTGCGGAGTATGGGACATCAGGTGCTCCGGTACGGCTACAAACATCCTGCGTCCGATCCAGGCGCCCCAAGCCATACCCCCGACCAGAGACATGGGCACGGCCAAGACCAGCCCATAAAGGATTGTCTTCCCAAGATCGGCTCCCAACAGTTGCGCGGCCGCGGCGGCGCCCGGGTGGGGGGGGATCAGGCCGTGCGTCGCTGTCAGCGCCGACAGCACAGGCAGGGCATAAACCAGCAATGATTTTTTGGCCTCCTTACTAATACTCCAGAGCAGAGGAATCAGCATGAGGAAGGCAGCATCGAAGAATACCGGTATGCCGACAAGGTAGGCGGTCAACAATAAGGCCCAAGGTATGCGATTGGTGCCAAAAACCCGGATCAAGGTGCGGGCTATCACCTCGCCGCCCCCGGAGACCTCGATGATGCGGCCCATCATGGCGCCGACCCCAACGATGAGCGCGATCGAGCCTAGCAGGTCGGCCATGCCTTTTTGCAAGGAGGCCAGGATGGCCCCCGGGGACATGCCGGCACCCATGCCCAGGGTAATGCTAGAAACCAGCAGGGCGATCATGGGGTGCAGTTTCCACCACAGAATCAGGAACAGAAGCAGCGCGATCGATAGTAGGGTGGCGACTAGGAGAGATGTGCCGGTCATGTTGGTCGATGTGAGATATTGCTCCTGGCCTGTCTAGCGCAGGGCCCAGAGTCGTTTGAAGACCTTCTCCAGGTCTGAAGGGAACGAAAGCTTTCTTCCAGGATGTAGTGGCGGCATACGATCGTAAAGATTGAGTTGCGTATTCAGCCAAGGAGTCGATGGCCCACGCCACCGTTTTTTCCTGACTCATGCCCACTTCCGAGACTCAGTGATTCCTTCTCCGTGTGGATCTAGGTGAAGACACAATATCGCTGGCTGGCGTTGTGAAACTAAATGGGTCTGATTCCTGTGATCTTCATGGTTACTTCTCCGGTACCGAAACTGGCTCCTGCCTGAATTCGAACTGGAGAGGCCGCAGAGCCGCATAGATCATCGCGGCGGAAGCAAGCCAATAAATCAGAGAGCAAGAGGTAAAGATAGAGCCCAGCCCGAAGCGCTGCCCGAGGACCCCGCCGGCGAGGGCCGCCAGACCTGCCGCCACGTTGCCCAGGCAATTGATCGCTCCGTAGGCCGTCGATCGGAGTGTCTGGGGTACAACCTGGCAAATGACCGGCATGGTATTGGGCGGCCACCCGCCTCGAAGCAAGCCGAGCAGGACCAAGCTGACCGTGACTTGGAGCAAGGTCTGGGACCAGCCGACGGCCAGGAATAGAGGAGCGGCAACCATCAGCGAGGCTGCCTGTACGAGCATTCTTCCTCGAAAGTTGCGCTGCGCCGCGTAATCGCCGGCCGCGCCCCAGGCGAGGACCCCCAGCGTGGTAGGTAATTCCAGATAGAAGTTTGCCGAGAAGCTAGCCACGGCCAGGTTCGTCGAGAATCTGTTGAAGACGAAGTAGGGAAGCCAAGTCATCAAGAGGGCGCCCACAATCGAGTAGCACACAAACGCCATCCCAACAAACCGTATGGAAACAATTCCCGCCAGGTCCCGCCAGGACTGTAGGAGGCTCGAGCGAGGCCTTTCCAGGATCAGCTTCTCCGCCGGGTTGCCAGGCTTTGCAGCGGGGGAGCCAGGCGAGTGCAAAAACATCCATAGCAAAGGCGCGTACAGGATGCCGGCGCTTCCCAGTACGACAAATAATGCCCTCCAGTCATAGTGCTCCCCCACGTAGCCACCCACCGCACCGCCAACCACCTGACCGATTGACATGGCGCTCAGATGAATCGCGATCGCCGTCGAACGGGTGGCTTCCGGGTGGACCTCGCTCAGAAAAGCCAGGCTCGCCGGCAGATAAAAGACCTCGCCAACCGCCAGTAGAGCTCGCAAATAGATCAGATGATTAGGAGACGCGACCAAGGCGTTCAGGGCGGTCACGGCGCTCCAGCCCAAGAGAGCCCAGCGGATTACCTTCTCGCGGGGATACCGGTCGCCGACATGGCCCGCAAAGGGCAGTAGCAACGCATAAGCCCACACAAAGGCCGAGCCGAGCAGGCCGAGCTGCGCCGCAGACATGCTCAGCTCCTTTTCCAGAAGCGGGAATAGGGAATAAATGGCGTGCCGGTCAATGGCGTTGAGGAAGGCCACGAACCAGAGAATTCCCACGACCGCCCATTTATACCAGGGGCCCGATAGGGTCGGCGGATGTGACAAGGCTTTCTCCTAGCTTGAGACTCCGGTCAGCCACAGCGATAACGTTGAAACACCTCGTCAAATGGCTTCCCTACGCGCAATCCTGTCTGGAATCGAGTTCCCACGAGTTTACTGGCACCCAGCAGAACATCAGATCTTCTCCCTTGAAAATCCCCTCCTGGGAGGGGTGGCTGCCGAAGGCAGTCGGGGTGGGTGGTCGCTTGGAAGTCACGACCCACCCCAGGCCTGACAGCCCTCTCCACTCCCGAGTGGGGAACCATTATTATTTTCATCCGTCGTGGTGCCGCGTCGCGGCATGAAAAAAGTTTCTTTCTTACATGACACGATTTCACGCGGTGTGGGTGCTCCTCTGAAACTCAGCGCAGTGAGTAGATCATACGTGATGAGCGTCAATAATACCATACACACATGTCACACACAAGCGTCGTGTCGAAGTCGTGTCGGGGGACTTCCGGGGGGCTGGGTCGGTGAATTAGTGCAGCCGATCACAGTCTACGTGCTCGGACCCATGGTTCGAGACTCGGCCCGAGAATGCGGGCCGCAGCCAGGTTGACAAAGTCCTGGTTAATCATCTACAATGATCAACTAGCCTCGACTGTCACAAAACGCTTGACCCAAGGTGAAGCGGAATGAATATCTTCTCGAAAAATGTGTATGTTTGGACCCGGGATTTGCATCTTTACTTAGGACTGTTCCTCAGTCCGTTCGTCCTGTTATTTGCGATCAGCACCCTCTTTCTGAATCACACTTGGAACCCTCGGGATGGCGACTCGGAAACAGTTTCGACAACAAGCGCGCACATCGCGGTTCCGGACGGGCTGGCGCGTGCACGCGGGATGGAACAAGCGAAATTGGCGCGTCAGATTTTGAATCAACTCAGGTTGTCTGGTGAGATCGAACGCATTATTCCATCGCCTGAAAAGAACCACCTGACAGTTGCCCTGGTGAAACCTGGGCAGCGGCTTGCTATAAATGTGAATTTGGAAAATCAACAGGTAACAATCGAACAAAGGAATACCGGGATCTGGGACTCCCTGATTTATCTGCATGAGTCGCCCGGGCCTCACCTGCAGGCAATTCGCGGGAATTGGTTCTATACGCGGCTATGGAGATGGATGGCGGACACAGTCGTTTGCCTTTTGCTCTTCCTTTCGGTGAGTGGCGTCTATCTGTGGGCCGTTATCAAGGCAGAGCGCAGGATTGGACTTGTTTTGCTGGGCGCAGGAGCTGTCTCATTCTTCGGCATTGTCTGGGCACTCGCTGGCTAATTAATAAGAGTTGGAGAACCACAGTGCTCTCTTACGAAACGTGGAAGAAGATAAAGATCTGGAATCGAAAGCTTCATTTCTATGTTGGCCTGTACATGCTGCTGTTCCTGTGGCTGTTCGCCGTCTCGGGCCTCATTTTGAATCATACGAATTGGCGTTTCGCCCAATTCTGGCCAGACCGGAAGGAATCTACCTCAGAGCAGTCCATCGAGGTACCCCGGGATGCCGGGCGCCTTGCCAGAGCCAGAGACCTGATGGGGCAGCTCAACGTTTCTGGGGAAATCCATTGGCCAAACTCTCAACCGGAACCAGGACATCTGGAATTCAGGCTTGCGAGACCAGGACAATTCATCGATGTCAAGGCAGATATGCACAACCAGCGGGCTACGGTGCGGCGGACTCAGCTGAACGGATGGGGCATTCTCTACAACCTCCACACCTTCATCGGAGTTCGGATGAACAACCCGAACATGGAGCGGGACTGGTTGTTGACCAAGATCTGGAGCTTCTCGATAGACGCGCTTGCGCTGGGTCTTTTGTTTATGGTGTTGAGCAGTTACTACATGTGGTACGGCCTCATAGAAAAACGGCGCCTGGGAATGATCGCTCTCGCCCTGGGGATGCTGAGCTGCGGCTTTTTCGTTGTCGGGCTCGTCTGGTTCGATCTGAAGTGAGGGAGGCGGTGGCAGGCAGATAGCGGGAACTTAGTACTCGTATTCGTAATTACGGTGACGTATTTTGACGGTCATCAAGCAGCCGGTTCCCATGTGTCATGCCCCGCAGGCGGGCATCCAGCCTCGGCGTTGCTGTCCTTCTGGAGATCCAGCGATTCTGGATTCCCGCTTTCGCGGGAATGACGGGATCCCAGCTCGGTTCGCTGTGAAATACGTCACCGTAACTACGAATGGCAGTACTTAGCCGTGTTTTCCGTTAGCAAGGATCGTCTGATGAGGATCAGGAGAATGAAGGCAACCGCCCGATTCCTAACTGCGGCTCTGCTGACGATAGCCGGCAGCGCTCTTGTAATTCGGGACCCCCTCGCTCTCATCCCCGCCGCCGACAAGGAAACAACTACATGGGGCGCCGCCGACCCCACTTGGTCGCCCGATGGCAGGCGTCTGGCCTTCTCGCTCTTCGGCAGCATCTGGCAGGTGCCCGCCGACGGCGGCCAAGCAGAACAGCTCTCGAGCTCCGGCGGTTACCACGCCCACCCGGCCTGGTCGCCTAAAGGGGACAAGATTGCCTTCATCAAAGGCACCATACCTGGGGGACGTATTCCCAACGTCTCCGGGAAACTCATGCTCGTGGACGCAGCCACCGGCCAGGAGCGAGAACTGGCTACTCCTCACCCCACGGCCGGAAGGCCATCGTGGTCACCCGATGGCGCGCGGCTTGTCTGCGGGCTGCAAGAGCCGGACGCCGGTTCCCTGCTCCACGAGATCCGGCTGGCCGACGGCGCGATCATTCAACTCCAGTTCCGTCCCCCCGGGTCGGCTGCTGGACCGTGGGTCGATGCGTCATGGAATCCCAGGCGGGAGGAAGTTTTCTTTGCCGCTCGGCGGCTGGGTGAACCGCAGATCTGGATGATGCCCGCGCGCGAGCGGCCGATCGTGGTCCAGTTGCCGTTAACGCGCTACAAATCCGAACAGATCGTGCTGCTTGACAGCCTGTCGGCGCTTCCGGATGGGACTGGGGTAATTTACTCGGCCGTGGAAGTCAACGGCCCGGGCAATTACGAACTATACCGAATTCGGCCACAGGAGGGCCCGGTACGAATCACCCATACCGAGCGCGACGAGTTCTCACCGGCCGTCTCGCCCGACGGGCGACTCATTGCCCACGTCTCAAACCACCTCGGCAATACCGATTTATTCACGATGCCTATTGGAGGCGGTGAAAAGAAGCATGTGCGGATCACCGGACTGAAATTCCGCCTGCCCTCGGGCCGCGTCCGGGTCAGGGTGCTGAACGAATTTGGCCAACCGACGCCGGCGCGCCTCTACGTACAGCCCGAAGACGGCAAGCCGTACTGTCCGCCGGGCGAACAGATCTTTCACTACCCCCTCGATCCGGATGGCCCTCGCCAGGGCTTTTTCCTTGCCAGTGGAGACAACACGTTCCCCGTGCCCGCCGGTCAACTCCGGCTGGTGGCGCGGAAAGGGGTGCCTCCGTTTCATACAGGTTTCCTGGGCAGCGATTCACCCTACGATTTCCCGCTCAACACGATGGCCGCACAGCAAGCTCGCCGCCAAGGGGGGCTGGTTGTCTACTGCCACCCCATGGATCCCGGAAGCAACGACGTGTTCGACTGGCCCGTTGGGGCCATGGAAAGCCCGGTTACAGCGGCGCTGGGAGCGCTCGATGCGATGGAACTCCTGGCCGTCCACGGCCCGGCCTATGGTGTCTGGTACGCGCTGCTGAACGCCGGATTCGAGATTTCACCCGCCGCCGGAAGCGACGCCTTCACAAACTGGCGCGGGCTGATCCGTATTCCCGGCAGTAACCGGCAGTACGTTGAGGTGGGCTCGAAACTGAGCTGGGATCGCTGGATCGCCCGCTTTCGCGAAGGCCGAGTCTTTGTGACCAGCGGACCGTTGCTGACGTTTACCGTCAATGGCCAATCGATCGGTTCCAGGATTGACGCGCCATCCGGCCAACCCTACCGCGCACGGCTGGTCGCCGACATCAGTTCCGCCGTTCCCTTGCGACTCGTTGAGTTCATCAAGAACGGCAAGGTCATTGACCGTCGAGAGGTGAAGGACCAGGTGCGCTTCTTTCGCATGGAAAAGGATGTTGAAGTCAGCCGCAGCAGTTGGTTTGCGCTGCGCGTGACCGGGCATCCCGCCCGCGGCGTCTTGAACGCCGGGCATGTAGATAGAGTTTCTAACATACCCGTGGCGCATTCGGGCGCCCTCTACGTTAAGGTGGACGGTAAGCCCACCCTGATCAAAGAGGACATCGAGATGCTCCTGCAGTGGATCAGTCGGTTGTGGGCATATCTGGAAGATCGAAACAACTTCGGACCAGGCGACAATCGCAAACGCGCGAAGGAGTTGATTGATAAGGCGAACGACCATTATCGCCAAAAGCTAGCGCAGGCCTGGTAAAACCTGGGCTGCTGCTCCGCTAGTACGACCTGGGGAGGCGCAGCAAGTGTTCGGCGATATAGGCTAGTATCAGGTTGGTCGAGATTGGAGCTACTTGATAGAGCCGGGTCTCGCGAAACTTGCGTTCGATGTCGTAATCGGCGGCAAAGCCGAAGCCGCCATAGGTCTGAAGAGCCACGTTCGCCGCCTCCCACGAGGCATCCGCCGCCAATAGCTTGGCCATGTTGGCTTCCGCTCCGCAGGGTTCTCCCCGATCGAATAGTTCCGCCGCATGGAACCGCATCAGGTCGGCAGCCTCCACGTTGACATGGGCCCTGGCAATTGGGAACTGGACGCCTTGGTTTTTGCCAATGGGGCGGTCAAAGACCACTCGTTCGTTAGCATAACGGCAAGAACGCTCTACGAACCAGCGCCCGTCCCCGATACATTCGGCGGCGATCAAGATCCGTTCGGCGTTCATCCCGTCCAAGATGTAGCGAAACCCGTTGCCCTCTTCCCCAACCAAGTTTTCGACCGGGACCTCTAGGCTGTCGATGAACAACTCGGTTGTTTGGTGGTTCATCATGGTGCGGATCGGATGAATCGTCAGACCCTTCCCTACTGCTTCTCGCAGTTCGACCAGCAGCATGGACAGACCCTGCGTGCGCTTGGCCACCTGATCCGCCGGGGTGGTACGCACCAACAGGAGGAGAAGGTCCGAGTGTTCAACCCGGGAGATGAACACCTTCTGGCCATTAACAACGTACTTGTCTCCTTTTCGCACGGCTATTGTTTTTAACTGCGTCGTATCCGAGCCCGTCGTGGGCTCTGTCACGCCAAAGGCCTGCAGGCGCAAGTCACCGGCTGCAATTCTAGGCAAATACTTTCGTTTCTGGATTTCGGATCCGTGCCGGAGTAGCGCAGCTACAATGTACATTTGGGCGTGACAGGCTGCGGCGTTGCCATCACAGCGATTGATCTCCTCCAGAATGATACTGGCTTCCAGAACGCCCAATCCGCTACCGCCGTATTCTTCGGGTATGAGCGCTGCTAACCATCCCCCTTTAGTGAGAGTATCGACGAATTCTTCGGGATGAGCCTGCCTGGCGTCCAACTCGCGCCAGTATGCCCCTCGAAAACCGCTGCAGAGTTCTCGAACCGCTCGTCGTATCTGTTCTTGTTCTGGGGTGAGGCGCCAGCCCATAACTTGAACCTGCCAGAATGGTTGGTCTTAAACTGAGCAGTCGATGAGGATCTTCATACAACGCCCGCCGCTATCCATTTTCTGCAAACCCTCTTCGAGAGAATCCAGGGATGTGATTTCCGTGACCAGCCGATCCAGCCTCATTGTTTCCGATGCGGCCAATTCAATAGCTTTCTCAAAGTCTTCGTACTCATACGCTCGCGCCCCGCACACCCGCAGCTCACGCCACACGAAACGTGACAGGTCGACCTGTGGACGCTGTGCAAAGACCCCGACCACAATGATGCGACCGCGGGCGCGCGGCAACTGGGTCATGATTTCTGCGCCTGCTGACGAGCCAGATGCCTCGAATACGGCGTCAGCTCCCGCGCCTCGAGTTCGTTCGTTCATTAGCTCGACCGGATCTGCACTGTTCGGGTTAACAGTCTCGAGGTCAAGTTCATCTGCCAACCCTAGGCGGAAGGGATTGACTTCCGACACCAGCACGTTTGCACCGGCAGCCTTGGCGACTAACGCCACCACCATGCCGATCGGGCCGCCACCGATAACGACCACGTTTTCTCCTGGTTGAATTTCGCCGAGTCGCACGCTGTGAAAAGCGACCGCCAAGGGCTCGACAAGCGCGCCACGAACCAGCGGCAACTTTGGGGGAAGGCGCAAGAGAGTGCGAGCAGGAACGGTCCAGTAGCTCTGAAAGGCCCCAGGCGAATCGATACCCAGGAAATTCAGCTTTTCGCAGATATGGCCGTGTCCCGCCTTGCAGGCTAAGCAGTTGCCACACGGATCCAGGGGCATAACGGTTACTGGATCACCAACAGACCAGTCTTCGACGTCCCTGCCCAAGGCCTCAATCGTGCCGGACATCTCGTGTCCAAGTATCGCTGGTGGGGTTACACGGTGATCTAGAGCGCCGTGGAAAATGTGCAGGTCGGTGCCGCAGATGCCGCAGTGCGAGACCCGAATCTGAACTTGTCCCGGGCCAGGCTCGACGGGAATGCACCGACCCATTTCGAT
Source organism: Acidobacteriota bacterium (assembly GCA_022616615.1). Classification (GTDB taxonomy): domain Bacteria; phylum Acidobacteriota; class Terriglobia; order Versatilivoradales; family Versatilivoraceae; genus VFZK01. The sequence continues at coordinate 26,667 of JAKEER010000457.1, forward strand.
CTGATCATGGCCTGTGTAAAACGCCGCTTTCATGTCGCGAAAGGTCATCGTGAAGGGAGATGGTAACCGGCCTTCTTCAGCTTAATCCTGTGGAGGCTGCCGCCCGCTGTGATGTACAGCGTTGTGCCTTCGTTCCCCCGCCCAAAGCCGGCGTTGGTCGGCAGCTCGGGGGTCGGTATAAACGCCAGCTCCTTTCCATCCGGGGAGTAAATATAGATTCCGGGACGGCTTGCAACCCGCACAGCAACATACAAGTTCCCATCCACGTCCGTCACCAGTCCGTCCGGCCCCTCATCCGGGTAGTAGTCCACCAGCACCTTCCGGAATTTCGCCGTCCCATCGGGATGCAGGTCATAGGCATTCAACGCCATTCTTCCCCTCTGGATGGGAGTACTCTGTGGGATTCGAAACAAGCCGGTTGTGCCATTGTCATTGGAGCCAACATATAAGGTTTTCTGGTCGGGTGAGAGGGCTACCCCATTGGGCTTCCCGGCATCGGTAACGATGCGGTGGAGCGAACGATCCGCATCGATTCGGTATACGGCCATGAGCGGTTGATCGATCGGCTCATGACCCAGATAACGCGGGTCACTGAAATAGATTCGCCCCTGCTCATCAATCGTGATGTCGTTGGGAGAATTCAAGGGTCGGCCCTCGTAAAGGCCAGCGAGAATCTCACTTTTGCCAGTCCTCAGATCGGTCCGCGTGACCCGGCGCCCTCCAAAGTCGGCACCCTCGGCGACGATCATCCGCCCCAGGGAATCAAATTTGATGCCATTTGACATGCCGCTCGGAGAGCGGAAAACGACCGTCTCGCCGGTTCTGGGATCATATTTCATCAGGTGCCCTGCCTGCATACCTGATGTGTAGGTGAATGTGATGTCACTGAAATAGATTGTTCCCTCCGGCGCGGAAGCTACCCCCTCGGTCAACACCCCGCCGGTGAACAGTGTTTCCAGTTTTGCGTCCTGGGGAATGATGTTCGGGTCTCCGGTGGGCCGAGGCCGCGCCCAGGCGGAAAACGTGACGAACACAAAAAAGAAAAGAAGGGCTGATGTCCGTCGCATGCTGCTGGCTCTTGCCTCCGATTTTCAAGTCACTTCGAGAACCAACGGCAGATCGGGGCCTCACTCGCGTCTTGATCAAAACTCGTTGCTCGGTCGCTTTGGAATCAGCACGGTCCGCTTCAGAGTGAGCACGGTCTCATTCTTCTGATTGAATCCGCGCGTCTCCACGAGGATAAGGCCGCGATCAGGCTTTGACTCGGATTCGCGCTTGGACAGAATGCGACTTTCGGCATAGAGCGTATCGCCGTGGTAGACAGGCGCCGTGTGCTTTACCTCCTGGTATTCGAGATTCGCGATGGCCCGGCCGCTGATGTCGGCTACACTCATGCCGACAACCAGGCTGAATACCAGGGTGCCGACGACGAGGCGCTGGCCATGCTGGGTTTGGCGCGCGTAATGTTCATCGATGTGCAGAGGATGCTGATTCATCGTCAACAGGCTAAACCAAGTGTCATCGGCCTCGGTGATCGTACGCCCCGGCCAGTGCTTGAAGACTTGCCCAACTTCAAAATCCTCGAAATACCTGCCAAAGGTCATCTGAGCTGTCTCCCTGCTCGGTCTGCCTTTCAGCCCGGCAACCGAGCCCAATGCGGGACGCTGCCTGCCGTCTCCTAAGAGTGTTCTCGACTACCGCCTGCTACAAACGAGGGATAAACACTACCTTAATGGCCGTCCCGTCCTGGGTCGCGCGAAAGGCCTCACGGAACTGGTGCAGGGGAAACTCGTGAGTAACCAGTTTCTTCGTGTCGACCTTTCCCTCGGCAAGCAGATGGATGCTGCGCTGCCAGGAAGTCCAGACATATGAGTAGCAGCCGATCACGCGCAGCTCTTTCAGCGTGATTTTATTGAAGTCGGTCTGGATCGGCCCGGGGTGAACGCCCAGTGGTACAAGCGTGCCCTCTTTTCTGACTGCCTCCCAACAATTAGCGAGGGACGCAGCCGAGCCAGCACACTCATAAACCAGATCCGCTCCCCTCCCCGAGCTATAGTCTTGCACGACGTCGAGGAGATTCTCTCTGGAAACGTTGACCACCGCATCGGCACCGAGCTCCCTGGCGCAAGCCAGTCTCCGCTCGTCCTTCTCAATGCCGGCGACGATTACTGTGGCGCCTTCCAGTTTCGCAATTTGAGCCGTGAGCAGTCCTACACACCCGGGTCCGGAAACAAGCACGAGATCAGCCGCGTGCACCGTCGTCCGTTCGATCACGGCGTGCACAGCAACCGACAAAGGTTCTCCCAGAGCCATCTCGCGGAAAGAAACATGGGTGGGTATGAGATGGCATTGGCGCGCGTCGATGCAAAGGTACTCGGCGAAGGCTCCGTCGATCATATAACCGACCGACACGCGCTCCGGGCACATGAATGGATTTCCTGCCAGGCAGTGGTAACACATGCCGCAGGTCTTAGCAGGATTTGCCGCCACAACCCGGTCGCCCGGTTTGAAGCGCTTCACCCGTGAGCCGACCTCTGCAACGGTTCCACAAAACTCATGCCCCAGGACAACCGGCGGGCGGCAGGGCCATGTACCCTTAATGATCTCAATGTCGGTACCACAAATGCCTGCGGCGGCGATGCTCAACTTGACTTGATCGGGATCCGGCGATGGTTCCGGCAATTCTCTAAGCTCTAGGTCCTCATCACCACCTCCAGTTTTCACAAGAGCTCTCATAGAAAACTTTTCACAAAACTTTCCTAAGCCCGTCCGATCAAAAGACACAATCGCCTACGGCAGAAACCAATCCAGGTCACTATACCTATATTAGTCCGAGCAGTAGTTGGAGGACACCACTCTTGTCTGTCCTCTCCCCTCGCTCCGCTCGGGGAGAGGGGCTCTGAACAGCCCCTACACAGCGTCCTGCTACTTCTGCACTTGTTAATAAGAAAGTCGCGGCTCCATTTAGCCCTGCCACCATGGGCATGGCACTGCAGGGAGACGTGCTAGCCACAACCTGAATAGGCGCTGCAGAAAATTTATCAGCTTTTTTCCTCTCCGAAGGTGCTTCGCAAGGGCTTGATAGTCGCGATGGCGCCGGGAGGCCGATCGCCGTTCTCCAGACTCAATCCCATTCGCGTGGGGATTCTCGTCCTGGAGATGGTTACTTAACAACGGCCTGCTGACAGGCGACCGATCACGTCGCAGTCGCAACTCGCCATGCATAATGGACAGTCCTCCCAAGAATTTTCGGGAGTTGTTCGCGTCCTCACACGAGGGCGAACAACACCCACAGGTAGCTGCTCGTGGCGAAATTGTTAAGAGGATAGATAGCAAGCAACGAATATTCTCTGCCCAGCTCACTTGCTGTGACATGCCAATGCGCAGACTTTCCGTCGTGAGCTGGCCAGCAAGCAGATGAGATGAAATGGTCCTGAGATCGCGGGACTGCCTGCCGGGTAGGCTTTTTGGCCAGGCGGCCAGCAAAGCATTCAGCAGAATTGCGCCAGAAAAAGGCCATAAAGAGAATCCACCACCGAGGCCGCAGGGAAAACTCAGAATCGGAGAGATCCCTGCCTACTCTGCGGTCAACCCGTTTCTCACACTCGGCCACCGCAGGTAATCAATTCCTGCTTATGCGTGATGACTATTATTACTTTGTTAAGTCCTGAAGCCAATCTTCACGGGCGGGACGCCCGTGCCACGTGGCATGGGCATCTTGCCCATGCGGCGCTTATATCGTCAAAAGCGCGA
>JAKEER010000458.1 GCA_022616615.1 Acidobacteriota bacterium
CTTTGTCGCCGTTCTTTGTTGCTGTTGCAATGGGAGCTGAATCTTCATTAGTGAATTTCGACGCCGTCAATCCGTGTTAATTCGCGTTTATCAGCGGCTCTTCTTCCTCGCATTATCAAAAACCATGCGTTTGAATTGGGGTTTCGGACCGAAGTTCAGGAGCAGGCCGATTTCGATGTCTGTCGCTCGCAGATAGTTCAGCAGTTGGGCATCATATGACGATTCGAGTGCCCGGACAGCCTTAAGCTCCAAGATGACCAGATTCTCGACAAAAAAGTCGGGTCGAAAGTCACCAACTTGTCTTCCACGAAACCAGACTGGGATACTGCTCTGTTTGCCAACAACCAACCCAGCGTCAAGTAGCGCGATCGCCATTGCTTCCAGGTACACTGACTCCAGAAAACCATGACCTAGCTCGTTGTACACCTGAAAGAAGACTCCAATAATCTTCTCAGTCAATTCGTAGTGCTTTAATCCAGGCGTTGTTGCGTTCATTGTATGCCCAACTCCCTGAGCCTAAGCCTGACGAGCCGCGGAGTACACGGATTCACGCGGATCAAGAACTACAGGCAGCTTCATCTCGATTCCGGGTGAATTGCCGCCAGAAGCTGAACTGACCCTGTGCACCTCTTCGGGCTGATTGTCCGTTCAGCACCAAGAGTTCTTTGCGGTCTGTCTTGATCATAACGAACCTATCCCCGTCTATCTGTGTTGATCTGCGGCCCTAAAAACAGAAAGCTCGGGGAACACGCAGTCAAACGGCTGCTTGACAGTGCATGCAATCCGGCTGCGTTCGAAACCTCCCGCCCCATTTCCAGCGCTTTTTGGCGGAACCCTCAGATTCAACAGAGGCCGCCTTCTTACGTCGACTACAAGATACTCTCAATGGATGGCCGCTTTCTCCGCTCCGAGTCCGGTATTGGCGCGAACCGACAGTTCGGGAAACCTCCGCTCCGCTTCCGGCTCCCGGGTGAGCAACGTGCCGAGGAAAGCGCCCAGGAATCCGAGCGGAATGCTGATGATGCCAGGGTTCTCTATGGGAAACAGTGGCGGGGATTGAATCAGATGGCGTGTGGCGCTGCCTGCCGGGTCTACGCCCATGATGCTGGGGCTGATCAGAATCAGCGCGATGGAAGACACAAGCCCAGTCCCCAGTCCTGCCACCGCACCTGTGGTGTTGAAGCGCTGCCAAAACAGTGAGAGCACAATCACGGGCAGATTCGCTGAAGCGGCAACAGCAAACGCCAATCCCACCAGGAAAGCGACGTTGGCTGAAGGCCCCAGAAGAATCGCGATCAAAATGGCTACCGCGCCAACGACGAAAGCGGTGATGCGAGCCACCAACACTTCTTCTCCCGGATGGCGCTCGGCGCCGCGGTGGATCACGTTGGTCCAGAAGTCATGAGCGAAGGAGCCGGAAGCGCTGATGGTCAGCCCGGCTACCACAGCCAGGATGGTGGCGAAGGCGATGGCAGAAATGAAGGCGAAGAATACGTCGCCGCCGAGCGCCTGGGCCAGGAGCGGAGCACTCATGTTGACGCCGCCGCTAGCGGCAATCTTGTCGGGTCCGACGATCGTGGCAGCGCCGAAGCCAAGAAACGTTGTCATGATGTAGAAAGTGCCGATGAGAATCATCGCCCAAACCACGCTGACGCGCGCGGTCTTGGCATCAGGCACGGTGTAGAAACGGACCAGGATGTGAGGCAGGCCGGCGGTGCCGAAGATCAGCGCCAACCCGAGTGAGACCAAGTCGAGCGCGCCGTAGGGCGGTTTGAAACGCAGTCCCGGCTGGAGGAAATTCTGAGTTACCTCAACGCCACTAGCATCGTGATAAGTCACACGCGTGACCGCATCGAAAAACCGGGCAAAGCTCCCGCCGAAGTGTGCGACCACCAAGAAACTCAGCAGCAGTGTTCCGCCCATCAGCAAAATGGCCTTAACAATCTGAACCCAGGTGGTGGCCAGCATCCCGCCGAAAACCACGTAGACAATCATTAACACGCCCACGCCAATCACGGCCGTATGAAAACCGATGCCGGAATCCTTCAGCAACAGCGTCACCAGCGCGCCGGCCCCCACCATCTGAGCAATCATGTAAAACGTGCTGACTGTGAGCGTGCTCAATGAAGCCATCGCCCGCACGGGCCGCGGCTTGAGACGGTAAGCCAAAACATCGGCCATGGTGTACTTGCCTGCGTTGCGCAATGGCTCAGCCACAATCAGCAGCACCGTCAGGTAGGCGACCAGCCAGCCGACCGAATACATGAAACCATCGTATCCTTGAAAAGCGATGATGCCGGCGATGCCGAGAAAAGACGCTGCGCTCATATAATCGCCGGCCACTGCCAACCCGTTCTGCCAGCCAGTGATCTGCCGGTTTGCCGCAAAAAAGGCGCTGGCGCCGCGAGACCGGCCGGCCGCCCAGTAGGTGATCCACAGAGTTATCGCAATGAAGCCGAGAAACATCAGCAGCGGGATAGACATGACTACTGGCCCTCCCGCAAAGGGAGACGGCTGATGAGCTGCCGTGCCACTTCGTCCCACCGCGCCGCAGCGCGAACGTAAAGCGCCGCAACGCACCAGGCCATAAAGAACTGCGACAGCGCGAAGAGGTAAGCAATATTCAGCGGGCCCAGCACACGCTGGCTCATAAGTTGAGGAACCCAGCCCACCAGCACCGGCAAAGCGAAGTAGTAGACAACAAAAAAAAGTGTAGCCCGAACGATGAAGCGGCGCTTGGCTGCCAGCAACTGCTGAAACTCTGTGGTAGCCGCTATTTGGTCCCAATCGGTCCGGCTCAGATTCTCTTTTTGTTGCACCATTGAAAGGTGTGTCTCCTTGGTTCCATTGCTAGATGGCACAGCTGATTTTTGAGGGTCCAGAGCTGATGTGAAAGCAGCGGGATTATACAGAGATGCCACCTTTGTCCCTAGGGAAATGGATGGCCGCTGCCGTCAGCGTTGAGTTTGGACGCCTTGACTCCCCTCGTCGCCTGAGGAGGGGCGGGCGATGGCACAGGGACGGCAGTCCCGGAGCCAACGCCGGGGTGGTCCGACCGGTCGTCACGAGCCCATAACATCCGTTCAAAGCGTTTCATCCGTATTCCACGACGAACTCGAGAAGGGGCAGGCAACCAGCAAGGGCCTGTGGAACTCCAACTCGACTGACAAAACGGGATGGCACCAGCGGTCTTAGGCGCTGCCGGCACCGGCAGACGAAAAGCACCGAGGGGGACCATCCAATCCAAACGACGGAGGAATCCATGACGCAATCCACTCGAACACTCTTTCCCGCATTAGCTTTGGTCGCCGCTACGCTGGCCGTCTTTCCGATTGCCGGCTGGGCTAAAACTTCGGACCTGCCGCGCACAACGAAACTGCGAGCGGCCAAGGATGCGGCAAGCACGCCTGAATGGCTTCAAAAGAAGGTGCGCCACGAATTGGTAATGCTGCCGTACTACGGTGTCTTCGATCACATCACCTATAGAGTCGAGGGCGACCGTGTGGAACTGGCTGGCCAGGTTCACCGCCCCACGCTGAAATCAGCCGCAGCTCGCGTCGTTCAGCAGATTGAGGGCGTTAGCTCCGTGACGAACAACATCGAGGTGCTGCCACTCTCGCCCAACGACGACCGTATCCGCCTCGCCGTCTATCGCGCGATTTACGGCTCCAGTGCGCTGTCTCGTTACAACCTGCAGCCCGTGCCCTCAATCCATATCATCGTGAGGAATGGGCAGGTGACTTTGGAAGGAGTTGCCGCCAACGAGATGGATAAGAACATCGCCAACATCCGCGCTCACAGTGTTCCCGGCGTGTTCTCCATCGCGCAGAACATCGTCGTGGAGAAACAGTAACCGTATCCACATCCCCAACAAAGAACAGAGGCTGAGAAGATCAGTCTCTGTTTTCTCCTGCGGCAAAAATAACCCAATCTATTCTGCTCGGAGCTGGCGGTGCTGGAACTTTCGCTTCGACCTTTTCTACCTGGAGATTTGTCCGCGACTGAGTTGTTTTCCCGCTACAACGATGCCGAGCGCGCAGAGTAGCAGCAGCCCCACCGGAACGTGGCTGGCTTGGCGGGTCCAGGGAAGAAAGTCGCCGAGCGTTGTGTTGACGAGCAGAATGGCCCAGGCATTGACCACGGCGTGCATAACGATGGCGCCATACAGACTGCCCGTTCGCCAAACAACTAGGGCGAGCAGGACGCCTGCGATTGTCGTTGGAAGAAGCGTTGGCAGGTTGCGGTGGAAAAGTCCAAACAACAGGGATGTCATCATCACACTCTGCCCTGTCTGGCCAGTCTCAAGAAAACGGCTGAGAATGAATCCTCGGAAGAGGAGCTCTTCACAGATCGCTGGCGTCAAGGCCATTGCGAAGAATATCCAGAGAAGCTGCGGAGCTGAGTCTGCGCGCAACAAGCGCTGGATTTCAGGACTCAGGCTGGCTTGAACGCCTGTGAGCTGCTCTTGCCACAGAACCAGTTCGTCTAGCAAGAACAGTAAAGAAAAGGCCAGCACGAGGCACCAAAGCAGATTCCTTAGAGTGGCCGCGCGCAAGCTGAAGGCAGAGCGTTTTTCAAGGTTCAGCAGATGAGCGAATGCCAGTGGAACCGAGCCCACCAGGAAGAACTGAAGCAGGACTGACTGAAACGCCACGCCAGTCCCGACATCGGGTGTTAGCAGAAGAGAAGGAACGAGAACAGCAAAAAAAGCGAGCAAGCCCTGCGCTACAGGAGCGCGGGCGAGAAACCCCCTTCGAGGGAAGGGCTCCTCTTTCCGAGCTCTTGGAACCTGGCTCACGGTTTTGGAGCAGAAGCAGGAGGAGTGGCGACCAGCGTCGGATCTTCGAACAAGGCCGGATCGAGAACGCTCGTGAAGCTTACCTGATTGATCGTCAGCCGTGACGTCTTGCGGCCCTGCCGGGAGGCCACTTCGGCGGGAACCTTTAGCCCCTCGGTCTCCAGATACCTGACGTACTTCTCTTCCCCGGCCACGATACCTTTTCCCTTGGGAAGTTCCCGCTCGATTTCGAACTCGTACTTGTAAATTAAGTGAGTGTTCGAGTCGAAGGACAGCCGTCCGCGAACATACTCTCCTGAGAGGAATCCGGAAATCTCCACCTGATCCAGCTTTCGTCCCTCTTCCTCAAACTTGCCCGCGTAGCGGAACTTCTGGAAGGACAAGAGCAAGAGGTCGGGCCTCAGTTGCGAAATGATCGCCGCCTTAAGCGGATCAAGATTCTTTTTGCTGAGGGAGAGGGTGGTGTCGCCCACTTTCACCCAGCCTTTGTCGCGACTGAGAATGGTAACGGCATCGGCGCCCTCTCCAGCAGCCTCCGAGCGGAAGTAGTTGGCATCCTTGAAGTAGGCTTTCATCTGAACCGGCTGCTTGGTTGGGTCTTCCAAATTCTCAACTTGATACTGAAAGGTCGCATCCGTGAAAGAGAGGATTTTGGCTTCACCGCCATACGCGGCAAGGGCTTTTTTCACAACTGCCTGTGCGAGGTCGACAGACTCAGGAGGCCGCTGCCACAGAGAGGAAACGAATCGCTGAGAATATCGAACCAGAGGAGTCTTGGGCCGAAGCGGCGTGTGTACTGAAATGGCAGCCAGACCCAAGGGCGGCCGAATGGAACTGATCATCAAAACAGCAACAAGACAGATGGGCTTAAACATTAGTTTGGGACCTTTTCCGACTCGGCAGCCTGGCGCCAACGGTCAATCGGATCCTCACCCGCGATTCGAGCTTCTGATGATTGCAGGTTACTTTTCGCCGCTCTTTCGGAGGCGCCGGCTTCGCTTACGACTTGGCCGCGTAGTAGCCTTTCTTGGCTCTGACTTTGAGATTCTTCTGACTCGGCACTGTGACCTTCAAGGCGCGATAACTTCCGTCCTTGAGCGTGTTCGTCGAGCTGTAGCTGAGAATATACTGGCTTCTCAATTCTTCCTGAATGGCCTCAAAGGCCTTCTTGAAGTCCTGCGGTTTGGAAGGGAAAAAAGCTCTTCCACCGGTGGCTTCAGCGTATCTCTTCAAGGTTCCATCGTCTCCGCCCCCGGGGAACAGTGGTCCACCACCGGTGCGGTTCGAGATCGCATAAATGATCACGTCAGCTCGCTGGGCAGACTCGATTGCATCCTTCATTTTGAGCTTGCTGGTGGTATCTCCGCCGTCGCTGATCAGAATGATGGTTTTGCGGCCGGTTTCGCGCTTGAGCTTTTCGTCTGAGGCCAGAAAGACCGCATCGTGAACGGAAGTCCCGCCGCCGATAGAAACTGACTGGATGGCTTTGCTCAGGCGGCGAATATCCGCAGTGAAATCCTGCACGAGCGAAACGCCACGGTCGAAGTTCATGACAAGAGCCAGATCTTCTTTGCGCAGAACGGAGTGCAAGAACTCGATGGCTGTCTGTTTTTCAAGGTCAAGGATCGATTGCACGCTGGGGCTCGTGTCAATCAGAACGGCAATCGTCAGAGGCAGCGTCACTTCTCGCGCGAAATGCGACGGTTCCTGCCGCCGGCCGTCCTCCTCCACCAGGAAGTCTTCTTTGTTGAGGCCTGGGACCAGACGCCCGTTGCCTTCGGTAACGCTGAGGATGACGTTAACCAGATCCACATTAACCCGCAGCGTGGCCTCCGCTTCGCTAGTGTCCCGCTTCTCCTGGACAAGCCCGAGAGCCGGCAACACGGCCAGACCAACGGAAAGTGTCACCATCCAAAGCATGCGCAAAGTTTTGTAAAGCTGGCTTAGTATGTGGTTCATCATGATCGCCTTGCGATTATAGAGATGAAACGGTCGAGTGTAAACGCTCCCCTTCCAGGGTCTCGTCAAAGTCGCGAGCCCTTCCTTACGGTCGGGCTACTGAACGTTATCCGAGGCTCAAGTCAGTAGCCCGTGCGTCAGCAAGGGCTCTGCCTCGACTCAACGACTTACGTGACTTTGACGAGACCCTGGCCCCGCTTCCAGCGTGCTTAGATTGCGAATTGCCAGGCGGAGTTTGCCAAAGCGTAGAAATCCCTGCCGGGAAGCGCGGCTGTGCCGCCGCCTCGCGGCCTCGGCAGCAAGAGAATTGCGGCGCTGAAAACACTGCGGCGGGTGGATGTCCGCGCTCCCGGGTATAATGTTTTCTGGGATCTTGAATAAGGAGGCAGTCATGAAAGAAGCAGTCATTGTTGGAGCCTTGCGAACGCCGATCGGAAAATTTCTAGGAGCTTTGAAGCCACTGTCTGCAGTCGATCTAGGAGCGTTTGTGGTTAAGGCGCTCGTCGAGAAATACCGGCTGCCTGTGGCGCAGGTTGAGGAGATCATCATGGGAAACGTGGTCTCAGCTGGTCTGGGACAGAATCCAGCCCGGCAAGCGGGTTTGCGAGGCGGGCTCAAACCCGAGGTTGCGGCGTTAACTATTAACAAGGTTTGTGGTTCAGGCCTGAAAGCGGTCGGCTTGGCTGCTCAGGCGGTTCAGCTAGAGGAAGCGCAGCTTGTGATTGCGGGCGGCATGGAGTCGATGTCGAACGCACCCTACCTTCTGCCGGCGGCTCGCAACGGATTGCGGCTGGGTCACGGGAAGGTTGTGGACGCCATGATCCAGGACGGTCTTTGGGATGCGTTTGAGGATTTTCATATGGGCAATACCGGTGAGATTGTCGCCGAGAAGCACCGTATCACGCGGCAACAGCAGGACGAATTTGCCTTGAACAGCCACCGCAAGGCGGTGGCTGCAGCTAAGGAAGGAAGATTCCGCAGCCAGCTGGCGCCCATCCCGGTGCCCCAGAAAAAGGGAGAGCCCGTTCTCTTCGCGGTGGATGAATCCCCGCGAGAAGATGCATCGCTGGAGACGTTGCGTGCATTGAAGCCCATCTTCAAGAAAGATGGCACGGTCACGGCCGGCAATGCTCCAGGTACCAATGATGGGGCGGCGGCGGTTGTGGTCGCTTCCCCCGGCAGGGCGAAGGAACTGGGTCTAGCCCCGATGGCTGTGGTTGCAGGCCAGGCCGTCACTGGTGTTGAGCCGCGAGATGTGATGATGGCTCCTGTAAGCGCGGTCGAGAAGCTTTTGAAGAAAACAGGCTGGGCGAGAGACGCGGTTGATCTTTATGAGATCAACGAAGCGTTCTCAGTGCAGGCGATAGCTGTCATCGAGCAGTTGAGACTGAACCCAGAGAAAGTGAACGTCAACGGAGGTGCGGTGGCCTTGGGGCATCCGATCGGTTGCAGCGGCGCTCGGATTCTGGTCACACTGCTCCATGAAATGGCGCGGCGGGACGCCCGAAAGGGAATTGCCGCCCTCTGCCTCGGTGGTGGCAACGCGGTGGCGATGGCCGTAGAGCGGTAGCCCTGTAGCCGCCGACGTAAGGAGGCCGTCTCCCGCGAACTCCGCTTCGTTACCTCAGCGGCTACATGTCCCAGCTTCGCGAGTGGTCACTGTGGGTGCAAATAAGAGTGGCGGGCAGTCTCTCGACTCCTCCCTTACGGTCAGGCTACTGGCCTCATTCAAGCCGAAGGCTTGCAAGCCATTAGCCGGGGGTGGAGCGAGGTCGCTCCACCTCCGGTGTGCAGGAGGAGAAAAGGAACGCACCCCGGAGGGGTCGCAGCGCCTGCCATTGGCATTGATTGAGAAGCGTTCAATCGAAATAACGGGTGGCGCCCCTCCAGGGTGC
>JAKEER010000459.1 GCA_022616615.1 Acidobacteriota bacterium
AAACCATCCGGTTTTGGCCAAGGCATCAGTCAACTTCCCACCCTAATAGAATCAATGGCTTTCGGACTGTCCGTGCAGGCAGGGTTTTGGCGCAGATCGGACCATCGAAGGGCTCTCAACAGGTTCAAATCAGGGGCCTGCAACCCTTCGAGCGCATACTGGTCATTCCCTTCCGAAGAGAGCTAACGCACGAAGCCGCGTGATGGCAAGTCTGCTGGGATTTCTGCCCCAAAGAGTCTCGGATGGACGCTGCGAGAGTAATCATGCCCGTCAGAGTGTGAGTGCCCTAGCAATTCTGTAAACGATTTGGCGAAGAAATCCCCAGAGGGGGCTTGTCCGCCCCTTAGAGGGTATTTGCAAATAAGTCCCCACTTTGGATTTGTCGGCGAAAACCTGCTGGAGGCTGTCACCTAGAAGTTTTCTCCAACTTGCCGACATCATGCTAGTTGCAGCTTCACGAAGCTCGTCGGCCCGGTTTAGTGAGTACCCTTGACCGAACCTACGGTCTCTCTGGAGCCAGCGGTCAGGAATCGGCTCACCATGAGCAATCCTATTCCGGAGATCACATACATCCGAAACCACTTGTTTGAGAGGCATTCTCGGTAAGCCGAGTTGGAACGCGTTGCGATACTGCTCGTACAGGTCGGCGTCTTCGCCCAAGAACTTGCCCATCCGAGGGACTAGTGCTTTCTTGCCATATTTGTTCCCCGAAGAAAAGAGGGCCTCCAACGCCATTACGCGCAACAAATGCCTTATGTCTGTGTCTTGTTCCAAGTAGGCCTTCTCCGACAGACGAAGGGATAAATAGAGAGGGTAATACGTCGGCCAGTTGTCTTTCAGTTTCACAACCCAAGGGATCATGGACTTCAACCGCCGCAAATGCTCCACAGTAATCTCTGTACATAGAATCTTGCAGTCCTCAAGAAATACGGGGTCTACATGATGGCTAAATCGAAAAGGGTCTAGTTGCTCGTTTTCAATACCGCCCTGTAAGAAACAATTCGCATTTGTCTTGGTTGGGACCAGGAGCCGAAGATGAGCAACAATGAAGTGCAGGAATCGCTCCGATTGCCTTTCATCCTCCCCGATTTCGGGTGTCGTGCGAAACCGATGTTCTAGGCAAACGCTCCACTGCTTGATTTCATCCTGATCTTCTGGCGCAACGAACTTGCTCCATAATGCCAGATTGAGCGTAGAGAGCAACGGCGAAAGGTCGCGGACGGACACGTCAAATCCTAGGTCCAGCGGAAGATACTGGGGAAGCTGGGGATGCCAGTGGTGCAGTGGGACAATTGTGATTCTCGATGCAGTCTGTGAGGTGATCACGTCTCTTCCCGGCAGTCTAGGGTTTGGAGATGTTTCTCGGCAGGTGGCACGGCTGGGCGAGCCACTTTTCGACCCGTCGGTCTAGCCGCAGGCAAACTCTAGCACGGCAGAACAGCAGTTGACAGGCTGGCGTAGACTGAGGGGGAAGGACTCCTCAGAGGCCACAGTTGGCAAGCAGCCGGGCGAACATTCCTCACTGGGCCGAATGGTCTGACTTTCCGCATCCACGCATTGAGGCCATGTCTTTGCTGCGGCTCGTCGGAAGGAACGGCGAGGATGTAGCCACCATCCGAGAGACGATTGCCGTTTCTCCCGCCATTGAAAGGACACTGCTGGCCTACGCGGATGAGTACCCGGAAGAGCGTGGGGCGATTGTGCGGATTCTCGCCTTCAGGAATCAAGTAGCAGAGGAGTTTCGTCGGCTACTTGCGAAGCGCGGCCTTGATGTCGGTCGCGATTCGCAGGAGATCGGCGCGCCGCTGTCGCAGGGAGCGTAGGCTGGGATGCTCAAACAGTCTAGGCGAACCCGCTGACGCACTAGCGGTCGCAATCTCTTCTTCGACCTTTGCAACCTTGCGCTCGATGGTCTTGAGTCGAAGCCGAAGAGCACGGCGGCGAGCCGTTGAGGAGAGCTTGTGCATCCCGTGTTTTTTCCCCAGAGGGAGGCGCTAGTATCGGACTTGATAAAGTTCATCCCACGGTGCCCGCTTCAGTCGCTCCTCTCGCCAAAGCCGTCGTATGACCCTGAGAACCGTTTCCTCTGGAATGTAGTGTCGCCACATTCTCCACCTATGCCTAGCGTTAACGCGGAAATTGCGTATCCTCCACTTGAACAGCGGCCAGCCGCGCCCCGCAGGCGGAAACGCCTCGCTAAAGCGCACATCTTGTAGAATCGGCCTAAGAATCAAGTCCGCCCATATCAAGCCCGGAGTCGTCCATTCTTTTCTCTCGGCCAAGTAGTTGAGTACGTCCACCTCTAGCTCGATTAACCGTTGTTTGCTTGGGCCTTGCAGGCGTGCAACTTGGCGGGCGAGCCATTCGATTACCGCCAGGACTAATTTGACTGTTGCGGGGTCAATCGGAAAATCTGAACTCATTTGACCGTGGTTCGGGCGCGTCGCTTTTTCCGGGGCGAGGGACAGAAAGGCCACATCGCGTTCGTCCGGTCAGATGTCGTTGTTGGCAAACGTAACGTTTGTTCGTGAAACTTTTGCTTGATATGACAGGTGAACCTCAACTCCGCTTCCAGGCCATTTCCATTTCCATAGGCTTAGATATGCATTTGCAAAGGCTGGCTGCCCGAACGTACGCGTCAAAGCAGTCTTCAGCTTCTGAAAGTTCTCCGGTCCATCAAGCCAAGAACTGCCGCTATAGAACTTGCCGTTCGAGAATGAGTATGCCTCCTCTGCAACAGGAAGATCGAACAGCGGAGGTAGGCTGCTTCCTTCCATCGGCACATACATCACAACGCCGTCAGTCGGACCAGCTACCTTCTTGAGACCACTCCACGGAGACGATCCCCACTCGAAACTCCGGAACCCAACTGGCGGCCTTGAGGGCGAGTCCTCGGATAATAGAAAGAGGTGGTACTCCTGGGGGCTAGGCGATTTGAGGCGCCAGGCTGCTTTAGCCAAGGTTTCAGCTGCTAGACCGCTCGGAGGAGATACGATTAGCCTGTCATAGTTGTCGGTCAGTCGTGCCGTTAGATGGCTCACGATTGACTCGCTTGGGGTTTCCTCAGCCTTTCTCAAGTTCTCTATTGCGGTAATGAGTTCAGTCTTTTCACGCTCAAGCCTTTCGCGCTCTATGTCGGCAGTGTTTCTCAGCTCAGCGATCTCCTTGCGCAGCGCTTCGTTTGCGCGGTGAACAGCCTCAACGCTTTGACTCTTCCAGTGATCCAGCTGGGCCTTTAGTGACGAGATTTCCGCATCCTTGTGCCTGACCCAAGCAGTGTAGATGAGTGCCGCAATCCCAAGGGCAACGGTGTTGACAATGGCTGTGTAGGCTGTGATCCATTCAGCAAGTTGCATGGCCCTTTTTCTCTCCTGGCTTCAAAGCGGGGTTCTGGTCCTGTGTGTAGGTTGGTTCCGATCTCTTATGGCCTTCATACGAGTAATCACGTCGCTTTGCGTAACGACGCCCTTCTCCTCCAACAGCTCCACGAGGGCAGTCAGTTGCAGCGAATTGCTGAGGGTCAGCTCTTCCACGCTCATAGTAACGCGCCTCTGGCTCATTGGTTCTTCTCCCGATGAAACATCTGCAACACGCTCTCAGACTTCGCCGCGAGCCCTTCCGCGTCTAGCAGCTCGATCGGCTTGTTCTCAGCGAAACTCTTGGCCGCCTCCGTGAATCCAAATGGGCTGACCAAGACAGCACGATTCGCCTTGTGGTGGTGCAATGCCCCGTACAGTTCACGCACAACGCTAGGCCCTATGGGTTTCGTGTGTGCTTTGCACTGCACGATTACGTGTTCACCGGCCCGTGCCAACACAAGGTCAACACCTTCATCGTTAGCACCGCCAGTTTCACGGACTGAGTAGCCTAGGAGTTTGAAGAGGCGGCCTGTTTCGTGCTCAAGCGACCTGCCGTCTTGGCAGTGCCACCAAGGAGCAACGGATGTTCGACGCTGTTCCTCCACGCGCCTCTTGGCTAGCTCGGGCAGGATTAGCTTGATCCAGATAACGGCGAGGGCGGCCACGGAGACGAGCACTAGCACCCAGTGTTCAACAACGAAAGTTACGGCGCGCTCCAAAATGTATGTAGCTAGACCGAGCAGGACTAGAAACACGACGAGCAGTTCGGAACCTCTGAAGCCCCGCTTACGGGTCATCGCGATGCAGTTCCTCCCGAAGCTTCTTTGCCACCCGCTCCAGGTGGTCTAGCTGTCGTTTCAGGGCACTTACCCCGATCTGCTCATCCGCGAACAGCCCAGGCGTGGCCGAGACCTCACCCTCCAGCGCGTGCAACTCCTCCTGCACCCTGACGATCTTCTCCTCGATGTAGTCCAGCCTGAGCTTGAGGGAGCGTCGGCGGGCATACGGGGTGAGGCCGGACACTTCGTCAGCCTATCAAGGCTTCTTCTCGTCTCGCAACGCAATCTGCTTGGGACTGGCGACGACCATCTGCGGCGTGCCCTTGTAGTCCTCGATGCGCCCCGTCACACAGATGGCTTTGGCGTGGTAGTCCTCCTCCGGCTGCCCGAAGGCATCCCTCTCACTGCCCCAGATGACGACCGTGAAGATTGAATCGGGGTGCGGCTTGTCGAGGTTGAGAAAGGTCGGACTCCCGCGACTGCCCTCCGCATATCGGGCGCTGACCACCTTCCCGCAGACCGTCGCCGTCTCTCCGATATGTTTCTTGGCCTCCGCAGCAGTCAGCGTCTTGGCCTTGGTGGACGAGGACGCGTTCGCGGGCGGCGCAGTTGTGGCCTTCTCAGCCTCGGCGGACTTGCCCGACTTCTTCTCCAGCGCCTTGACCGCCTCGGCCTTCGACGCGAACGAACGCCCGGCCAGGTCGCCGCGATGACAATGGTAGCCACCCGCCTTCCGGTTGTGGTGACAGCCCAGCGAGTCCAAGCCGCCCCCGTGAGCGCCCACCACAGCGGGGAAGGCCCCAAGCTGAGCCAGCAGGAGTAGAGAGAGGGCAGGGAATCTCACACGAACCATCCGCAGCCTCCGAGCTAGTCCTTGTCGTAGTGAAGCTCGACGAACTCGTAGATGAAATTGCCCGTCCCCAAGGCGTCCGAGAACTCGTTGATGACTGCGCCCTTGCCGCACCCGGCCCCTGCCCCACTGCCCGGTGTGGCTGAGCTTGCAGGAAAGACGTTCCAGCTTGTGCGCTTGCCCGCAGCCAGGCACGGGTCTTTGCGCTGGACGCTGTCACCTGCGCTCGCATCCATCGTGACGGTCTTCCCGTCTACCTTCGCGCCACCCGCGTTGTAGAGGGTATAGTGCTCGTCGCCGTTGATGACCGGCATGGTGTCAGCGGAGTTGATGTATACCACATTGCTGGGCAAGGGGGTTCCACCCAGCCAGAAGGCTTCAAACTGCGCCTTGGTGGCGTTGCGGGCGATGATAACGTAGCCGTTGTCGGGAATCACCGTCCCCGCCGGGAAGAAGAAGGTCTGCGTGCTGTTGGCCTGCACCAACCTCCAGTTGGAGATGTCGAGGCCGGGGACGTTGTTGACCGTGACGGTTAGCGGGGCCGAAGTGCCGAAGTTGTCAGCGGCATCGTAAGCGATGGACTTGAGAACATGGCTCCCATTGCCCGTCGTGGTCGTGTCCCAGCTCCACTCATAGGGCGCCGTCGTATCGGTGCTCTGCAGCACGTCATCAAGATGGAACTCAACTCGCGTGACGCCCACGTTGTCGGAAGCTGTTGCTGTGACATTCACCGTGCCAGCCACGGTAGCCCCGTCTGCAGGCGAAGTAAGGGCGGTAGTCGGGGCCTCGGTGTCCGGCCCGGTTACGTCGTCCAGATTGAAGGTGCGGGGCAGGCCGGCGGCAACGACTTCGTTCGGCCCCTGGTTGACCTGGCCATCTGCACTCACTGTAAAGCTGCTTTGCCCATCTGTTGCGATGGTTATGTTGCCGACGCTGAACCCCGCAAGGCTCGTCAGGTCGCCGGCGGGCGCGCCCTCCTCCGTCTGCAGGACGAAGGCGGCTGGAACAGTAATGCAGGCGGTTGCCTGAGCCAGGAGTACGTTCTCTACCACGTCCTTGCGAGGCAGGTCCCAACCGGTAGTCTGCCCGGCGCCGACCGAGATTACGGCCACTGCGGGCTGAGATAGGTTCATCCAGTTCTTGTTCGTGCTGCTCTCGCTGCCGTGATGATTGACGTGGAGCACGTCGATGCCACCCGCACTGATAAGGGGAAACGCCCCGCCGGGCGATATAGCCTGGATGACCGAGGTCTCTACGTCCGTCTGGCTGGAGGTAAAGCGGCCCGTGCAATCGGTGTCGATGTTTCCACCGCCGAGGTCACTGGCCCAGAGGTAGTCAAAGCCGCCGTACTGAATGAGGACAGCGATGGAGCGGTCGTTTTCATCCGAGACCGAAACTGAGCCGCCTCCGATGATGCTCCCGTTCCCGGCTACGAAGGTGAGCTTCGCGCCATTCCCCAGCAGGATTTGCTCCCCTACCGTAGCAACGACGGGAGCGCCCGCAGTTGTGCCGGCCGCAGCGGTGTTCCATTGGGTGACGCAAGTCGTTGTGTTGGACGACCCATTGTAGTAGTTCTTCACCTGCACGTTGTAGCCAGCATTGATTACCTCGTCGAGACCGCCTAGATGGTCGCAATGCTGGTGCCCCACGATGGTGTAGTCGAGCCCGTTTGCGGGCAGAATCCCGATGAATTGAAGATAGGGTACGACTTCATTGGTTCCGTCGCCCGTGTTGCCGGCTTCCATCAGTACCTTGGTTCCATCCGGCCCGATCACGAGGACCGAGCCTCCCCAGCCGACGTTGATGTAGTGAATCTGGAGCTGCTGTGCTTCTGAGCTGGGGACGAACAGCAAGAAGGCAGACAGAGCAGCCAAGCGCAGTACTCTCATAGAACCTCCAAGGGGATTTCGTTGGTGGAGCGAACCCATGCCGGGTCCTTTGGTGGCTGCCGTATAGCACGAGCGGGGGGAGCTTGTCCACACGAAAGGGCGGAGGAATTGGGTGGCGTCCCCCGGTTCCTTAGGTGACTGGGGTTTTGGCGAGTCAGTTTCTCAAGGGTACGAAGGCCGCCACCCGCATTGATTGTCCCCATCAAACGATTCACGCTGTCAACTTGGCATGGTTATAGGGAGGGGTGCCAGTCAGGAGCAGTTCCATAACCCCCAGAAGCTCTCGGGCGTGTCACGCAGCGCGACGGCAACACGCGTAGAACCGTCGGGAGCGACGCTCTCCGTCCAGACCGCCTCGGCACTGGCCCACTTGTCCGTTGATAGGCAGTGCAGGCGAATCTTGGCGGGGATGTCGCCACGCAGCCAGAGCCGCAGTAGGGCACCATCCACGCTTAACTGCACGGTCACGCCTCGGGCTTGTACCCGCGAGCCGTCTTCCGACACCCACTCTATTAGCACGGGAATCGCCCGAGAGACTCGTTGGCTCTTGCGCCGCTCCTGTATTTCCGCACCACCCATCCCTCACTCATGCCTCTCCTGCATTACAAGCGACCTCGAAGGCGATTGCAATAGGACTATGGTCAGTCCGTGTAGTACGGGAGTGCGGCAAACTTCCCCAAGGGTTTCTCCCATAATGAAACTGGCTGGGCCTTCGCGCACCACGACGGTCTTGAGGGTGCCTGTACCAGTACAGGCGAGCACCTGTACTTGGACAGCGGAGGACAGGTCCGCGGACAGGATTGCGCCCATCGCAGCCTTGTGGTTAGTGTGTGCTCCGGGGGATTGGCGTGGACGAGAGGCGAATAGCGAACCTGCGTCTGGTGGTTTGCGAATCCCGAGCCTTGCATCGCAGGCTGAGGTCGTCGTTCGCCCCATCCCTGCTGAACGGACACCGGCTGTCCGCAAAACGAAGACTAGAGTGCCAGCTACTCTTTGAGAGCCTGGTCGAACTCATGGAGGAGCTTGCACAGGAGTTGGGAATGCCGCCGAATTAGGCGGAACAGGCTGATGGGTGGCAATGCGATGCTGATAGAATTGCTGGAGATCGATAGGGACGTTGGAGGGCAAGCGTCTGCCCCAGAAAGTGTCGGAGTAGGCTTTGGGTTTCCCACGAGAAATTGTTGAGAATCCGATCTGGTGTCTATACGATGACACAAGCGGTCGCACGATTCTCAAGCATCCGTACTGGCCCGGCCTGCAAGTTCCCTGTCCACACTGCGGCAAGACTTTGCTCGTTGAGACCTACAAGGCAAGCTGTTGTGGCTTCTCGTTCTCGACGGGCTTTTGGGAAATCCGACAACGTGAGCCTTTCGCCTTGCATAAGCGGCTTTCGGGGCGGGGCTGGGAGAGTCTCAGACCGTACCGCGAGTCTTCCAAAGAGTAGTGTTTTTGGAACACCCAAGACCTAGCTTTGCTAGCTTTGCAAATCAAGTAGTTTCATGATTGGGTTCCTAGAGGGTTCTGGAGGAACTAGGAATCTCACCAGGACCTTTGCCAAGCTTAGAGAACGCTCGCCTTGCCGTCGTGGCACCTACCCCTAGTTCCTGTGCGATCTCGCGCCAGGAGGCACCCTGAGCCCTCAGGCGGGCCACCTCCACGGCGTCCACGGCCACGATCGGGCGGCCGATCCGCTTTCCCCGTGCGCGGGCTGCTAAAGCTCCAAGATTTTGACACACCCATGCCTCCTAGAAGTTAATTGGAAGAACAAGTCGTTGAGTTACAGGAGGTTGCGGGTGGGTGGTGACGACATCAGCCGTGCTC
>JAKEER010000054.1 GCA_022616615.1 Acidobacteriota bacterium
CACCCCCAGCCCCTCTCCCGCGTTGGGGAGAGGGGAGCCGAAATCTCGCGAGGGCGGCAACCAGTAAGGCTCTTCGAGTTTCGCGACAGAAACTAGCCTAGAGAGCCCGGTTCAGCGACCGATGTACCGCCGTCAGGCCTAAGAATTGCTGGAACATTCTGGGAAAATTTTCGTTGCTTCTTCTTGAGATGTGAAGAGTAAACTATGAAGGATTGCAGAATATAGTGACGAGACCTTCCCCCAGAAACGGAACGGACTTCGGTCCTCCTCTCCCCAACGCCGGAGAAGGGGTGAGGGGGTGAGCACACGGTGGAACGTTCTGGTCAGTGTTCCAAGAACCTCATCCAGCACTGGGTTTCGGGAACTGACTCAGCCGACACGGATCCCCCTCACCCCATGAAGGCTTCTCAAGCCTTCATCCTCTTCCCGCGGTGGGGAGAGGGGAGCCGATTCTAGCGACTGTGACCGCATCAGACAAGGCAAGCAGGAGTGTCTTATAATGCGTAGTGCTCAATAGGGTTCGTAAAACCCTGACAGGAGTTTTGAATGAATATGAACCCGCCGAAAACCAGGTCGCTGGCCGGTCCGCTGATCTTGATCACTATTGGGACCCTGTTCTTGATCCAGAATCTGGCCCACATCAACGTTTTCAAGGTCTTCTGGCGGTATTGGCCGGTTATTCTTATCGCGATTGGCATCGGCAAACTGTTGGAATACTTTCGTGGAAGTAACCTTTCTCCCCGCTAGGCTTGTGGCGGGCGATTTTCCGGCACCACCGACAGCCGCCCTGTTCTCGCATTACCTTTTCTCTGAAAATTATCCTCGTCGCCGTCCTCGTGCTCTATCTCGGTGAATGTACCGGGACGACGAAAGCAGCAAGGACACCGCAATTCTTGTCTTGTGAAGCGTAATGCGTTAGTCATGAGGAGCACCCGCCAACTACTGACGTGAGTCACTGGCAGCTGCTCACTCCCCCACCTCCCTTGCGCCAGTGGTCTGGAGACTGGACATTTTTTCCGGTCTTTCGCACGGCTTTTCGGTTGTTGTGAGCGCGGTCTGTGTAGAACCCCAAACAAGCGTTTCGCTGGCGGAACGCACTGACTCGACACGAAGCGTGCGTTTGACGCAGCCACTCCAGAAAACGTCCATCTCCAGGCCACTGGCTTTACGCCAGTGGTTGGCGCCCATGACTAACGCATTACTGTGATGCCATTTTTCTGCTCGATTTTCCAGGGACACAGCAGATAGAATCGGCTGGCCCATTTGATCTCGGCTTTGCTGTCGCCACTGGCCTTTCGCAGAATCTCAGGTGGCGTCCACCAGTCCATGATTGCGCGATCGGAAGCTTGCTCTGGAAAGCAACCCGATCGGCTATTCCGATCGAACTGCCGTTCAAAGGAGACGCCATGAAACGTCTGTTCCAATTACTTGCCTTCTGCGTGTTGACTGTTTCTGCTTTTGCACAGACAAAGAAAATCCTGGTCCAAAGCAATGATCCTGCCTTGTTGAAGCAACTGCAGGGTGCCTCTGCGAAGGCGACCATCGTTCCGGTCACAGATGACAATGTGATGCGCGAGATCGGCGACGCCGACGCCTTCATCGGAAACATCAAGCCGGAACAAGTGCGTGCCGGCAAGAAACTGCAATGGGTTCAGATCACGAGCGCAGGCGCCGAGCGGGTGCTGCACCTATCAGGAGGGAACGATCTTCGTGACAGCAAGATCATCTTGACGAACAACCAGATTGTGCAAGGCCCCGAGATTGCTGACCATGCCATGGGCATGCTCCTAATGCTGACCCGGCATCTCCATACGTTTTACGGGCACACGCAGCAGGAACTCTGGCAGCCACCACGCCCCTTTCCCGGAATCGAGCTGAACGGCCGTACTGCAGTAATCCTGGGCGTTGGCGGCATCGGCACACAAATTGCCTTCCGCGCCTGGGCTCATGGCATGAACGTGATCGGCGTCGACCCAGAAGACATTCCTTATATGCCGGTCATCAGCAAGGTCATCAAGCCAGACCGTCTCGACGAGGTCTTGCCGGAAGCTGACGTGGTCTTCATAGCGGCGCCGCACACCACAATGAGCCACAAGATGATGGGCCCGCGCCAGTTCGAGCTGATGAAGAAAGGCTCCTACTTTATTGCCGTCAGCCGCGGCGGGCTCTACGACATCAACTGCCTTGTGACCGCCCTAGCGAGCAAACAACTCGCAGGCGCCGGAGTCGACGTCACGGACCCCGAACCGCTGCCGAAAGGGCACCCACTTTGGAAGTTCAGCAACGTTATCGTCACGCCGCACATTGCGGGACGGTCTGACAAAGACAACGCTCGGATGGTGGGCACTGTCCAGGAAAATATTCGCCGCTTTGTCGATGGCAAGCCTCTGATCAACGTGGTGGACAAGCAGAAAGGATACTAGGGTGAGGAACACGGCCCGTCAAAGTCGAACAACAATTTGCTCGGCGGCTGCACCGGCGCGTATTCAATTCTTACATTCTCTCTCTTTCGATTCGCGCGGCCAGATCTAGGTCCTTCTGAGTAGTCCCGCCTTCACTATGGGTGGAGAGCGTCAGGGTCACACGGCGGTAGTTGATCAGAATGTCGGGGTGATGGTCGGCCTGCTCCGCAAGGTCGGCAACCTGATTGACAAACTTCATGGCCTCCGGAAATGAGGGCCAGGTGTATGTCTTGCTGATCGCCTCGCCGCTCAGGCTCCAGCCTTGCAGCTTCTTGAGCCCTTCCTGAATGGCTTCAGTGGTTAGTTTGGCCATTGGTTTTCACACCTCCTTCTTCGCCTCTTGCCAGAAACGTTCCATCTCTTCGAGATTGCTCTGGCTGAAGTCCCTGCCCGATTCCCGCAGGCGCCGCTCGATGTGTTGAAAGCGGGAAACGAACTTCTGATTAGTCTTTCGCAGCGCCGTTTCCGGATCGATTCTCAAAAACCGTGCGATGTTTACGGCCACGAAGAGCAGATCGCCCACTTCCTGTTCGATTCTGGAGCTTGCCGCGGCTTCAGGAGCCGCCTGCAGAGCATCTTTCAACTCATCAACCTCTTCATGCAGCTTGGTAAAGATCTCATCGATGTGCGGCCAGTCGAATCCGACGCGGGCCGCCTTGGAGGTCAGTTTGCTCGCCGTTAGCAGGGCCGGCATCGGCGCAATGCCTTCCAAAATCGACGGCGGGGGTGTCATACCGTTATCGCCCTGCCTTTCCGCCCGCTCCGACCGTTTAATAGTTTCCCAGTTCTCGAGAACCTGGTCTGACGTGGAGGCATTCACCGCACCGAAGACGTGGGGATGCCGGCGAATCATCTTCCCAATGATCCGGTGCGCCACGTCGTCAATTTGAAACCATCCTTCGTCTTCCGCCACCCGCGAAAGAAAGACGACCTGAAAGAGCAGGTCGCCTAACTCTGCGCAAAACTCTTGCCGGTCGCCTGAATCCATGGCGTCCAGCACTTCATACGCCTCCTCCAGCATCATTGGCTTTAGCGTGTCGAATGTCTGCTCGCGGTCCCAGGGACATCCTCCGGGCCCGCGCAAACGATCGACCAGTACAACCAGTTCTAGAAACCGCTCTCCTTTCATCGAAGAAACCCCTTTCTACGGCAGTGACCGCGCCAGCCGGTAAACCACGCGGTTGCCCCCTTGCCGCTTGGCCTCATAAAGCAACTGGTCGGCGGCTTCGATGAACTCCTTTTCGCTCTGCCCCTCTACATACTCCGCGATTCCAGCGCTGATTCCGATCACTCCTCCAAAGTCCTGCTGCACTGCAGCCCTCAGTCGATCGACCAGTGACGCGGCTTGAGCCAAGCTCGTGTCCGGCAGGATGAGAACAAACTCGTCACCACCATAGCGGAAGGCGGTGTCGATCTTTGTCCGGATCTCTTTCGCCACCCGCCGGCCCACCGCCTTGAGCAAATGGTCGCCCGCCAGGTGCCCCTGGCTATCGTTGTAGCGCTTGAACTTGTCCAGATCGAAAATGCACAATGAGAAACTCGTCGCGCGGCGGCTGGCCCGCTCCATTTCACGGCGCAGCTGCTCGAAGAAGTGCCGCTGATTGAACAGGCCAGTGAGGTCATCGGTCACGGTGAGCTGTTTCAACTTTCGCTCCAGCCGGACCCGCTGTGTGACGTCGGTGAGAATGATGAGAAACCCGACAAACAGGTCGACAGCCGGCTCAATGGGTCGAATGACGATGCGCGCCCAGAAGGCGCGCTTCCCCTGATTAGAGATGCGGACCTCTTCTTCCACGCAGTCGCGGCTGACGTTCTTCCCCAAGTTATTGAAGATCGCGCGGGTGCGCCGGCTAACAATGATTTCCTGGATAGGCCGGCCAACCGCTTCCTCGGCCGTGAACCCTAGCAGCGTTTCGGAACCCGAATTGAAAGTGATGACCCGGCCCTCCCTGTCGATCGAGATGATCGAGGTATCGTCGGCAGCGTTGAGCACGAGTTCGAGATAGACCTTAGACTTCCGAATCTGTTCGAAGAGCTTCGCATTCCGCCATGCGAGAGCGATCTGCGAAGCCACGGCCTCAAAAAACGCTATCTCGCTCTCGGTAAACTTATAGCCTGAGGTGTCTTCGATACTCAAAACGCCGAAGACTTCGCCCTCAGACTTCAGTGGGACGGCCAGCTCCGCCGGTGGCACGGCGCCTGTGGCCGGCTGCTCTGATTCGGGATGCGCAAACACGCCTGTCGTGCCCGTCATGGCAGCGCGTCCCACGGCGCCTTCCCCGAGAGCTGCCTGCAACGGTCTCGAGTTCTTGTCCTGTTCCCTGCCCGGCCACTGCGTGCGCATCAGCGAGCCTTTCGACTCATCGAAATAAGAAATGTCGATGCGCTGTTGAGGGAAATGATCCTTCAGAAGAACAACCGCCGTCTCCAGCAACTTCTCGACGACCAACGCCGAAGTGAGCCGCTTACCAATGCTGTTCACCAACTCCAGTTGCATGGAGCGTCGCTGTTCCAAATCGAGCAGGCGCGCGTTGTCCACGGCAACTCCAATCTGATCTGCAATCAGACTCAGCAGTTGCACCTCCTGATGGTGATACGCTGCTGCGTTCCCGCTGCCGAAGAACAACGCGCCGACGAACCGCTCCTTCACCAGCATCGGGACCAGGACATACGAACTGACCCCCTCGAGCAGCGCCAGACCCGAATCCGAACCTGAAGGCTCGCCGGAAGCATCAAGAACAATCACCGGGCCGCGCCGCTCGAAGAGTTCGGCAAAGAAGGGATGCGCGGAGGAAACTCTCAGGCGGAACTGGGGAGTCGACTGCTGGTCCAGCAGAACTGTGAACAAATCGATAAACTGCTCCTGTTCATTGATCAGCGCCAGCGCTGCGCTGCTGAACTCCACAAACTCGCGGCTCTGGTTCACTATGATCTGAAAAATCTCATCCAGATTCAGCGTCGACGTCACCGCCTTGGCAATCGAAGCGACGGCGGTGATGCGCTGATTCTGAAGCCGCTGAATGAGTTCCAGCTGTCGCTTTTCAATCGCGCGCCGCACACAGCTTCGGAAACTGTCAAACTGAAAGGGCTTCAGAATGTAGTCGTAGGCCCCTTGCTTGAGCGCCTTCACGGCGGCATCCACAGAACCCAAGCCAGTCACCACAAGCACCGGAATGTTGAGCTGCTCGGCACTGACGAACTCCAGAATGTCGTAGCCCGTGGTGCCATCCATCATCAAATCGGTGATAACAACGTCGTAGTCGTTCCGGCGCAGCTCTTCCGTGGCCGAATGCCCGTCCTGGGCTGTAGACACTTCGTAGCCCATGTGTGTGAGAAGCATCTGCAAGCTTTCCACCATGCCGGCCTCGTCATCGACCACCAGGATGCGCCACTTAAACGCGGGCGCCGAAATTCTGGAGGCTGGTGAAGTGAAGTTCATTGGTTCCATCGGAGGTCTCCGCAGTTCATCAGGCTGCCGTATAGCCGGCTTCTTCCGCTTCTCCACCTGTGAAAAACTGTCACGGCCGTTGGAGTGGGAGGGCGAGCGTCCAGCGAGCGGCTCCGATTGCACTGCCGACCACCCACGAAGAATAGCACATAAAATAGGAGCTTGTGGGATGACCAAAACGAACTTAATTGCACAATATCACACATTTTTTAGGGGTTGTCCTCTAACCCTTTAGGCAACCGCACCAAGGACGGCGTTTCACCTGTGGGCAAATCCCATTTGACCTGACGCCAGAATTGATTGAAGCTAAAGGCGTGCGTCAAAGCAATTTAGACCGCAACAGCCTCGAAGCGCTGCCCGCACCAGGGCCCGCTTGCAGACTCGCCATTCATCAATGAACTCGGCCTGCCTTCGGTCAGCTATCGTCTCATTCGCTCTCGCCGGAGTTTGCCTTAATTGTGGGAAGGAACCCACACAGAAATTATCGAGCACTCAAGCCGGTCCCATCACGGGCGGCGAGCTGCGACTCGCAGCCCAGTCGCCGGAATCCCTCGACCCCATCCTTTCCAACAACTACTGGGAATCTGAAATCGTTCTCCAGCTCTTTGACGGTCTTGTGCGATTTGATGCCAGCCTGAACACGGTCTCGGCCTTGGCTCAGGACTGGCGTGTCTCGCCGGACGGCAAGACCTATGTCTTTAGCCTGCGCCGGGGCGTTCAGTTTCACAACGGACGTGAGATCACCGCCGAGGACTTTGTTTATTCTTTCACCCGGCTTTTGGATCCCAAATGGAAATCCAATGATTCCCAGTATTACTCACGGATCCAGGGTGCGGCCGATTTTCAAGCAGGCCGAAGCGCTACCGTCTCGGGCCTGAGCGCGCTGAATTCATCCACGCTCCAGATCGCGCTGGACCAGCCTTATGCTCCCTTTCTTCGCCTGCTGGCCCAGCAACCCGCCTCGGTTGTTCCGAAAGAAGCCGTCGAGGGCAGTGGGGCGCCTTTTGGGAAAAACCCGATCGGCAGTGGCGCCTTCCGTCTGGAGAGATGGGACACAGGCGCCGAAATCCTGCTGGCAGCCAATCCCAGCTACTACGCGGGCCGGCCCCACCTCGGCGCGATTCGAATTGCCACGCTTCCGGCTCTCAATGCCAGTGAAAGCTTTCAATTCTTTCTGGACGGAAAACTGGACCTGTCGTTCGTGCCACCCGAGCAAGTGGCTCTGGCGCAGCGCGAACCTGCCTGGGTTTTCATGAGCCGTCCGGTCTTGCGTCTCATGTATTTGGGAATGAACGTCAGAGACCGGCTCATGCGAGATTCCGGCGTGCGCAAAGCCGTGGTTTCAGCCATCAACAAGGCGGACCTGTTGGGAAGCGACCCCGACCATGGCATCACGCACGGGCTATTGCCCGCCTCGTTGCTAGGCTCTAACCCAGGGGCGCATCCAGATCTCTTCAACCCGCAAGCAGCGCGCGATTTACTGAGACGGCGGCAGAAGCAGCCACTCAAGCTAGAGCTCTGGCACGCCCAGGTCTCCGACACCCGGACGGCGCTTCTGGCGCGAATGGCCGCGCAACTGGAATCTGCCGGGTTCGCCGTCGAAGTGAAAACTCTGCCCTCGATGGCTCAGTTATTGGATAAGATTTACGCGGGTAAGACACAACTTTTCCTCCTCGGCGAACAGCTGGACTTCCCAGACCCTGATGCCTTGCTGAACCGGCTCTTCCGCTCGACAAGCCCGGCAAACCCATTTGGCTACGCAAATTCCAAGGTGGACGCGCTGCTGCTTGAAGCGCAGAAGGCTCTTGACGACAACAGCCGCGCCCGGCTCTATGGCGAAATCGAGACGTTGATCATGCGTGATTCTCCGGTTCTTCCCTTGTCGGTGGTAAAGTACTCTGTTGTCTGTCATCGGCGGGTCCAAGGCTTGCAGGTCAGTCCCCTGGGGTTTCAGTATTTGCCCTTGCGCGAGGTGTGGCTAAAACCTGAAAATTGAGTTGGCCGTGAAGGAAACGCCTCACCAACCTCGGCGGCGATCCCATACTAAAGCTGCTATAGTGGCTGGCGGAAACGTGTTGGCTATTAATGGGAGCATAAGTAGGAGCACATAGCTACGTCCCCGTTTGTAGTACCGCCTTTAGGCGGCCCGGCTTAAAGCCGGTACTACAAACATTAAACGCTTTCTTACTTTTGCACTGACTAATTAGTATTACTTTGTTAAGTCGTGAAGCCAATCTTCACGGGCGGGACGCCCGTGCCACCTGGCATGGGCATCTTGCGCATGCGGCGCTTATGTTGTTAAAGCCCGATGTATGCGCCACGCGATCAACACTTAACAGACTAATATTAGTTTCTGTCGCGAAACTCGAAAAGCCTAACTGGTTGCCGCCCTCGCGAGATTTCGGCTCCCCTCTCCCCAACCCGGGAGAGGGGCTCGGGAGTGAGGGGGTGCACGCGGCGGCGATTCTCGGAAACAACTCAAGAAGCGCATCCGTTGGCGACGGCGTGGATCTGTCACTGACGGCGATCCCCCTCACCGCCGACCCCCTCTGCCCGTTGGCCCCGTTGGGGCGAGGGGAGCCGAGAATCGCATTGGGGCTCAACTCCACACCCGTGCTGCTTCCCGACTTTCGCGACAGAAACTAATTAAGAGAAACCAAAGGCGTTCCGCCATTCCGGGCTCCACTCTCAGGGTTATTAACGTTTAGCGACAGAAGTAACTGCTCTATAGTGAAGTCAGGAATGTGGCAGGAGAAACCTACATGCCAAGAGACTGGAAACTGATCGCGAAAGGTCTTGCTCCGGAGATCCCTGAGCCCGAACTGGAAAAGGTGCGGGCGAATCTACAAGGTTTGGAAGGTGAGTTCGCATCGTTGATCCAAACTCTTCCTCATGATATCGAGCCAGCAATCATCCTCCCCTCCTTCGAGGAGCACTCGTGAGCATTCAGGAAACCGCTAAGGCTCTGCGAAAAAGAACAGTTTCTTCAGTTGAGTTAACGCGTGACTCGCTGCGAAGAATCGCAACGCTCGATCCCAGTCTAAGAGCCTTCATCACCGTTACTGAAGAAGTAGCAGAAAACCAGGCCAGGCAGGCTGACCAGGACTTGGCCGCTGGACTGGATCGCGGGCCCCTACAGGGAATTCCTGTCGCTGTCAAAGATGTTTTCTGCACCGTGGGAATTCCCACCACGTGTGGATCGAAGCTTTTCGCTGGACATCTTCCGGCGCACGATGCTGCCGTGGTGGAACGTTTAAAGACCGCCGGGGCTGTAATCGTGGGTAAGACGAACATGCACGAGCTCGCCTACGGGGTTACTTCAGCAAATCCTCATTTTGGCACGGTTCGAAACCCCTGGGACCTGGAGCGGATCGCCGGCGGATCGAGCGGGGGTTCGGGAAGTGCAGTCGCGGCTGGTCTTGTGCAAATGGCGATGGGTAGCGATACCGGCGGATCCATTCGTATTCCGGCTTCGTTTTGTGGCACGGTTGGATTGAAGCCGAGTTTCGGGCGGGTGAGCCGCTACGGAGTGCTGCCCCTCGACTTTTCACTAGACCACATGGGTCCGATGACTCGTTGCGTTCGCGATGCGGCATTGACGCTGAATGCGCTGGCTGGTTTCGATCCAAGAGATGAAACCTCCAGCCGTCGGTTAGTTGAGCCATACCTCCCTCCCGAGCCAGTGACGATTCAGGGCGTTCGCATTGGCCTCCCAGAAAACTTTTACTTCGAACGAATCAGCTCAGCTGTCGCAGGCGCAGTCAAACGGGCAGCGCGCCTCGCCGAGGAGGCAGGTGCGGTCGTAGCTACCATCCGTGTTCCAGACATCCCTCATCTCAATACCGTGGGGCGAATCATCCTGCTATGCGAGGCCGCCGCTACAATGGAACGTTATCTGCATCGACGCGAGGACTTCGGCCCCGATGTTCTTGCTTTGCTCGACCAGGGCCGGTTGATTCCTGCCACTGATTACATCAATGCGCAACGAATGCGTCGCGTCCTGCGGCAGGAGTTCCAATCTGTGTGGAAACAAGTGGATTGTTTGTTTACCCCGGCAGCACCAACGAGCGCGCCGAAGATCGGCCAGATGACAATCGATCTTGGAGAAACGGAAGACATTCGCATCGCTTCCACGCGGTTAGTGCGAGCTGTCAATGTTTTGGGTGTGCCTGCAATGTCGCTTCCCTGCGGTTTTGACGAACAGGGATTGCCCCTGGGACTTCAGATTATTGGCCCTAGCTTCCGAGAAGCTTTCATCTTGAAGGTCGGAGCTGCCATCGAAGACGCTTTAGGCTTAACCAAACGGCGGCCTCCTGTGTAGCCAGC
Organism: Acidobacteriota bacterium; assembly: GCA_022616615.1. GTDB lineage: Bacteria > Acidobacteriota > Terriglobia > Versatilivoradales > Versatilivoraceae > VFZK01. The sequence continues at coordinate 10,237 of JAKEER010000054.1, forward strand.
CTGCTTGCCAGAATTCCTTGTCTTCAGGGGAGTTGGCATCGGGGGGCCGGGTGTGGTGGGAAACTGCAGGGTGCGTCCGGCTTTTGGACGCACTAAGAATACCCGTACCCATTGAGGTGCGTTCAAAAGGGGAACACACCCTACAGGATTTCGACTGAGATGCGCTAAAGGATAAACATATCGTCCTCATCCTCGTTCTCGTTGTCGTCCCCGGCTTTGGTCGAGGACGAGGACCAGCACGACGACGAGGACGATTAGGAGTTGCGACATGGCCACCTTCGGTCTCATTGGCTACGAATCCGCCAGTGCAGAAGTGCGGGCAGTCTATGACGACATCATGGCCACTCGCCAGACTGATTACGTCAATAACTTCTGGAAGGCTTTGGCTCATGATCCAGTGACGTTGCGGCGAACGTGGGAAAGCGTCAAGCAAGTTATGGCCGCCGGAGCGCTGGATGCGCTGACGAAGGAACTCATTTACCTTGCCGTGAGTGTGAGCAACCAGTGCGGTTATTGCATTGCTTCACACACGGCTGCAGCTCGGAGAGCCGGCATGACCAATGCCATGCTTGCTGAACTGATGGCTGTGGTTGGAATGGCTAATGAATCGAACCGGCTCGCCAGCGGGTATCAGGTGGAGATTGACGAGCGATTTCGGAGTTGAACTGCCTCCCTCAAACCACCCGCGTGCCGCTGCGCGACCGCTGTCGCGACTCGACCGCTGTCGCTGCGCGGCACATCCCCTCCTGATCTCAGGGGAGCCAGAAAAACATCCAATTCGTAGGCGCTGGCGGAGCCGGCGTCAGCGTTATCAGTAGCCCGACCGTAAGGGAGGGCATCCCAGCCGAGGCGTAACGCCCTTCCTTACGGTCGGGCTACTGATGGTCTTCCTGACGCCCACTAAATAATGCAGAAATAGAAACTCCAGATGAATCTAGCCAAGAAAGGAAACGAAGATGGCTCTCCTGGAAGCAGGAGCGAAAGCGCCTGACTTTGACACGACAGATCAAAACGGAAAAGAGGTCACGCTGAAAGACTATCGCGGCAAGAGGGTTGTTCTGTACTTCTACCCGAAGGATGATACTCCCGGCTGTGCCAAAGAGGCTTGCGCCTTTCGTGACCATTTCGCGGAGTTCAAAAAGTTGGGCGTTGAAATTTTGGGTGTGAGTGTAGACAACGCGACGTCACACAAAACCTTCGCCGAGAAGTTCAAACTGCCTTTCACCCTCCTGGCTGACACTAACCAGAAAATCGTCGAGGCTTACGGCGTGTGGGGCGAGAAGACGCTCTACGGCAGAAAGTATATGGGAACAAACCGCGTAACTTACCTGATCAATGAATCGGGTTACATTGCCGCCGTGTTTCCCAAAGTCAAACCGGAAGAACACGCCGACGAGATCCTCGCACTGCTGGCTGGGACATAGGCAGCGTTGCAAAAACCCCTGCCAACCGGCGATTCGCCGTCCGGCTGTCTCTTGGATTTGGCGCGAGGGATATGTCTGGCCTTAATGTGCCCGCCGCTTGGGGTTTTGAAATAGGTGCCATGGTATGAGCGTCATTCCCGCGTAGGCGGGAATCCAGTTTGGTCACGAGTCCTGGACTCCCGCTCCCCGCTTTCGCGAGGACAGGTTTCGCAGGAGCCGGCGCGAAGACGGATCGAAAAATCGTTTCAGCCACCGATCAGACGCCGTTCGGCAGTCACCGTTTCCGAATTCCATTCGATGCGGCCGGCAAGAAATGGGTGCGCTTTGCAGTTTGAGACTCCGCCGGCAACGGCGCCTTTTGGCAGCTGGTGCATTAGCGGGAGCAGTGACGCTTGCCGCTATGCTCTGATATCATGATGTTCCAGATGACACGAGGAGTTAGAGGCTGGTCCGAAGCCAAGCAGCCCCGGACCCGCCCCAAGGTGAGGAAAACGAGGTCCCAAGAGCTTGCGAGTTATTTCCTTTGACCAGGTGCGCGATACTTGACTGTCTTCTTTGCCGCTTGATCGATGTCCTCGGGCGTTAGGAGCACCTGGGTTTTCAGGGACACTGCTCCGCTGGCGTTCACGGCCATAGAAACAGCTGCAGCACTAGCGTGGTCGGGAAGGTCAACGATCACGAAAGCATCAGGATCACCGAAAGCATAATAGAATGCCTCCAGGCTTCCCCCTTGGGCTTCCACCAGTTGTTCAACCGTGGCGCGCCGCTTGGACCCTCCCTCCTTCAAGAGCCCTTTTGAGCCTTCCGAGGTATACGATGCTTGAATGAGATACTTGGGCATTGGCCACCTCCTGTAGGTGTTCCTGAAAATAATAGAAAACGGCATTGAGGTGCTGGAAGCCCATTCTACAACACTCCGGAACTTCTGAATCTCTTCTTTGTTCAACTCCACCACTCAACCCAGGAGCTGTGAAAAATCAAGAATCTCGGCTCCCCTCGCCCCAACGCGGGAGATGCGGGGGTGAGGGCGACTGCCACTCTATGACGGGCTGCGTGTCTTCCCATGTCCAGCAACCGTCTTCGGCTTTCATTAGCGGAATCGCGACTGCGTGCAACGCCTCCGGCCCTCTCTTCCCAAGCGGGGCGAAGGGCGCCGGCATTTCTAATTTTCTCACAGGTCCCGGCTGTCCACCGGTTTCGTCTCGCCGGTCCTCATGTTCCGCAACGGCGCTATCAAGCCGCTTGCTCTACCCCGGACGAAGTGCTGCGCACTGATGTCAACTTAAGGCAGGACCGGGCCCACGATTGACGAAAAGCACGCCAATCGTGGCTACCCATGCCCTAGTCAGTCGTCTCGGTAGTGGACGAAACGCCTTAAGTTGACATCAATGAGCGCTGCCCTGCCAGCGGGACGGTTTGGAGCCCGTCACCTTGCCAATACAGTAAAGGTTCTTCTCTGAGCGAATAAAAAGCTGTCCCTGGGAGGCAGCCAGAGATGCCTGGCAGTATTCGTTGATCGAATTGCGCGCCACCAGCTTGAACTCCGGCTTCGCTTCGATGATGACCGATTCGCCCTCCATCGACAGGAAATAGATCTTCCCGCCGGCGTAAATCGGAGAAGCGGCATGTGTCCCGCCAATTCGTTCCTGCCAGACTAAGTCCCCCGTCTCTGCCTTCAAACAAGCCACAACGCCGCCATCCGTGACCACAAAGAGATACGGCTTCACATAGACAAAAGAGGGCACACTCGGCACATTCTTGGTCTGTTCCCACGCTAGGTGGGTCTGTGTGACTTCGCCCTTGCCTCCGGTTCGAACCGTGCGAATAGTTGGTTTCTCGAAACCGGAGGCCGTAAAAATCAACCCATCACCGATGACGACTGACGGCACGACACCTTCGCCCTGACTGCGCACCCACCAGATCCTTTCGCCGGTGTTGGGATTGAACCCTTGGATAACGTCCCCAGCGCCACTAATCAACTGATCTCGGCCGTTCTCTCTCAAGATATTTGGCGTTACGTGACCGATACGCGAAAGGCCGCGTTGTCCCTTCCAGCGCACCTTGCCGGTCTTCTTATCCAGAGCCAGAATGAATGACTTGTCCCAAGGCTTTTGCCAGCCCACCTTCTTGTCCTCTCCCTCGCTGCTCCAATCAAACGGGACAATCACCAACTCGCGATAAAGAATCGGCGAGACCCCCAGCCCATGCTGGCTGTAAAACTTGAAGTCACCATGAGTCCAAATCACATTTCCTTCCATCGAAAGGGCCGCCACGGTCCCATCGCCGAAAACGGCATACACGCGCTTCCCATCGGTAACTGGCGTTGGCGTGGCGTAAGAGTTTCGCTTTTCTTTTCGTTTCGGCGTCTGCTGAATCACCTCTTTGTTCCACAGGATTTGTCCCGTCTGCCGCTTCAGGCAGATCACACGGCAAGAGATACCGCCGTCTGTGGCTGTTGTGACAAACACCCGGTCGCCATACACGATTGGAGAAGACCAACCCTCGCCGGGAATCTCCGCCTTCCAAGCCACGTTGGAGGTGCTGCTCCATTCGAGCGGCAAGCCTTTCTCGCGCGACATCCCTTGTCCTGTCGGACCCCGGAATCCCGGCCAATTCTCGGCTGTCAGTTCGAGATTTATTCCCAAGAGCAACAACGGGGTTAACAAGGCGGCGACGCGCATATGGGTATCGTTCCTCTTCTGGGGTCGAGAAGGCAACGGCAAGACCGTGGCATCCAGACCGAACCGCAGCGTAGCTCAACCCTGGAGCCAAGCGGATTGGAACCAAAACGTGAGAAATCATAACAGAAGGGCGGGCATTCGGATTATTCCGGTTGAAGCTGGCGAAGCTTCAGCGAGGCTCATTCCGCTGGCCTACTCTCCGGCTCCGAGTCGCCACAAGTCCGTGGCACACCCAAAACTGCGCGAACCCTTCGACAATCCGGTCCAAGTGGAAGTTGGCTAATTCAGCAAGCCCAGCAAGCCGGGCTTCATTCAGAACGAAAAACGGACAGTTCAAGCGACAAGCAGGGCTTCTTGCGGTTTTCGCTCTTGACATGTCTCAAATTCACAGGTCATCATAACTGCAAGTATTTTCAGTAGAAAATTCAACAGTCTCAGACAAGAGACAATAGGAGAAGCCTAATGAGGAAACTCTATCTAGGATTGGCGTTAGTAATCGCAGTGACATTGATGTCTCCAGGCAGGTCAGTCACGGGTGAAAAAAATCGCGGTAATTTCAAGGCGAGACTGAGCGGCTTTGAAGAGGTCCCAGCCATCTCCACAACTGGACAAGGTGAGTTTACTGGAAAGCTCAATGAAGACGGCAACATGCTCAGCTATGAGTTGAGTTATTCGAACCTTACGGGCGCCACTGTGTCCGCTGCTCATATTCACATTGGCCAGCGCTCAGTAAACGGAGGCGTCATGGCGTTTCTGTGTGGTGGCGGAAACAAACCTGCCTGTCCTGTTTCAGGAACCGTGACTGGAAACATCGTCGCATCTGACGTCACTGCGGTTGCTAGCCAAGGAATTGCCGCCGGCGAGTTCGCGGAGATGCTCCGTGCAATCCGAAGCGGTAACAGCTACGTGAACGTTCACACCAATCTTTACCCCGGAGGGGAGATCCGCGGACAGATTCGAGGTCATCGGCGCCATGACGACGATGATGATTGATTTCTTTTGACGCTTCTGCAGGGTCGAGCCACCCGTTCGCTGGGTGGCTCTGTACCCGATTCGCCACTATAAGGTTAACGCCCTCCCTTTTTCATTGCGGCTCGGTCCTTGGCCATCCTCGATACTTTTTTCCAGCGCTGCCTCTCGGCTCGCTGTTCCCAGGCATCCTGCTTGAGAGCCAGATGTTTTAGCTCGCGCCGCAGCTTTTTGTAACTTTCATAGCGTCCTTCGTCCAAGGTTCCTTCCGCAAGCGCCGTGCGAACGGTTATGTGTGCTACAGCGAGAATTTTGTTCTCGTTTCCGCTAGGTCTGAAAGCCCGAAGCGCCAGCGAGGGCCAGTCGCCATTACCCTCGCTGGCGCTTCGGGCTTTCAAGGTCACTGCCATGGGGATCATCAAGGGCGAAGCCCTTGGCTAGTTTGAATGAAGCGCCGCGGGCTGCCCGAAACACGAAGGCCTCGGAACGCAGCCCTGGCAGCGGTCCATCACGCTCCAGCGTCGTGATCGAACACCGCTGCACAATACGCTCAGTTTTTAGGGATTAAAGGGAGTGAGCTGCGGGCTTTGACACCCAGGCGCCGCCTTTGAGGTAGTGGAAACACTCCTGGCTAGGCTCGTCTTTCAGGCGCAAAACAGCTCAACGAGTCCGCCAGGGCGGCAGCATCAGCTCAATTGTTAGGAGACAATCATTAGGCAACCGGCCAACCGTGCAACCTGGTTTAGCCAGAACAAAGATAACTCCAAGCACTTGCCATCAACTGGAACCTATCCTACATCGTTTTCAGTTCTTTCTCCACCGCTTCCATCAGCGGTTTCAACGAGGATGGGCCGAAGTCAAACCGGATGTTAGCGCGGGTGAACAGCTCGGGTAGCGGGCGGCTGCCTCCCAGTTGCAAAGCGGACCAGTAGCTGGCAACCGCTCCGGCGAAGTCTGTCTTGGAATTCATCCAGACCTGCAGCGCTCCCAGTTGTGCGATGGCATATTCGATGTAGTAAAACGGCAGCTCGAAAATGTGCAGTTGACGATGCCAACTCGTGGCTTGAGCCAGCTCGAATCCCTTCCAGTCTTCGAGGCCGCCAAAGCGCCGGTGCAGATCCAGCCAGTGCCGGCGCCGCTCCTCAACCGAGTGCTCAGGATGGGTATAGATCCAGTGTTGGAAAGCGTCGACGCGGGCAATCCAGGGAAGAATATCCACCACGCCTTCCAGGTGCTTCTTCCGGGAGCGCTTGAGGTCTTCGGCGCTCGCATAAAACACCTCGAGCTGTTCGCCGCCCAGCAGCTCCATGCTCATGGAAGCCACTTCGCAAAACTCGATGGGTGCATGGCGATAGTGCCCCAGCGGCTCGTCGCGAGTGGCGAAGACGTGGAAAGCGTGCCCGGCTTCATGGAGCAGCGTGCGGACGTCGCCGTCCAGTCCGACCGCATTCATGAAGATGAAGGGCAGCCGGGCTTCCGTCAAAGAAGACTGATAACCGCCGGGCGCTTTACCCTTGCGGCTTTCCAGGTTCAGCAGCTGCTCGTCGCGCATCGTGCGGATGAAGCCGCCAAAGCGAGGATCGACTTTCCCGGCAATCTTCACGCATCCCTCCACAAGCTCGGTCGCTTCTGTGAAAGGCTTGAGCGGCGGGCGGTTCAAGGGATCGACACTCAAGTCCCAGGGGCGCAGCCGCGGAATGCCCAGTTCTCCGGCGCGCTGCTCGTCCATGCGCCTTGCCAGCGGAACTACCGCGGCTTCCACGCCTTCGTGGAAGCGAAGGCAGTCCTCGACGCTGTAATCGAAGCGCTCGCGCTGCTTGAAGGCAAACTCGCGATAGGACGAAAACCCGGCGTTGGCCGAGATTCTCTGCCTCACCGTGCGCAGCTCATCGAAGATCTTCTCCAGCTTCTCCGACTCCATCAAGCGCCTTTCCACAACAGCCTTCCACGCCGCCTCGCGTAGCCCACGGTCCGGGTACTCCTGGTAGCGACCCATTTGCTGCAGGGTTTGCTCCTTGCTTTCGAACTGCACCGTAAGCGAACCCATCAGCTTCTGATAGCTTTGCGAGAGCTTCGACTCCTCGGTTTCCAGCGGGATGTTTTCCTCGCGAAACAGATCCACGTCATTCTGAAAACTCCGGTCCATGACAAAGAAGCGCTCGCGCTCCAACTGCCTCCGGGCAGGAGATTTCAGGAACTGTCGTTTCAGTTGGTCGTCAGCTGCCTTGACGTTTTCGGAAATCTCTTCCAGAAAATGAAAGTAGGCAGTCTCCAACTCTTTATTTTCTGTGTCGCAGGTCATCCGGATGTAGCGCAAACTTCCCTCTTCGTTAATCACATCCATTAGTTCGCTGCGATCCTGAATCCAGGACTCCAACGCTTCGGAAGTTTCGAGCGATCGGCTCTCCAACTGTTGAAAGAAAGGTTCGATTTTTGTCCACGCCGAGAAATCAACCGACTCGGGCAGAAACTTGCGAGCGAAGGCATGAGGAATGTTCGTCAGAATTTCCATGGACTAAGCTCCGGATCCAGTAAGTTCGTCTCCCATGAAAATCCCCTCCTTGGAGGGGTGGCGCGGAGCGCCGGGGTGGGTTCGTTCCCTATTCCACAACCCACCCCAGGGCCTGACGGCCCTTGCCCCTCCCGAGAGGGGATTCCTTTGATCGTTTTCATGCTCTGTGGTGCTCCGCAGGAGCATGGATGGCTCCTTTGAAAAAGCCAAGACTGAAATTAGAAGGTGGGAGCCGGCCTCGAGACGGCGACGGTCGACATCCAAAAAGCGGTCGCCGTCCGGAGACCGGCTCTCACTCTCGTTGTCTCGGGCGAGGCGCCAAGAACAGGCTGACGATAGGCTACCTACCGCGGATTTTTCAACAGATTTGTGCTGCTTGCGGCTGCCTTTTAGAAGGTCACAACGGACGGGGTTGGGAATGAAGCGCAATGAGGGAAAGCTACTCTTCCAGCGGTTGCACGAACCAGAAGCCGTAGTTTTGAGCGCTCTGGCCAGTTTCGCGGCTCCACGCAATGCGGATGAGCGATAGAAAGCCGGCCGAATCGGCCAGCTTGAGCGTCGAACCGACCTGGATAGGATGGCTGGAGGCAAAACTGCCGCCGCACTCACTGAGGTCACGGGTAACAATTGACTCTTCAAAAAACTGCCCGAGCGAGTCTAGTCCGCCGAGATGGAAGGACACCTCAGCCTTCTGACGCGCACACTGGCGCGGCGGAAATCTCCCTTGCGAGTTCGTCTCTGATTTCGCCATTGTAAGTCAGGTTGTACTGATCCATCATTCAGAGCCACAAGGTATAGATAGTCGAATGCTTCGCTGGCTCTGCGCTCCTCTAGCAGGATGCTCAAAAACTCGAAAGACGCTCCCTACCGGTCGCGGTACGGAAACACCAGGCTCTGACTCCAAAGCAGTTACGGTACCGCGCGCGGTAGCAAGCGGCGACTAGC
>JAKEER010000460.1 GCA_022616615.1 Acidobacteriota bacterium
GTTACTGGCCATGACAACATCTATAGCATCCCGGAATTCAGCGGAAATGTTGATGGCAAAACGTGGGGCCATGCCGGTGCGCATCTGGCTATAGCGGCGCCCATTCTGACTCTGGCCGGTTGGCTGATCGGGTCAGCCATTCTGTTTGTCACAAAGAAAGTGGCGCCTGCTAACACGGGAGGTGTTGCGCCGAAAGGGAAAGCCCGAGCGGCGGGAGCCTGAGAGCGGGAAGAGGCGAGACCCGCGCGGCACTGGGATCTAAGGTTTAGAAGACCTTGAGAGCCCGAAGCGCCAGCGAGGGTGAGTGCGACTGGCCCTTGCTGGCGCTTCGGGCTCTCAGACCTCGGGGAAACGAGAACAAAATTCTCGTAACGCCCAGAATAACAGGCTAGGCGTTTTCGGCGACTGCGCGCCGAAAACGTGGCCCTTCGGGGCAGCTGAAAACAAACAGCTTAGCTCGACTTGAAAAACATTTTTTCAAGTTTGCGCCTAAGCGCCTAATGCACCGTCCGAACTTTCTTCTGCATATAGTCCATCAGAAGATACTGCCCAAGCGTAAACGGCGTGGTGAAGTAGGCCTTGCCGCGGCAAATCTCGGTGACCTTCTTGACGAAGCTGACCAAGTCGTGATCTCGCGCCAGCATGAAGGTGTTGATCAGGATGCCAGACTTGCGGCAATTGGCCACCTCCTTCAGCGTCTCGCCCACCACGTGAGGATCCAGGCCAAACGCGTTCTTGTAGATGCGCCCGTCTTCCCTGGTCAGTGCCGACGGCTTGCCATCCGTGATCATAACGATCTGCTTCATGTCTTTGGGTTGCCGCGCTAGAACGCGCTGCGCCAGGCGTAGGCCCTCGCGAGTGTTGGTGTAGTAAGGCCCCACTTGCACGCGTGCCAACTGGCTGAGCGGCACTTCCTCAGCGGAGTCGTGGAACAACACGAGATTCAACGTGTCACCGGGATACTGCGTGCGGATAAGATGCGACAACGCCATCGCCACGCGCTTGGCGGGAGTGAAACGGTCTTCGCCATAAAGAATCATGCTGTGGCTGCAATCCAGCATCAAAACCGTGGCGCAGGAACTGAGATACTCCGTCTGGTGAATCATCAAATCCCGATAGTCCACGTTAAGCGGAACACCCAGTCCCTCGCGCTGCACGGCACTCAGCAGGGTGGCGCTGACATCCAGGTTCAGTGTGTCGCCAAACTCGTAAGACTTCGACGCTCCGCTGCTTTCGATTCCGCTGGACAAGTCGCGCGTGTCGTGACGGCCCATATGGCTCTTGCCCAGAGACCCGAGTAAGTCCTTGAGCGCCTTGAAACCAAGAAAGTCGATGCTCTTGTTCGTCAGCTCAAAGCGTACCTGTCCAGGTTCCGAGTCTTCAAACCCCTGTCCCGGAAACTCAGCCTCTTGTTCTGGAAATGACTCGTCTGTGAACGAAATGTAGCCTTCCTGAAGCAGCTTCTGAACTAGAGCGTCGACAAGTTCGGAGAGCTTCGCGTCTTGCTCTTCCGGCGGCAACTCCATCAACTTTCCCATCATCTCGTCTGGCAGCAAGCCCTGGTTCAGCAACGCGTCGAGGATGGCATCACGCAACTCCTGAAGATTATGATCCTGGCCCGCCTGCGGGTAACCATAGCGGTCGTTGGAGAAGCCGCTCTGCAGCAGGTAGTCAGACAGCTTGTTGAGCAGATCTTCGAGACTCAGGGAACCCCAATCGAAGCCCGTGTACTTGGAGTATTTGACGGATTTCATGGCTGTTTGGCTCGCAGCGACTCAGAGGCCCGAAGACACCCGGCTCAGGCGGGCAACCCGGGCAGGAACGCCGGATTGTCGAACGGAGGGAACTCACACTAAACAAACAATTCATTCACGGCTAGTCTCCAACCCGGCAACGCCGGTTCCGCTTCGGCAGCATCTCCTGGATGGTAGACCGTTGGATTCTGCGGGTCGCTGGCCCGGTAGACTCTAACCACGTGCTTCCTGAGCACATCGACATCCCACACGACGAGCGTGCCGGCTGCAAAGTAATCGGCGATCTTGGCTGCGATCTCTTGCTCCGCTCGATCGCCGAAGTCATGTTTGCTCCTGACCTCGACGGCAAACACCGGCGCGCCTTTGAGAAAATCCTCATCCACAACCGGTCCCGTGTAGAAAGCGGCATCAGGGCTGAAAGAATCACGATTCGGCAAGTTCACCAGGAATCCAACATTGTCAGGAAACGCATAGCCGTTCTTCGTCTGTTGTTCGTACTGGTCTAGACTGGCATAGATTTTGCCGCCTGCACGACCCGGTTTTCCTCCCGTTGGCGACATCAAGACTAACTCTCCATTCACAATCTCAGCTTTGCCGTCTCTGCGCAAGTGATACAAATCATCAATGGTGGCTCGAACTCTTGTGCCCATCATCGGAACCTCCTGCAGAATCATAGCAACACCGCCCTAAGCAGCAAAGAAATTGATGATCTTGCTAAGCCGAAGAATTGCGGATCCGCATTCACTGTCCACAACGGTAAGCTTGGTCCAACAGTTCCACCGGATGCATCACTTTCATTTGGTCAAGACCTGCCTGGCGCAGCCCATGGGCAATCTGCAGCATGCAGCCTGGGTTTCCGGTGGCCACGACATCGGCGCCGGTGCCCCGGATGTCGTCGATCTTCCTCCGCAGGATGCGCATGGAAAGCTCGTAATTTGTGATGTTGTAGATCCCGGCACTGCCACAACATTGCTCGGGTGTGGACAGCTCCACCAGCTCCAAGCCTGGAATGCCGCGCAGAACGTTTCGTGGGGGACGGCTCACTTTCATCGCGTGCAGCAAGTGACAGGGATCATCGTAGGCCACACGGAGCCTCAACTCGCCGGGTTTTGCCAGAGTCGGAAGCGCGTCCAGGAACGAGGCAATATCTTTCACCTTCTGGCTGAAGTGCACTGCGCGTTCGGCAAACCCCCTGTCGCCAGCGAGCAGCATGCCGTACTCCTTCAGCTTGGCGCCGCAACCTGAAGCATTGGAAATGACGGCGTCAACCTCTGCCTGCTCAAAGGCCACAATGTTCTTCTTCGCCAGCTCACGAGCCGTATCCATAATGCCGGCATGGCAGTGTAGAGCGCCGCAGCAAACCTGTTCTTCAGGCACCACCACGTCGCAGCCGTTCTGCTGCAGCACTCTGATCGTAGCCTGATTGACGTCTCCAAAAATCTCATTCATGACGCAGCCGGTCATCACCGCGACGCGAAACCTTTTCCCCCCCTGTGCCGGGAAAACGGTCCCCAGGGCGACGTGTTCGTTCTTGCTCCGGATGTCTGGGAGCAATTGCTCTAGCTCAGCCAGATGGCCTGGAAAGAGCTTGAGAACGCCGATGCCTCGCACCAGCCTCTGCACTCCGCTGCGCTGGTACCACCGCAGCATGTCAAAGTTCAGCCGCAACAGGCGCCGCGAGGGAAACATTTTTCTAAAAACGAAAGCGCGGAACCACTCCACCCAAAATGACCTGCGGGCGCTGTGTTCAATGACTTCGCGCGCCTTCTCCACCAGTTCTCCGTAAGGCACTCCGGAAGGGCAAGCCGATTCGCAGCCACGGCAGTCGAGGCAAGCGGAGATGTGCTGGACAAAGCTTTCGGAAACCGGCATGGCGCCGCGCTGCTGGGCGCGCATCAGGTAAATGCGGCCCCGCGGCGAATCGGCTTCTTTGCCGAGCTCGATGTAGGTGGGACAAGCCTGTAAGCAAAGGCCGCAGTGAATGCACTCGGGCGTGAGATCAGCCCGGCTGGGCAAGCTGTTTGCAACGGTCGGAGCAGAAACAGACATGGTGTAAGAAGGGTCTAGCAAGCCAAGGCCGGCCGGTCAGGCCTGAGTCAGAGTCGAATAACAGCCCGAGGAAGGCGATTGACTATTGGTTATCGAGTAGTGCTTTAGCTATGGGGCGATAGGGGTAGGGGCGGGCGTTAGCCGCCCCTCCCTCCGAACCGTGCAGGCGGTTTTCCCGCACACGGCTCTCCAGAGCATGTTTGCAATTTCAATGCAGA
>JAKEER010000461.1 GCA_022616615.1 Acidobacteriota bacterium
CATCAACTGCTGGCATCAGTGACCCCGCAAAGAGCAGCGCTGAGAGCTATTATCAAGGTGCACTGGAACCACACGATAATAGGTCCTTCTGGCTGAAGCGTAAGGGACCGGGAAAAGGCCTGCTTGGCATCGACATACCGAACTGACCCCAATCGGGTGGTTCGTCCCATATTTGGACTTCCCGTTTTGTCCGAGTTTGTCTGCTAGGATGTTGAATTCAAGAGTAGGTCACCTCAAAACAACCTGTCTACCCCATTTCATATTTGGAATACCTCTTTTATGAATTGACTTCTGGTGATGATGATTCACGAATGAGAAGTTCGACCGCTGTGTCCCACGGAAGTCCGTATCGAGACCGGATCGAAGAAAGCTCTCTTCCAGAGGAGCAGGATCCAAAAAGGAAGCCGAGCACATCAATATGGAAGGGATGGTCGGGGTTTAACCCGAACGAGGCTTGAGGTCAACAAGGAGACTTTTTGTCATCCGCTGGTCTTTTTAGCTCTGGCAGATTCCAAAGGTGAAAAGGAGGTCAAGCGATCTGCGATTGGGCTTCGAGAATGGGCGAGCCGGGCAGACGCAAAAAGCGTGCTAGTCCCGGAGGTTTTCAAGAACGGGCGAAATTGTCTGGCTGAACTTTTCGTGTAGCAATGAGCTATCTACTCGTTATGTTGGTCGACGAGGGCTGAGGCCGTCGGCCCATAAAAAGGTGAACTGGTATATCGAGAAAATCAATCCCTGCGCTGGTAACTTCGCCAAACGACAGCATAACCTGTTGCCCAATGCCAGCGACAAAACTGCCGTTACCACCTGCATGCGCTCTTAGTAACTGAGTGTCGCTGATCAAGCGTTGTTGTCCCCAAATTCCGCGGGTTGCTATTAAGAGGCCAAAACGCGCTAAGTCTTTTGCACTCATGACCACCCAACCTGGACCTCCTCGCACCACCGCACCATCTATTTCGTATGGGGGGTCTATATAAAGGCCGTACCCAGGCATGTGAGGATACCACCTGGCATCCTCCCGCACTGTACGACCAGGAATCCAATCCCAGCGGTCGGGTGGAATTCCCATCTTGCTGAAGAGCTTTTCGTCCATGACTTTTTTGAGGTCTTTCTTCCAGATCACGGTCAATGCCTGCGCGAGTCGCCAATAGCCTCCACTGCTGTAGCTTTTTTCGACGGTCCCAGGCTCGGCATGGGCATAGTTGTCGAAGTCTGGATCGGCTGTGCAGTTTGCCCAGGAAGGTGCGACCCGCTCATAGTTCTTGCAGTTCTGCCAGGTGTATCCATTCGTCACAGGGAAACCGCCGGTGTGAAGCGCTAGATGCAGGAAGCTCAGACGGGTATGATGACCTTTGCTGAGATACTTGCGGGATGAATTGAGTTGACCCTCACCAGTCCAGTAATTCTTGATCACATCTTCTGCGCTGGCAATGCGACCCTCGTCCAGAGCCAGCTGGAGGCAGGCCATTGTGAAAGCCTTGCCGAGAGAAGCGGTCTGAAAACGGTATTCAGGATCGCCAAAAGTCTGGAGCAAGTATCCGCCCCAGGTAATCGCCACACCCCAGCTATCGTCGCTGTGATTCTCTCCTTGCCAAGCGGCCCCACGCACCTTCTTGTTCATCGCAAGGACCCAGGCGTTCCAAGCATCTCGGTTGCTCACCGCCATGCTGCCAGTAATGTGGCTGGGGCCCTCATCAGGAAAGGCTTGTTCAGGTGTCAACCTTTGCCATTCCTTGTCGGGAAACACCACCCAGTCAGGAATCGCTTGATCGAGCTGCATTTTCCCCACGACATGCCTCCCTTCCTGTCTTGCACAAGAAACCAATAGCATCAGCAGCAGGAGACAGTACTTCTTCATTGAATACACTCCTTCGGGCAGCCAGCGCTCAGAACCACATTAGGGAATCTTTACTACAAGGTACGTGATGAATTCCCCAGGTTCCAGGATGATCTCATGGGGCATCTGTGGCGGAATGTTGATCGCATCTCCAGCTCGGATTTGAAATCTCTTGCCTCCCCGAATCGAACTTCCCGAAAACTCGCCAGGCTTCTTGCGCCTGCGCTCAACCAATTCGCCTCCTAAGACAAGGGTTGCCTTCCCATTCTGGACAACATAAAAGTCCGTCCCGTCATGCGCCACTGGATCTGCACTCGATTCCCGATACACCATCAACACCGAATGACTTCCAAAGTTGGCAAGTTCTTCCAAGCCACGCTTGTCTGAATCCATCTTAGGGGCCAACCGTTCCCCATACCCCACCAACTCTCGCGCAGGCCAGTACGAAAACCGCTCTTGTTGTTCGCCTCTACTGACCAGACCGAGCAACAGACTCCCCACAACCAAGGCTTTCATTTGTCCTCCTTTGACCAGTTCCACAGTCCACTTCAGAAACAGGATTCGCGACTCCACTACCGCCGTGCGAGCACTGAAGTCAAGTTACTGTGGGTTTCGAGCCATCTTTTGTGCAGTTTCCTCAGTCCGGGAAGGAATGACGAAGGTACAGGTGGCATCGCCTTGTAAGGAAATGTCAACCCACGGGTCCATACCCTTCAGTTCTGGCGTTCCGGAAACATACGAGACTGTGTACCAGCTAGGCACATAGTCCCCAGATGGGGACAAGACCAACTTCTGGAGCACCGCTTCAACGGTGCGCTGGCAAAAGGGTTTGAGTTTTGGATAGTCTCCCGGATTGTATCCACCGCCCCAACGGACCGGCCACCAATGCGGCGTGCGCTGAAAAGTCTGCGGGAGCTGGATCACCAAGCGACTAGAATCCTCTCTATGCCAGACGCCCAGCAACACCTCCTGTCCGTCTGCCGTAGTGCGCTGTATTCCGCTGCTTACTGGCAATTTCTTCGGCGTGTCCAAAGTGATGTACATCGTCTTGTCACGTCCTGTCTCCATCGCTATGAATAGATAGCCATAGGCCATTTCGCGAGTGGAACGAACTTCGCACGCCGAATTACCATGGCGTCCGTCGGCTTGTCAGGATCTCCAAGCCAGTCTTCCCTGGGCGAAACGCCGAGCATAACGAAATAAATGTCACCCAGCCGTCTGGGGTGGTACAAGCGCCGCCCGCTGGAGACTTTCTGGAACTTGAGCGGCACCACAACCTCCGCCAGCTCTTCGTAGGTGACTACGTAGTACGACGGGCGGCAAGCATCAACCTTCCCAACTAGCTTATTCAGCACCTCGTTCAGTGTCCGGCCGCCAAAAGGTTGCTCGCGATCATAATCCGAATAGCCGCCCGGATTGGCCGGGCCACGTCGGAATCCAGCGGGGCACGCGGTTATAACGAGGATCCAGGGCGATCGTCAGGCTGCTGTGCCTGGTTTGGTGCGCGACGGTCACCGACAATTCTTGCCCGTCGGCAGATAGCTTTCTGGTGCCAGCCGGCACTGGCAGCTTCAGGAGTGTCGGCGCGCAGTACCATCGGAGTCTCCAACGCCTTGCTGGTAAACTCTTTGAAATCTCGAGCCGCCGCCATGTAGATGAACTCCTGATTTGTATTGAGGTGCGCGCCATGCTCATCGACCAGCACCTTGGTTTCATCGGTCGGATTAAGCCGCGATACACCTACGATGATCAGCTCGACCCCCGACCAGGCTTTCAAAGTGTAAAAAGGTCGACTGCCTGGGATCTCGCCGCGAACACTGGTGGTCATTAGCAGGCTAGCCATTATCCAGCCGGCTCGTCTCATCACGGGTTCCTCCTCAGTGACCTCCGACATCAACAGCTAGCCTACTTGTTGCTCACTCGGACGACTGACTGGAGTGGTAGCTCCTCTACCTCTTGGGAAAGTCAGAAGTCTGAAGTTCATTGCCAGAGGGGACGTTGCTAGGGTAGGTGGTCTTAGAATGATTCTGCTGCAAAACCCCACCCTGCGTGGTTTTACTAGAAATGCGAAAAGTTTTGTGTCGCACATTTGCCCTAGGTTGCCATTTTCTGGTGATGGGTAGACCGTTTAGATCCCCCACGAAATCGCTGTTTTCAAGAATGAGGGGGGTTTTGCAGCGGAATCTTAGAATAACCGGCTACCCCAATTTGGATTTGAACTGCCTCTTTTCTGAACAAAGTCGACATGCCTACAAATCTCTTGATTATCGCGGCAGGCCTTATCCTGATTTGACTCCTTGACGCGAGCCAGCCTGTCAGGCGCGGTTCCCTCCTCCCCATGCCGAAGAAAGAGGTTGTCCGTGAATGAACCGGCTTGGTCTCAACTGGCCAATGTCAATCTCCGGCTTATCTCCAGAGATCAGATCGGCGAGAGCTTCTCCCAGAGGTGGTCCAAGCTTAAAGCAGTGGCCGCTGCCGCCAAAGAACGCGTAGTATCCCTCAATCTCAGGCTCAGGACCTACGAGTGGGTGCCAGTCGTCCGTAATGTCGTACAGGGATGCCCAGCCATGAAGAAATCGGGCTGAACGCAGCGCCGGGACGCGCTCAAAAAGCGGCTGCTCGATGCGATGGCGCGTCTTGGGATCCAACGCCTCGTCATAGTTGTCGATATCCAGTGGCTCGATTTCTTTGGGAAAGCCGAGCCCCGCCAGCAATTCGCCATCAGCGTTCGGCCGGAAGTAGAAACGCAGATGAGCATCGGAGACGACCGGAAGCGGTCCGAGATCAGCAGGAAGACTCATGACTAAATCGCTTTCGCGGCTCCAGCGCAGAGAGTAGTTAAGGCCCAACCACAATCCAACCTGCCGACCCCAAGGTCCAGCCGCATTTACCACTACTGGACTCTCAATTCGCCCCTGTTCGGTGTCAACCGCGGCCACGCGCCTATCTTTCAGCTGGATTCCGATCGCGCTGATTCCTTCATAGGCAATCAGTCCCCAGTTTTTGGCCTTCTCCACCAGGCTGCGAGTGGTCTTTGTCGGATCCGCGTAGCCCGAGCGCGACTCGAAAATTGCTTTCTCTATTCCTTC
The DNA here is from genome assembly GCA_022616615.1 of Acidobacteriota bacterium. Classification (GTDB taxonomy): domain Bacteria; phylum Acidobacteriota; class Terriglobia; order Versatilivoradales; family Versatilivoraceae; genus VFZK01. The sequence continues at coordinate 4,927 of JAKEER010000461.1, forward strand.
CAGATTGAGTGACGGGGCAACTTCCTTGATCTCCTGAGGTGAGACTTCGCGGACCCCCTCTACCCCGTTTGATTTTTCCATAGCGAGAATCTGGCTTCCGGCGCGGACCGTTTGTTCTCCCAGTAAAAGCAAGAAACCGATCTGCCGAAAACAGGAGTCTCCCCCAAGCTCTTCCCGGTCATTTTCAAACATCTGCACAGCGCGCCAGGCGAACTTGACCGTCACGGGGTTGGAGTAGTAAGTGCGCACGTTCGCCGCCGAATGTCCCGTACCCACAGCGCCCAGCTTCTTCTTTTCCAAAAGCACAACTTTTCCGAAGCGCTTTTTGGCTAGAAAGTGCCCCACGCTTGCCCCGGAAATTCCGCCCCCTATGATTACCGCATCCGCCGTCTTCTCCATTCAAGTCCTCCGTTTTTCAAAGGGGGACCCACATCATCGTTCTATATAGCTCTAACGTTAGAACACCAGACTATTTGCTCGACCCTCAATCTTCAGTAATCCCGGACGAAATTTGTCCAAAGCACCTGGCGTGCGACTATTCGATCGAGGCCTGGCCAGCATCTAAGCTGAACCCATCATCAGCCTTCGAAGGCGAGCAGTGGCTTCGGGGTCTACCAGCCTTTTTTCCAGGTCCACAATCACGCCATAAACGTCGCGAGCCCGGCCAGGCGTGACTTTGCCATTAATGACATCGGATAAAACCAATTCAGGGTCGCGCTCTAAAGCGGGTCCGTATCCCCCGCCTCCCGGAGTCCGATAGCTAATGACAGAATTGGGCTTCAAGCTCAGGGTGATCTTTGACGGTAGCTCTTTGCCCTCCTCATCGGGATTGAGAATATATTTCGAACTCGCGCCACTACCCCCGCCAAACAAACCCCACGGGGCAAATTTTCGATTGTCAGAGAACACAGTCAAAGTGGCCTCATGATCACAGAACTTCCATTCACGCCTGA
>JAKEER010000462.1 GCA_022616615.1 Acidobacteriota bacterium
CACGGAAGGTTGACTTGCGGTAAGAACTCTAGTACATCACTTGCCACTTGTCAAGAGGGATGCTTATGGTTACAGGCGAACTGCTAACGATAAATCAAACTGCGGAGGCCCTTAACATCAGTCCAGCGACGGTGCGCGCCTGGAGACTGCGAGGAAAGATCACCATAGTCAAGATTGGCCGCGCGGTGCGGATCCCCCGGAGCGAGATCAAGCGCATCATCCGCCAAGGGCTGCAACCAGCGCGCGTCTTAAACGGGCAGCCGGAGGTAGCGTGAGCGGGCGGCGCAGCAATCCCGCAGAGGCGCGGGCGGTCGCGGCGGCGTTCAATCCGAACCGGGCGAGCTGGCCGGGGGCGAGCACGAAGCCCGAACAGGCTGACCCAGGCGGCGGGAAGCTGGCGTTGGCACTGTTGCGGTGGCTTCGGGACTTACCATCGTCGTTTATCACCACTACGGAATTCGCAGTGGGGGTGGTCGTGGTCCTGGCGATGGACACAAAGGAGTCAGGTTGGTCCCGGCGGAAGGTTCGGCGCCTGGCCGCCGATGCCAAGATTCAACGTCAAACGGCTTATCGAGTGCTCGAGCGACTGATCGGCAAAGGAATCATCCTGCGGCGCAGCCGGGGTAGACGACGGTCGCCCCTCTTGTGCATAAACCCGGCCCTGTTCATGGGCGCTGTCACCCAGGAGGACAAGGTTGTCAGCTTAGATGACAGGCGTGTGAACCAAGGATGACAACCTTGTCACCCTGGGTGGACACATTTCTCCCTCTTCTTCTCCCCTTTACTCTGGGGCTGTTTCTCTTGCAGCCACGGGGTACACCGCTGAGCCTGTGGATTCTGTGCAAAACTTCTGAGAGGAAACCCCAAACCCCTCCGCGCGCTGCGAACCACGCGCGCGGGGGAAAGTGCAAACGGCGAAAAGCCAAACCACTGCCCGAGTCCCGAAAAGACGCAGAATGCGGATAACCCCCGCTGTTCCAACGTGCCACCGACCTTTGGGTTATGAGCCCCCTTCGGGGTACGACACCATCGGTGCGTACCATCCTAATGTACAACAAAAATCTAGGCCGAGCCTCCGATGCGAGTCGCCCACTTCGGGCTGTTTCTGCTGGTGTCCTAGAACAAATCTAGCACAGCCTTGCACGCCACACGCTGACTATGGTAACTCGCTTTCCTATGAAGAGCTTCGGACCCCGTGCGCTTCCCGATGCGACGGTCGCAGGGATTCAGTCGGCCGCCATCGCGGACGCGGGCTTCTTCCGAAACCTAGTCGGCCCGGGGCGTTTGTCAGAGGCACAGGCAATAGAAGCCATCGGCATCCCGTCCAATGTCCGCAAGTTATTGCTCCGTTTCGCGTGGGAGGAGTCAGACGAATCCTGGTGCGTGAGGGCCGCGATCCGGCTCCGCTCAGCAACACTGAAGGAGTTCCGTCGTCAAATGGAAATCCCGACCCAGGCGGCAGCCTAAGCCCGCAAACCAGCCGAGCCAATTTGGAAACCTTAAGGTCGCGAGTTAAAAAAACTCCATCCCTTCCAAAACCAGCGACGTGCTAGAATCCCGACAGCCGCCACCTGACAAGTCAAAATGGCAGGAATACTAAGGGGGCCGGAGAGTCGTGCCAAAGATCGATCTCAGGATTGGTAGTACCAGCATCGCAGAGGCTTCGTTCGAAGTCCAGAACTGCTACGGTCAGGGCGCTCCTGACTATCCACGACTAGGCTTTGTGCTCGATTTGGCTATTCGTCCATACCGGCGTTTCCATGCCCAAAACAAGTGGACGGACAGCCCGGTCAGTGCATTAGTGCTGACGGGCTACCTACTTGGAGCGTCGCAGAACAAAATCTCATCATTCTTTCAGGAGATTGGGGTCGAGGTGCGTGATGCAAGCTACCAACACGTTAGGCAAGTCAATCTAGAAATTCCGCTCGACCAATTCAAGCTAAGTAGGATGGAGGAATCTCGCACCGGTAACCTGCAAGGCGCGCTCAAGTTCCGAATGCTGGTTGCACTCCATGAGCCGAATGGACAGATAGGGTTTGACATTGCCGAAAGTGGCGAACTTGGATTCGCCATCCCGAAATCCGATTGGGTCGAAAAGATTCTGCCAACTCTTGGATACGGCAAGTTGGAACTGCTAGAGATCCGCATACCGGAAGCTGTTAAACCAAGGGGCCTACCGCTAACAGTCGAAGAATTGAAGCGCGCGAAAAAGTATCTGGATCAGGGTGAGTGGGACAAGGCCGTGGCTCACTGCCGCAATGCGATTGAGGCAATTCCGCGGAGCAGGAAGCTGGCGGGTCGCCCACAACATGTCCCCGACAAACTTGAAGCATTCGTAGCTCAGCACATAAAGGAGAAGATTGGCGAGAGCCTGGCGGTGCTGTTGTTGGAGCACCTGAAGTCCGTCTATCGAGTTACGAACATCGCGCATCACCCTTCCCAAGCAGGACACTTCCGGCGAGCTGACGCCGAATTCATTGTGAGAAGCGCAATGACACTAGCTGAATACGTCGGCAAGATACTCGAGTAGTCAGGCAGTTGGGGGGAAGGAGAGCAGTCCGATGCCAGAAACCCGATGCCAGAAACCCATTCTGTGGCAGAGCCGATTCTCACCCAGCGTGAACTTCCGACCGCCTAGTCATGGAGGTACTGCCGGGCTCCGTGCAATTTCCGCCCCGATAACCTTCAACGCTTTCTTCGAGCAAATCATCACTTCGTGCCTACTAGCTTCAAACTTAGATTTCAACGCTGCAATCCCCAAACCAGTTTCGTAGAAAGGGTTTTAGCGGCTCGCCCGGACTTCAGGGAGTGTCCGTTCTTTAAGGTGACAAGACCAAAAGGACGAATGAAACGATGGCAAGTGCGAGTGGAGCTCCAACGGCGATAAACCCCGCTCTTGCGTGTTTCTCATACCATCGAAACCTAATCTCTTTCTTCTGATCTTTCTCCCAACGCCGGCGAACGCTTCCTTCCTGCTGGAGCTGAGCTATGGAGTTCATGATCTTCAGGGGTTCTGGCAGCTTGCTCTCCAAAGCCAGAATCCGATCCCTGTGGAGAGCCTGGAATTTTTCGGCGCGCCTGCCCCAAGCTGAAAAGGCCAAGCTTATGAACAGAGCTGTCCCAGCAAAGAGCTGAAGGATTATCGTCGGCGAGGGCGGCTCTTTCGAATAAAGCGTGGCCCATCCGAGTAGTAGCACCGATACAGCAAACAGAAAATTGTACATTCTTGACTGGACTAGCATTTCGCCGTGTCGATAGTATTCACTAGCGATTTGCAAAGCTCGAAACAGCTCATCCTGGTCACGCTCATCCTGATCACACGCCTGTTCATGCTCGGCCATCGTCCGCCCTCCGATGTCCATTTCGGTTAATTACTCTTTAGCTCAAGGGGCCAAGAAATTTTCAGGGCCAGCCTCGTGGCCCGGCCCCTTAACGGTGGGCTGCGAGCCTGCTCGAACTGGGCCCACTCCAAGCGTTCAGCTCTTCCCAACGACCAGGATTGCCAAGAGGCCAAGCGCAGTCTCGGAGCTGATGGCTCCGGTGCGCTATACAAGCCCCGCGGGGAGGTCTTCCCCTACGTTGCCGGGGTGCGCAGTCTCAAGAGTAAAGCTCCTGCGGCAAGGCAGCGGAGGCCATAGCCTGGCGCGGCTGACAACATCCCGTCCGCTATCTGCACAATTAGCGCGGGGACGCTTGCACTAGGTATTCGGTGATTATTTTCACCATACACCTCCAGGCCGGCAGTTCCGGTTCAAGATCATTTTACCACCGTGTTCGATACCTAGCACAAACCTAGCACAGAAGCCACACTACTGCGGTCGCCGTCGGGGGTGCTGCCAAGTGATTGTTTCGCAGTAGCGCGTCGCCACCCTGGGATTCATCGCAGAAGGCCGGTGCGGAGAATCTCGAAAATTACCTGTGTGACCAACTGCGCCGACTGGTCTGCAACTGCCTCTCGGAGCTTGTGAATCCAGCTCTGCTTCTGCTCCCGCGGGACTGGTGCCTCGTGTATGTGCTGCTCGATTATGGTTACAACTTGTCCCCACACGGGGCCCGTGAATTGGGCAAGCTCTGGTTGGAGGTAGACCTGGCCTTTGGCAGTCATTGAAATCCCGTGGTACTTCTCGCTAAACGCTTCCTGCCCAGCAGTTGAAATGAGTCCTTCTTGAGCAAGAAACTCCAAGTGTCGGTTCACTTGGCCCCATGCCTCGGCCCGTGGCTGGGCTGGGATTACCAAGTCCACGAAAGATTCTGTCGTGATACGCTTTGCGGGCGATCCCGCTGGGCGCTCCGAGAGTTGGTCAATCCGGTGCAGGATTCGCAACAGTAGCTCGGCGTCAATCATCGGTGGCGCGAGTGACTTTACCACAGAGAAAGGAGCGCGGACGAGCAGTGCCCCGGAGCCTGTACAGAGCGAGCTTAGGCCGGAACTCGGTTAGATCGTCTCGATGAAATGGGGAATTATTCCCCTTCTCGCGCCGGTGACACTTCGCGTCGGCCTGCGCACGAAACGGAAACGGAAGTCCAACATTTTTCATTGCTGACTAGCGCCAGGCTGAGGCCGCCGTCACCCGCGCAGGGGTGGGCCCTGTCAGCGGGGTACCACGACGCCTACTACGGCAAGGCGCAGCGGGTGCGCACCTTGGTGGCCCGCGACTTCCAGCACGCCTTTGCCCGCGTCG
>JAKEER010000463.1 GCA_022616615.1 Acidobacteriota bacterium
CCTTCATGCCGCGCCCAATGGCGGTGTTGGGAGAGTGGTTCAGCGACGCCGCTTCGATCAGGTCCTTCCGGCCCGCCAGAATCCCGGTGGACTGCGGCCCTTCGAGTCCCTTCCCGCCGCTGACGACCACCAGGTCGGCTCCCATGGTCGTGTAGCGAGTCAGAACGGATTCCGGAGGGAGCTCCGAAGCCGCATCGATGAGCACCGGCACGGCGGCCTTCCTCCCGATTTCTACGAACTCCTGAGGCAGCAGGACGCCGGGCCTCGCGTTTCACTCCACGCTCGCCAGCACCGCCAGCATGGCTGTCCGCTCGGTGATAGCGTTGATGAGCTGTTCCTTGGTCTCGACGTCCACCATCGTCATCCCTGCGGCGCGGTAGGCACGGTCGTAGTCGAACCGATGGGCCTTCTGAGTGAGACACTCCCGTTTGGCCCAGGTTGGGTGTGGCAGGGCATCTACCCTGGAGCGGTCGGTCCCGGTCAGGCAGGCGGCTGCGCCCAGGATCATGGCAGAGAACGAGCCCGCTGTGACCAGCACCGCTTCCGCCTTCATCACTTCGGCGATCCGCCTGCCCGCGGCCGCGTTCAGCTCGTGCATGTCGACAAAATAGTCGTTGGCTTCCGCCATCGCCCGCAAGACCTCGGCCGGCATCCGGCAGCCGCCGATGAGTGTCGTATGGCCGCGAACACTCAGCAGCGGCCGGACGCCCAGCACGCGGGTGTAGATGTTATCCTCGCGGGCCGAGCTTGCCGGCGTTCCTGTCTTGGCAGCGAACACTCCCGTGGCCCCAGCGAGCGCTCGAAAAAGACCGCGACGAGTCAACCCTACCGGTGCTTCCGCTGCTTGTTTCATGGTGTCCTCCCAGTCGTTAAGTCATCATAAGCCCGAGTGAGGCGCATTGGCTCTTACGAAGTAATCTACTAGCTGAGGATTGCAAATTGTAGCGAGCAACCTCAAACGCCGAGGGCCGTGGCTCCGTTGGGTGCTGCCCTCTCACCCGGCCTTGTGAACGCTTCTCAAGCGTTCACCCCTCTCCCCACAAACGGGAGAGGGAGTTATCAAATTTGACCGAGTTTGAACTTCGTCGCCAGCAAGTGATCATAGTGACACTTCTACGAGCTGGTCTGACACACAACAGTAGCGAGCCTCGGCTCCCCTCGCCCCAGCGCGGGAGATGCAGTTTGAAAGCCCGCTGGCGCGGTATGCGGCTGGAACCACTCAAGCCTACGCCCGCGTGACCCCGACCGGAGGTTCTAACGCGTTCATCACCTATGCCATCATCAGTGACGGCGGCCACGCTGGGGAGCGCAGCGGCGATGCAGCCTTTGTCTCCAGCTCACCGTAGGCCGGCGGGTTGAGACAAGACCGTCTAGTGATCCGGAGTGCCGGACTCGCTGAGGGCGGCCAGGGCGCTGTTTCACAGCCTGCTGGATGAGAAGCAACGCCGGCTGTGTGCGGGATTGCAGATCTCTCAAGCTGGGGCATGGCGGGGACGTGAAGGTGGCCGAGTTTCGGATCGATCCGCCCGCACACGGTGGCCAAGGGACGGCAGCAACTGCTGGCCGAAGACTTCTTGTGAAAAGCTGAAGCGTATCGTGAAGTTCACCGTAGAAACCGAACGGACTTTGATCTTCAGGAGCCGGGGCGGCAGGCAGGTAGCGTGGTGCAAGAGGTGCGGCGCGGAGGTGGAGAGGGCGACGGTGGACGAGACGGCACGGGCGGCTGGCGTGAGCGAGTTGACGATTTGCCGCCGCGCCGACGCTGGCAGCTTCCGCTTCATCGTGGACAAGTTGGGGCAAGTTGGGGTCAGCCCTTGGGGCAAGTTAGGGGGCAAGGGCGTCAGCCAACTTGACAGTAAGGAGAAACCAATGCGAAACGTCATGCCAAGCGGTGGGAGTGCTGCTTCAGAAATCCTTCAACGAGAAAATGACCCCTTCCTGGTTCGAAAGAGTATCCAGCCACTGCTGAATCCTTGACTGTAATTCTCGCTTGCTGGCGCGTCCTGAGGGAGCAATAACCGGCAGGGGCGACGCTAGTTTTTCCTCGAGCAAATGCAGGTCGAGATAAGAGTTTACCTTGTCAATCATCTCCTGCGTCAGCTCGGGCAGACCACCTTCTTCGAGCAGAGCGCGAATGCCCTCGGCTGTCTTTTGGGGCATGCCGTCATTCTGCGCGAGCCGCGACTCAATGGCCTCGCGATAGCTGGTGAGGGCTTGCTTGTGATGCCCGATGCCCAACTGGAGAAAGGCTCTTAGATCTTCCACGATCTGGGCCATATCTAGGGGATGAGACAATTTGAACCCGCACTGGCAGGAGGGCCTCTCTTGCAATAGGTCGCGAACGGGCAGGACGCATTGGTGGTCGCGAAAATCGGCGAGCCACTCGTCGAGAGAGTCCAGATAGCTGGAGTCGCCGAGAGGAAGCGCTGTGAGCAACTGGAGATTGCGCAGGTCGCCAGAACTTTCCAGCTCCACGAGCTGCTCGAACCTTCCCCTCGGCCCCACGCATTGGTCATGCTGGGTGGCGTAGTAATCGATGAACTGCTCGCTGAACTCTCGAAAGGTTGTGTCAAACTCCGTGCGACGGTCGCCGTTCACCAAGTCGTGCGGAGAATCCACCAGCAGCAGTAATTTCTGCCGCGCTTCTTCAATCGCCGGATGCCGCGTCCGTTCTGATGCGAGCAGGTATTTTCGAGCCGCCAGGAAATGCTCCATCCACTGGATGAAATGTGAGAGCTCGACGAGATCGCGGGAAGCTTTCTCAAGCAACCCTACATTCTCGGCAAACAGATCGATGACCTTGCCCATCCCCTGGATCAAAGTTGTTTCCTTCTGGAAAACCGACTCGATTGTTTCCGCGACTTTCTCAAAGCGCTGTTTCGTCCACGTGAGTTTGCGCCACATTTGCGTGGTGAGAAACTCATTGGGCAGGTTTTCCACCCGGCGCGAGATGGCGAGTTGCCTCCAATCGCGCAGCCATTCTTGCAAGGCGCCGAGAGCTGCTTGGCGGCCGCGGCTCGTCGAGATGTCGGAAAGTTCCTGTCTGCCTGTTACGAGCCGGCACCACTGCGTGAGGATCTCCAACGGATAGTCTTTATGGCTGGGAATGCGTTTGAAACAGGTGAAGTCTCGCAGCGATTCGAGCGAGGCGAAGTTTTCGCGGCTGATGGTTGTGTTGGTGGCTGGATCCAGTAACTCGATTTGACCATCGGCTACCAACGCCGCCAGAATCAGTTGCTGCGAAGTTTGGGTCAGACCGAATGGTGAACGGTGCAGCATTGGGTGGAAGGACTGGACGGGCTTCTCAACGGCTTCGAGGCTTTCCAGGTATTGGCTCACTTGGGTTAGAAAGATAGGCGGCGTCAGCGTGAGATTCAACTCATACAGGCCGTCGGTCTGGCTCACCAGACCCAGCGGCAGCGCGAATTTCCCGGCGAGCCGCTGCACTTCCTGATTGGTGGGATCCTGGCCTGCAAACAGACCTCGGGTGATTTTCAGGACGTGGCTTTCGGTAAGCTGCTCGCCGCCGAAATCCGGATGCAGCGAATAGAGCTGGTCGAGGTTTGGCTTGAACAAATAGCTGACAAACGACCGTAGCGACCGGCACTCCAGGTGGCCCTGGTTAAATGACTGTGTGCGGGCTCCGGTGATGATCTTGCCTCGGAACAGATAGAGCTCCCGGAAGAGGTTGGCCATCGCGCTCTTGATCTCTTCTCGCAACAGGTTCAAATCCGATTCCGCAAAATCACTGCTGGCAGACTTCTCGGTAAGGCGCAGGGCCAGAGCCTTTTTGAGCGAGGTGGCTTCTTCTGTCGACGGCTGCGCTGGCAACCAATGGACTTCGGTTGGCTTGAACGGCTTCAGAGTCGCTTGAACTTCCGGTGAAAGGCCGATGGGCTCCATCCAAAGCAGCCATTCCAATTCCCGGGCCGGTTTGTCCGCGACGGGAGCGGCTTCAGCAGGCTCGCTGGGCTGAAAGGGTTCGAGTATTGCGGGCAGCCATCGCGCGAGCTGGGCGATTTCGGTAGGTTCGTCTGGATCATGCGCCCGCGCTGGGGAAAAACGCTCAGAAAAAAGCACACAGCCCAAACGCTCTGTGCCCCGCCAAAACGCCTGCAGGACAGGGGTTTCGCGCAGCGCATGCTTGGCAAGTTCCCGCCCCAACCTCCAGTCTGGGAAGATATCCGGCGCCGCCGCTGGCAGGATTTCCGCCAGCCTCGCGTCTGCATCCGGGATCTGAGAAGCGATGCTGGCCAGATATTTGTTCAGCTCTTCCCGCATGTCGGCCGCGCCCAGCCGGTAGGTGCGGTCCAGCCGGTCGTCCGTGGTTGTGAACCCCTGCTCCACGGCCTTCTCCATCTGGCCCAGGAGCATGCCAACCATGTTGTAGCTTAGACCCTCGCTGTCTTCGAAGAGCAGGAGAGCATCCGCCAAGTCGCGCACGGAGGGATTTCGGTCGGCCAGCGTAAACAGGCAGGTTGCCTTCAGTAGCATTTTGCCCCAAAGCCGGTAACGGTCCTGCAGACGGGGAACGGCGCGTTCTGCCAGCCCCTGATAAATTAGATAAAGGCGCTGGCACTGAGGGCCGGTCCTCAGTTCGTATTCCACGCGATCAAAAACGTTCTCGATCGTGATGAGGCTGACGGCCCGATGGCTGGCGACCTTGGGGTAAACCGTGCAGACGAAATCGAGTAGCGAGAACGTGGAAACCTTGCTTCTAATCTTCTCAGCCACGTCGAAGATCAAAGGATGGAACGGATACGCATCGCAGAAGTCATTTTCCGAGTATTGAAAGTTGGGCAGCTTCGCCTTGATGAAGGCGTGGAGCTTTCGGACATCCTGCTGCTGGCGTTGGTTCTTGCGAAAAATGTGGCGACCGATGATCTCCTTGACACTGGCTCGGTCGATCCATTCAATCTTGAAATTCTCCAGTGTCTGAGCCATCAGAGTGCTGTCGATGCCCAGCGGGCTCTTGGGAGAGAAGAAATCCTCGTGCGCTGCCACGATCAGGAAGAAGCGCGCGGTTTTTGAGCTGTAACCCATGAAGCTGAGAAATTCGATGTCGGCGTTGAGGCCCTGGACATCACGACTTTGCGCGCGCTTTGCCAAGCCATCCACCACGAGCAGAATGGGCCGTTCGGCGGCAATGTTGAAGGTAATGAGCTCATGCGCCTTGATCGTGCCGATGCCCGGGATGACCACCGGGTCGATGACCTGTTTGTTGAACCGATGCTGGTACTCGGCGTGAATTTTGGCGAGCACAAGTTCTGGAAGGGAAACGTCGGTCTGCTCGGCGAGATCGATCCAAATGCAAAGCGGCTCCATTTCACGGACCGCTGTGATGTTGGAATGAACGCGCGGGTCGTTGAAACCTTGGTTTAGAGGGCCCTTTTGGCTGATCAGGTTGAAAATGACTGAAAGCAGGTGGCTCTTGCCAACGCCGTGGCCACCGGTGAGCAGGATCGAGGAGGGCTCTTGCAAGCTTTTGCTGCGTTCACCAATCTTCTTAGAGATCGACTCGAGAATGCGGCTCAGCAGCTCCAGAAGCCCGTCAGTCGGAAGAAAGGTTCGAATGCAATCGTTGAAACTGGACGAGGTAACTGCGCGGAGATAGTCCACCTTCCGAAACTCAACATAGTCCTTTATGAGCGGAGGCACAGGCAGAATTCCTTCAGTGAAAAAGCTTCGCGTTTCCTGGAATTGGCCCAATATGGCCCGGAAGACTTCTTTTGCTTATCGTCAAGCCGTCTGGCAAACATGAGCTGGGCGGCCTAGAAAATCTTGGAAAAGAACCGTTTAAGGGCGTTTGGTTGCTTCGCTGGAGGGACCAGCGGAGAGTTCTTGCCGGGCTCCTCGGGCGAGGGCTGTTGTGAGCTGACATCTGCAGGCGCTTCGCGGAGGTTCAAGAGCCACTCATGTGCCGTCAGGCTGCAACTCTGCTGCGGCTCTGTTCCGGAAAGGTAGTTCTCCTGGATTACATCTTGACAGTCCGATGACGCCAGTAAGCCCGTGTTCGCGTCAATCATCACCGCCGTGATGCCTTCGGCAGGAGGCAGGAAGGGCGCATTGGCCAGCCAGGGTTGTGCCGTGGTGGCTTTCTTCATGAACTCCGTCCAGATAGGCAAAGCCGAAGTTGCGCCATCCAGGTTGAGCTCGCGGTTGTCGTCGAAACCCACCCACACGATGCAAAGCAAGCCACTCGTATAACCGGCAAACCAGCCGTCATGCGAGGTGCCGGTCTTCCCGGCGGCGGGCGGCGTGAATCCCATCCCTCTTGCTCGAGCGCCGGTTCCATGATTAATGACGCCTTCCATCAAGTTGGTCATGAGGTAGGCAATCCGCGGATCAAGCACGGGCTTGAGCTTTGGTTCGGCGATCTCAAACGACCTGCCCTTTGAGTCTTTGACGCTGCGCACAAAGGAGGGTTCTGCTTTCACGCCGGCATTCGCAAAAATCGTATACGCGCCGGCGATTTCCAGCGGAGTCACTTCATAAGCGCCCAGCGCCAAGGCCGGAGTCGCCATGAGTTTCTCGTTCATGCCAGCCTGTTTGGCCAGGGCGACAATCTTCTCCAGACCGGTCATTTCGGCGAACTTTACCGTGGCAACATTCAATGACTTGGTGAGGGTTCGGCGTAGTGTCACGGGTCCATAGAACTTCTCGCCGTAGTTGTTGGGCTCATAGGTCTTGTCGTCGAACTCGAAAACCGTCGGAGAATCGTCCACGATGGTAGCCGCCGTCATCACGGGACTGGCCCCTTCCAGGAGCCCGGAATTCAACGACGTGGCAAAGACAAACGACTTAAAAATCGACCCTGGCTGGCGTTTCGCCGTCGTCACGCGGTTGAGTTGGCTGGCGCCGTAGTCGCGGCCTCCAACCAGCGCACGGATTTCTCCACTGTGGGGGTCCAGGGCGATCAGGCAGGCCTGCACGCGGTCTTTTGGAATGATGACCAGGGGCGGCGGGGCCTCTCCTTTCTTCCGCTTCACCTTGCGCTGGCGGCGTTTCGCGAGGATGGTGTCGACATTTTCGGCGCCTTCACGGACGGCATGGTAGGCGATGCGCTGCAACTCCAGGTCGAGCGTTGTGAAAATACGGTATTGCTGGCTGAGCAGTTCTTTTTCAGAATACTTGTCCAGCATCCTGTCTTTGACAAGATCCACGAAGTATGGGGCGTCGCTGGCGTCCATGCTCACGGGAGCGAGATTCAAAGGGGTGCTAACTGCAAGGTTATACTGCGTCTTAGAGATGCAGCCGGTTTCCAGCATGGCCTGCAGCACCAGGTTGCGCCGCTGCAACGCACGCTCAGCGTGCCGGACGGGATTGTACCGATTCGGACTCTGAATGATGCCGGCAATCAAGGCGGCGTCCGGTATCGTGAGGCTCTTAATGTCTTTGTTGAAATAGGCCGTCGCTGCTTCGCCGAATCCATTGATGCTGAAAGACCCGCGCTGTCCGAGGTAGGCATCGTTCGCGTAGAGCGTAAAAATTTGCTGCTTGCTCAACCGCGTCTCCAGAATGATGGACATGTAAATTTCTTTGAGTTTGCGAATGATGCGCCGCTCTGGCGAAAGCCAAAAATTTCGGACCACTTGCTGCGTGATGGTGCTGGCCCCTTGGGCCCGTTCCCACCGCAGCATGTCGACAAAGGCGGCACGAACGATTCCCACCGGGTCGAAGCCGGCGTGCTCGAAGAAGCGGCGGTCTTCAATGGAAATCACCGCATCGCGTAGAACTTTAGGAACATCATCGTACTTTATGAGACGGCGCTTCTCGCGGTTCTTGTCAAACAGATTCGTAATCAGTAACGGCTCGATCTCGTAAGAGTCTAGCGGGTTCTGGTCCGGCAGCGAGATGATGCGAACAACAGACTTCTCATCGAAGTCAATTCTGACCCGGCCGCCGGAGGCGCCGTAGAACGAATCTTCTTGAGGAATAATCTCCAGGCTGCGTTTCAAGTCGCTGTACTCGCCCACACGGCTGCTCGACCCTTTGCCTTTCTCCGAGTAGCGAGCCTTCTTCAAATGGTCGGTTATCACTCCGCGGCGAATGGCCCGGGCACGAAACACCGTCAGCGGGGCGGAGTAAACCCGGGCAGTATTCTGAAAAATCTCGCCCGACAATTTCCGGTCGATCATCCGCGAGAAATTGAGGTAAGCACTCATCAGCACGATGGCGAGAATGCCGAAAACGAAGATTGACGAAGCCAGTGCGATCTTCGACCAGCGAGAAACAAACCAGGGCCACTGCCACCAGCGTTGCTTCTTTTTTGGAGTCTTCTTCTGAGACCTGACCGATTGTGGAGGAGCGGTTTTGCTCATTCGTATGTCAAACCAAGGGAACACGGAAGCGCTCTGACGCGGAGAGAACCTGCGCGGGCCACTGCATGGGCTCTGGTTTATCGACTATTCACTATTTTCCTTTCTACCCACGCTTACAGCCGTCCCAGACCGCAAAGCTACATAACGACTTTAGTAATTTCCAGTGAGTGCGGCCGTTCCTCAGGGCCCCGTCAAAGTCCCCCTTTAATAAAGGGGGACATCTGGAGACTGGACATTTGTGAAGCGGCAGGAGGCCGCTTCTTCCTTATAGAGCCCCAGCGGGGCGTCAGACGGTCGGCATTCCCACCATTTGTTCCCTCTCCCCCAACACGTCTTTTGTGTTGGGGGAGAGGGCTAGGGTGAGGGGGAAGACTCTGCTCATTTGCGAAAATCACGCTTCGTGCCGAGAAACGTTTAGACAACAACGAAACGCGAGACTCGCCACTCGGCAACGAACGACCCCCTCTCCCGACCTCTCCCCCCGAATCGCCCAAAGGCAGGCGATTCGGGGGGAGAGGAGAAGAATTGGTCGGAACGCTGACCCGGGGCGGCGCGAGGGGGGAACGGCGGTCCCGTCGCTCCTGCCCGTCGCTTGCACTGGGCTACTTTCTGGTGCCCTTCCAGGGCGTTCAGAGGAAGCAGCGGCCTCCTGCCGCTGCACTTCTGGAAAACGTCCAATCTCCAGAGTCCCCCATTAATAAATGGGGACAGCGGTTTCGCTGAAACCGCGCGGGATTGTCGCACCTTCGGTCTATGAAACCTGGTAGGACACCCCAAGGCCTGCGGAGGAACTTGCTCGCTTAGCCGCCGCTTTCGGGCTGACTCCTGACTTTGACGGCGCCTACCCTGAAGTTGTGAAAAAATTGAAAGTTGGGTCGGGTTCTGCTTTCCGTCTTTACATCGTTTGAATCTTCTCCAGCCCGCCGTATTTCGCATACCACGGGTGGGCGCCTTTCAAGACTGCATTCAGCGCTTTGATGTTCTGCACGCCTCTCTCGTTGAGCCAATCTTCGAAAGCCGTCAGTCCCTTTTTGGCGTAAACCGGGATTCCATCCTTCCAGGTGGCGCGCCCGCAAAGAACCCCGGCAAAGTTCGTGCCTGCCTCGATCGCCAGCTCCAACGTCTCGCGGAACACCTCGTCGCTGACACCCGCGCTCAGATAGATGAAGGGCCGGCTGGCCAGATCGGCGGCGCGGCGGAAGTGATCCATAGCTTCTTTCCTGCTGTAGGCCACGTTACCCGACTTGTTAGCGTGAGTGCCTTCAACGTATTCCATGTTAACCGGAGCTTCGACTTTCAGCACATCCACGTTGTATTCGGACTTGGAAAACTCCTGCATGCTGCCAGAGACGATGGCCGGCTTTTGCTTTGCAAACTCCAGCCCCTTCTCATCGCCTCCGGCTAAATCGTAGCCCACAAACTCGAGGAAGAATGGCACCTGGTAGTACTCGCACTCGGCGCCAATTCGGGACACAAAAGCATGCTTAATCTCTTTGACCGATTCCGCTTCAAATGGGCTGTAATAGAGCAGTACTTTCAAACAGTCGCCGCCCGCCTCCATGCATTTCTTCACCGTCCAGTTCGGAATCAACGTTGGGATGCGCCCTTCCTGGGTCTGGTCGTAACCGGTCTGCTCATAGGCCAGTAACACCCCGGCGTGAGGAGCCTTAGCCTTGACTGCTTCCAGCCCGAACTCGGGATCCAGCAGAATCGCGCTCGCATGCGGGGTCAATATGCGCGACACTGCCACCTTGAACTCAGACATCATTGCCGGCGCGACGGCGCTGGTTTCGATGCCCTTTTCTTTGGCGATAGCCTTCTGCAACGAACCGCGCTGATCCATAGCCGCCGCCGAGATCACACCGTTCTTGTCTGCCACTGCGTTCAATCGTTTCAGTTTGCCTTGCGTCATCTTCACGGGAATTGCCTCCAAATTAGGTGATCTCGCTGCCGACGATCTGCATGATAGCTGAAGGCTGCAAGGAAGCTCAACAGAAGTCTTGGTCTGGCCTAGAGTCTCAGGTCTGGAGTCTCAAAAATATACCAGCAACTCAAGACGAGGAGACCTGAGGCCAGACGCCAGGGACCAGAGACCACAGACTGGAGACCAGAGACTAACTTTTCCCCATCTCGTGACGCATCTCCTCTTCAACGAATCCCGACAAGCCGGGATAGCCAGCGCGGAACTCCACGAGACCTGAATCAAACGGCTCGCAAAATGTTCCAGCCATCTTTGCGTAGTGGTGCAGGTTGAACCTGAACAGGCCTGCGTCTCCTTCCGAGAAGAAGACGAGATGAAGCGTCCTCCGGCGATTCTGGACCAGGCTTGTCGACAAATGGTCCAGTTGATCCAGAGCGTTCTTGAGCACGGAGGCCGTCTTGGGCGAGAACTGGGAAAGCAGCCGAACGCCGACAAACCACATCTTTTGCGTCCGGCAGTCCTGCTTCCAGTTGATTCCAGGAAAGTGCGTTTGCAGGGTGGACAAAGCATCTACCGGATCAGCGCACAGGTTCCAGGACAAATCGGCCTGGGCCCGAATGACGACGACGGGCGACGCCTCGGGTTTTTCATGAAAGGGGAAAGGTGGCACCAAGCGGGCCAGCGAGCGCGAAAGCAGGTAGC
Source organism: Acidobacteriota bacterium (assembly GCA_022616615.1). GTDB lineage: Bacteria > Acidobacteriota > Terriglobia > Versatilivoradales > Versatilivoraceae > VFZK01. Next base: position 10,945 of record JAKEER010000463.1, read on the forward strand.
CGGAATGACGATCGGCTGTTTCGACCGGCAGGTCTGGAAACTGCCTGCGCAGCCCCTCAGCGAGCTGCAGGCGGCTCAGCTCCTGATACTTGGGCCGGATGTCGTCCCACAGCTTTGCCGATCGCGACAGAAAGTGATGGATGGCTAGGCCATTGGAATCGCAGTGCCGCAGATACTCGCCCAGCTCGCGGGCGAGATCTGGAAATTGATGAGGATCCAGCACTAGGCCGAGCAGCTCGTTAAGGCCCGAAATCAGATAAGAGAGGTCTCTTTCCATCGTCAGCGGAACGTGCCCTTCAAAGTCGGCAAAAGCAATCCTTGCCAGTTTCTGGCGGCGGCGCGGCACGGAATGGAAAGAGCTGATGCTTTCAAACAAACGCAACGTGAGCGCCTGATTGTCGCGTCCTTTCAGGCTCTCGAAGCAGCCTTCGTGTTCCATGTTCAGAAAGTAGCACCCCCTGCAAGCCAGCGCAAGATCTGGCAAGCAATTTCCTGTGGACCCGCTTTCTTAGAGGACTCTGCGCTACGGGAATCGCAAGAAGCATTGTGGAGCTCTGCATGTCGCTGGGCGATGCCACAACAAATGAAGATGATTTCCTCTTCCTCGTTCTCGTCACACTCGTCATGGGTTCGAGGACGAGCACGAGGAAGACTTTCACGAGAGGAGAAGAGCTGGTCGAAGACTACGGCGATGGTGGGAAGGGATGGTTAACGGACGCTTGTTCCATTTGCCCGGGTGAGGAGCGCACGTCTGCATTCTGGATGACGTGAGACAGAAGCAGGCCGCAGGCCCCGCCGAAGAGGGCGCCGGTCAGCGAGCGGGAGAAGAACGTATTCTGCCATATGCTGGCCAGGTCAAAACCGGCGTCGAGCGCGACGAGACATAGAGAGGCTACGAAGAATCGCTTTATCTCTTGGCAATGATTCGATCGGAAAATCGGCATTGGATAACATGCGATTCCGACAAGTCCTCCTAGGTAGAACGCCAGGCAGCGCGCGCAGACGGGTAGTGTGATTCCAGCCAGGGCGAAAGACCGGCTGGGATCCTGGTGGCAGAGTTGTGAGAAGAACAGGGCGGTGGCTGCGCCCAGTGCGGGTGCCTGATGCATCGCCCAGGGGAAAGCCAGTAATAGGGCACACCAGACGCCCGCGAGAACCAGCAAGACCAAGTGACGAAGCCAGCGCATGTTGAATGATCTAAATCTCTAATCTGAAATTTGAGATTTCAGATTTGCGATCTTAACCTGGACAAACCAGAAACAGGGCGATGCAACGGAGACTCAATTTGAGCCGAATGAGTCACGACCATGACTAATGACGAAGCACGAATGATTAAAGAAATCCAAAACCCAAATGACCAAGTGTTCGACTTAGACATGGTGAACTAAAGCCGTCTCCTCAATAAACGCTGGTAGTTAAAGCCAGAAGTTATGATTCCACCGGGTTTGCGCCGTGGCTGGCTCATTGATTCGGCGCCTGGGATCGTGTTAAACCTGCTAGGTGATTGTTTCGAGAAATGCTAGAATCCCGCGTGATTTAGGAGCCCAGTTTCTGGAGGAAAGGGATTTTGCAGACTTTGAATACTGTCAGCCGAAGAGCGTTTCTCAAGTCAGCTAGTTCCTTCAGCCTTCCGTTATTCTCAATTGAGTTTCAGACTCCGCGGTTCATTACCAACCGGGAGATTGAAGTTACCCGCCACAGCGTCGGCCTGCGCAACCTGCCGCCGGCTTTCGACGGCTTCAGGGTTGTTCATCTTAGCGACATTCATCACAGCAAGTACGTTTCATTCAACGCAGTTTACCGCATGGTGGCTCTGGCCAACCGCCAGCGGGCGGACTTGGTTTTTCTTACCGGCGATTATGTTACCTGGTCGAAAAAGTACATCACACCAATGGCCGAGGCCTTGAGAGATTTGAAGGCCCGACACGGCGTTTTTGGCGTTTTGGGCAACCACGATACCCGGGTGGATGGCGATGCCGTGACCCGAGCGTTGCGGAAGGTTGGAATCCAGGTGTTGCGAAATGCCTCTGCGCGAGTGGATTATCGAGGCCAATCGTTGTGGCTGTCCGGTGTCGACGAATACAGTTATGGCCAGAGCGACGTTGCCAAGGCCCTGCACGGACTGCCTTCGACGGCGCCGAGAATTCTGCTGGCACACAATCCAGAGATCATCGCCCTGGCAACCGAGTATCAGGTAGATTTTGTCGCTGCCGGCCACACCCACGGCGGCCAGGTGAAACTTCCTGGCCTAAAATCGCTGAACAGCATTACTCAACCCAACCAGGAATTCCTTGAAGGCTTTGTCAGTGCGGGCCGCACCCAGATGTATATCAGCCGAGGCCTAGGCAAAGTCGTTGTCCCGCTCAGAATCAAGTGCCCAGCGGAGATTCCGGTTTACACGCTGAGATCGTCCTCGGCCCGAATCGGCCTCTGATCTCCATATGGCTAATTCATAGCGAGCAACCTCAGACCGCCGAGGTTGCGTCTCCGTTGTAGACTGACCCCTCACCCGGCCTTCGGCCACCCTCTCCCAATGGGTCCCAATGGGAGAGGGGCTGGGGGTGAGGGGTCAGAAAGTTAACAAACTTGATAAGCATATAAAAGGTTCAGGAACGAGTTTAGCGCTTTGTGGGCGAAGGAATTCCTGGGGGGAGGTTTGGAGTAAAGTAAGCGCAGTAAC
>JAKEER010000464.1 GCA_022616615.1 Acidobacteriota bacterium
CCGGGTGGCGCAGACTCAACCCCGCCGAATAGACAAAGCCCTGCTTGAACAGCGGAGGAAGTTGAACGAGCAACTGTAGTGCTCCGCCACACAGTGTGCCGATCGCCATTCCCAGAATGGGATCGTATCCCCACTGCGGAAGCCAAATGTACACGGCCGAAGCGACAACGATTGAACCCACATTGAATAAGGCAGGCGCCAGTGCGGGGATAAAGAAGCTTCCGCGGGAGTTGAGAATCCCCATGACGGCCGCAGCCAAAGCCACCAGCGGAAGGAAAGGGAACATGACCTGTGTCAGCAGTACAGTCAGCTCAAACTTTCCTGGCGTCGCTTTGAAATCGCCGGCGAACTTCGAGACTAGCGCCTCGGAAAAAAGAATCCCAAGAATTGTGATGAGGCTTAGCGTCACCAATAGAAGGTTGACAACGTTGGAAGCCAATCTCCAGGCGTCTTTCGGCTCTCGCTTCTTCAAGTATTCGGTAAAGGTGGGCACAAACGCAGAACTCATCGCGCCTTCGGCAAACAGGTCGCGCAGCAAGTTGGGAATTCGAAAGGCGACGTAAAACGCATCTGTGGCTGTGCGAGAAAACAATGTGGCAATGAGTTGCTCGCGGACGAGGCCCAGGATGCGGCTCAGCATCGTCGCAACACTGATAATCCCAGCCGACTTAGCAATCTGTATGCTGCTGTGTGACATTCAGGATTCGGGAAGGTGGGAGAATCAGCCGCTTGAGCCTTTGGAAATCAGATGATCTAGTGTTTGTTGAATTTTGGATAGCGATCTGCTGATTTCAGGAAGCTTGCTAAATAAGACAGAGCACTTGAGCCAACGCTTGTTATCCATGGCAGGGTAACCTGAAACCATCCGCCCTGGCGCAACATCGGAGGGAATTCCTGTCTGCGCCGTGGCGACGACATTGTCTCCAATCGTGCAGTGACCCGCAACTCCGACTTGCCCGGTGAGAATGACGTTCTTTCCGATCTTCGTACTGCCCGCCAAACCTACCTGGGCGCACAGCAGGGAATTCTCGCCTACACAGGAGCCGTGGCCGACTTGCACCAAGTTGTCAATCTTCGCACCTCGTCGAATACGCGTCTCACCAATGGCGGCACGATCGAGGGTTGAATTCGCCTGCACTTCAACATCATCCTCCAGGATCACCCTGCCAGACTGGGTGATTTTCCGGTAGTTCAAGCCGGGAGTTTTCGCAAAGCCAAATCCATCAGCGCCGACAACTACCCCATTCTGCAGGATCACTCGCTCGCCGATCTCTGAATACTCCCGGACAGAAACGTGCGAATGAGCAACAAAGTCGTTGCCGATCCGCACGCCGCGATAGATGACCACGTGCGAATACAGGACGGCATTGTCGCCCAGCGAAACAGCTTCATCAACGAAGCAGAAGGGTCCGATGCGGGGATTCCGCCCCAGCTGCGCTGTCTTGGAAATGACGGCCGTCGGATGGATTCCGGGTCTTGGCTCAGGGGGAAAGTAAAACAGGTCGATTGATTGCGCGAAAGCCAGATAAGGATCTGGAGTTCGCAGTGTGGTAATCTCGACCGGCGGTGCGTCTTTGGAGATAATGATGGCCGAAGCGCGGGTCGAGCGCAGGAGGGACTGATACTTGGAGTTCGAGAGAAAAGTGAGATCTCCAGGGCCGGCTTCTTCGAGTCCGGCAACGCGATGGATCTCAATCGAGCCGTCACCCACGAGTTGACAGCCCAGTCGTTCGGCGATGGCTTGAAGTTTCATTGACCGCCCTGGGAGCGCGGGCGTCCCGCCAGGCGTACCGCCCGCACTCGTGGCCGCAGGCCGTCGGCGCAGCCTCCGACCAGTGGTTTGAATCGCTGAGACAGGTGGATGCTATATAAAGGGTTCAGAGGTGTCAAGAAGTGCGCTCGCGGCCTCGCACAGCGAGTGCCGCCTGCTTGACAAACAACCCTATGACCGGCAGAACCACTGAAAAGACAAGCAGCGCCGTCACCTTTAGGCGCGTGGTTTCATATGCAAGGTGAAATATCAGGTTTCATTAATTATATAAGAGTAGAAACAGGACTTGCAGTGAATACACAAGCGGCCTATCGCCGTGACTTGGAAAAGTTCTCGCGTTTCCTCGAAGCGCGACAGCTAAAACTTGGCGACGTTTCCAGGGACTTGGTGCGCAAGTTTCTGGCAGAGCTGCAAGAGCGGCAGCTGAACTCACGGACCGTTGCGAGAGTTTTGGTAACCCTGCGGAACTTCTTCCAGTTTTTGGTGTTCTACCGTGACTTCCCCGAAAACCCTTGCTTGAATATTGAGGGACCCAGGGCCACCAAAACACTGCCTAAGGTTCTCAGCCTGAGCCAGGTAGACTCTCTACTTGTTCAACCAGATTTGACCAAAGTATATGGGACTAGAGATAAAGCGATGCTTGAGGTTTTATACGCTACTGGGCTACGAGTCTCAGAGCTTGTATCGCTCGAGGTTCAAGCGGTGAATTCTGAGCTTGGCTACTTGAGCTGTATCGGGAAGGGAGGAAAGGCACGCGTTGTTCCGCTCGGCAGGTCAGCACTTAGCGCCTTGGAAACCTATCTGCGCACCAGTCGCCTGACCCTGCTGAAAGGGAAAGCATCGAACCGACTCTTTCTCAACCGGCACGGCGAGAAGCTTACGCGGCAGGGATGCTGGAAAATTATCGCCAGTTATGGACGAAAGGCCCAGATCGGATTTGGCCTAAAGCCTCACTTGCTGCGTCACTCCTTTGCAACCCATCTGCTGCAGCGCGGAGCCGACCTGCGGTCCGTTCAATTGATGCTGGGCCACTCGGACATCTCGACCACACAGATTTATACGCACATTCTCAAGGAGCGTTTGCGCGGCATTTACGAGCAACACCATCCCCGCTCCTAGACAGTCGCAGCGCTAGCACGCGGGTGATTCTCGGCCAGTGGGAGTCGAATCGAGAAGATCGTTCCTTTGCCCACTTCACTTTCCAAGTCAATCCTTCCGGAATGATCAGCGATGATCTTTCGCGTAATCGACATGCCGAGACCAAAACCGCTGAGGGACTTGCCGTGCGTGAAGAAGGGTTCGAAGATCTTTGACTTCAGCTCAGCTGGAATTCCAGTTCCGGTGTCAGCCACGTGAATCACTGCCTGGCCGTCCGCTTGTTCTGTCCGTACGCAGATTTCCCCAGCCCCTTTCAATGCCTCGCGGGCATTAGCCGCAATGTTTAGAATCGCGCGCCGTAGCTTGTCTTTGTCCATTCGGACTGCAACTTTGCAATCCAACTTGCTGGAAAACTGAATCTGGGTGTGTTTCAGCAGAACCTCGATTTCGGTGCAGCATTCCTGAGCAAAATCATCAAACGGTTCTTCCTGAAAAGACAGAGAAGTCTTCCTATCGATCGCATACTGCAGGATTTCATCCAGCATGCGTTCCATCCGGCCCACTTCAAAATGGATGAAGTCGAGGCATTTCCGCTGCTGTTCGGCAGAAGTCTGGAACTCCTGCAAAACGGACGCAAACCCCTTGATCACGGTGATGGGTGTCCGGCAATCGTGAACGATGGTGTTGACCATATATCCCACCGCTGCGAGCTTCTCGGCTCGAATGCGCTCTTCCTGGTGCTGTCTAATCTGATCCATCATGAAATTGAAATTGTTCGCCAGGGCCTCTAGCTCATCCCCGGATTGCACATCGATTCTGGAAGAGAGATCGCCCGAGGCGGCGCGAAGAGAGCCTTCCTTGAGGCGAACGATCGGAGTCGTGATTCGCGCAGCCAAAAATGCAGCGCCTAAGAGTCCGAGGACGAGGGATAACAGACCGATTTGAAGAATGTGAACCTGGGTGTCGCGGAGGTAACGGTGCATATCGTCAGCCGCAATTCCAATGCGCACCGTGCCCCAAGGTCTTGGAGACTCCGGCGAATTTACAGGGAGCAGGGTATCGAACACCTTCTGTGGCGCAGCGCCGTTTCGGCTCTCGGCCTGAATCTCCCGAAACAACATCGAGTTGTTGGCTAGCAAATTCCTCGTCTCCGGATCTGAGGGCACGGGAGAGAGGAGGTAGGGATCCTCACTATCGGCGGCTTTATATTGCTCCTTGTTGTAAACCACTACATACGCCAAGTCGTTCTCACTTTTCGCAATCCGTGTATTCTGCTGCAGCGCGTAAGAGTTATAACTCCGCAGATGGACAAGATTCGTTGCGCCAAAGAGTTGGGCAATGGCCACACCGCGCTTACGTGTTTCACCTTCGATGACGTGGCGCATGTTGCGGCTGACCAAGGCGACCACGGTGAGAACAACAAAAAGCATCACCAGGCTCGTCAAGAGCATGAGCTTGGTGCGCAGGGTCATCCGAAGCACAGGGAAAAGCTGGGAGACGGACCGCATGAGAATCTCGTGAGTCGGTTGCTGGATTTCTTGTTCTGCTAACCGCCCGTATCTTACAACTGCGGCAGAGTATCGTCAATCTTGAACCAAACAGCAGGCCTGAAGGTCGACGTGTCGACATTGGCAGGTCTGATAATTTTTTTCAGAAGGATCGGATGATTTCTGATGTTGACAGAATAATATAATGTTAAGAATTAGATTATGGTTATTTTGCACTCAATTAATTGATCATGATGTAAAGCTAAAAACTACAGCCTGTTCGCGGAGGCCTTTTAGGCTACGAAGCCCCGGTGGATAAGTTCTCCGGCGAAGGTGTTTCCTTTTTCTAGCGAGTTCGGTGGGGCCATACCGCTGCTGCGGCAGTTGCCTTGGTAAAAAGCGGGAAGATCTAGGTGGAATAAGAATCTTATATTCAATTCATAATTTGCAACAGTTACAGTTTTACTTACAATATATAATGCAAGATATTGTTTATAAGATTCTTAATTAAAGCATACTCAGGTTTTCCGCCCTTTTGGTTGTTTTGGTTGTTGTTCAACTCCTGACTCCGGAGAAATGGAACGCCCTTTCACCCTGCCGGGAATCGTTAGCTGCTGGCTGCTCAAGTGTTTGCACTTTGAAATCGGTCCTTCTTGTGCTAACCTGACGCCCTTTAGTTGGCGTCAATGTCGGCGTGCCGACATCTACTGGAGATGAAGTGATTGCAGGGTTATGTTGCAGCGAAGCCGTCGTACTGAGAAGCTATCCATTGCGGGAGAGCGACCTCATTACGGTGCTTTATACGCGAAGCTTCGGTCGAATCAATGGTGTTGCGCGCGGTGCACAGCGCAGCAAAAGCCGCTTTGCCGGAAAATTGGAGCCTCTCAGTTTGGCTGAGGTGGTCTTCTTTGCCCGGAAAAGCAGCGACCTGGTCTCAATCGACAGCGTCGATTTGATCGAGTCTTTTGCCCAACGAACCCACGATTATCGCGGCTTGATGCAACTGAGTTTTCTGGCCGAACTGCTGGCAGACACCACTCCCGAACGAGAGCCCAGTGATGCCGTGTTTCGCCTGCTCCTGCTGGTTCTTCCTCATCTGACCCAACCGGCAACCGCCGACTTGGCTCAGCTCTACTTTGAGGTTTGGTATCTGAAACTGGCCGGCTTGTATCCCTCTCACCGTCATTGCCACCGCTGTCATGGCAGTTTGGCAAATAGCACTGATGTGTTTGTTGGGGCAAACCTCAGTCTGTTTGTTTGCCAGGAATGCCAGGGAAGCGGCGCATACAGAATATCAGCGGCAGCGCTCGAAATGCTGGATGCCATTGGGCGCCTCCACCTGTCTGAGATTTGCCGCAGGGTTTCTGCTGTTGCCGTGATTGCAGAACTCCGCCAGATCGCTGAAGCCCTGCTTCAAAGGAGCTTTGAGCGCTCCTTTCATTCCCTTAAGCTTATCCACCAGGAGGTCTGACGGCTTGGTCATGCGATTTCAAGACCTGTTCCTCGAACTGCTCCGGTTTTGGGGGGAACGGGGATGTGTGATTCAGATGCCTTACGATGTAGAAAAGGGCGCGGGAACCATGAACCCGGAGACCTTTCTGCGGGTGCTGGGCCCTGATCCTTACGCCGTGGCCTACGTTGAACCTAGCCGAAGGCCCGCCGATGGACGCTATGGCGAGAACCCGAATCGCGTCCAGAAACACCATCAGCTGCAGGTCATTCTCAAACCCTCCCCGCCCGACATTCAGCTCACATATCTGCAAAGCCTGGAGCGAATCGGAATTCGTTTGATCGAGCATGATGTTCGCTTCGAAGAGGACAACTGGGAGTCGCCCACGTTAGGGGCCTGGGGTATGGGCTGGCAGGTGCTTTTGGACGGACTGGAAATCACGCAGTTCACTTATTTCCAGCAAGCGGGTGGGCTGGATCTGGACCCGTGCTCGGTTGAAATCACCTATGGTCTTGAGCGGATTGGAATGTTTCTCAATAGTGTCGAGAACTGCTTTGATCTTGAATGGAGCCCGAACACCTCCTACCGTGCTATTCGAATGCGCGACGAAGTAGAGTTTTCGCGCTACAACTTCGAGCAGGCTGATACAGAGCTGCATTTCAAATGGTTCGATGACTTCGAGCGGGAAGCCACCCGTCTGATTCAACATGGTCTGCTGTTGCCAGCTTACGATTACTGCCTGAAATGCTCGCACGTTTTCAATGTGCTCGATGCCCGTGGCGCCGTGAGTGTTTCGGAGAGAGCACGCATGATTCAAAGGGTACGTACCCTGGCCTGCCAGATCGCTGCCGACTATGTCAAGTCTTCTGTTGCTACCACAGCGAAAGAGGCGGCATCCGTATCCGTTGCAGACTGAAGACCGGTGCCTTGTGCACCCGCAGTATATGCAATCCTTTACTTTAATAACTATCATGCAATGGATTAATTTAATTGAGCGTTGAATTAATTCTTGAAGTGGGATGCGAAGAGATTCCAGCCCGCTATGTCGAAAGCACTCTCGGACAGTTGCAGCAGAAACTGACTGACACGCTACAAGAACATTCCTTGGCGCACGACGCCATCCAGAGCTTTGCCACCCCGCGTCGACTGCTTTTGGTTGCAGCACATCTGGAAGTCCAGCAGCCGGATCGCACGGAGATCGTCACGGGTCCTCCTCAGTCTGCCGCTTTCGATGCTGCAAACAATCCCACCAATGCCGCTCGAGGGTTTGCCGCCAAGCACTATTTGACGCTCGATCAGCTACAGTGTCTGCAGACCGAGAAGGGAGTGTACTTGGGTTTCGAAAAGCGAATTTCTGGAAAAACTGCGTTCGAACTTCTCGCTCGCGATCTGCCGGTGCTTTTGGGATCGCTGGACTTTCCCAAGAGCATGCGTTGGGAGCCAAGCCGGTTTCTCTTCGTGCGGCCCATTCGTTGGATTCTGTGCCGCTTGGGTGCGGAGATTGTTCCGTTTACCGTTGCGGGTGTTACTGCCGATGGATTTACGTATGGCCACCGCATTCTCTCGGGTAACGACAGATTCGAAGTCGCTTCTTTTGCGAGCTATAAACTTGAGATTCTAAATCGAAAAGTTCGCTTTGACGCCCAGGATCGACTAGAGAGGATTCGCCTGGATCTTGACTCTGAGGCGGAGACGCAGGGTGCTAAGGTGCTTCCGGATCCGAAACTACTGAATCTGGTTGTACACCTGAACGAATTTCCTTCGGTCGTTTGTGGTTGCTTCGCTGAAGACTTCTTGCGTTTGCCCAAAGAAGTCTTGGTGACCGTGATGCGTGAACACCAAAAGTACTTCTCGTTGGTGGATGGTGCGGGCCGTTTGCTTCCACGCTTCCTGGCTGTGGTCGACTCCGATGGAAGTCACGCGGCGCAGATCCGAGCCGGACATGAGCGTGTGTTGAAAGCCCGATTGGCGGATGCAAGCTTCTTCTGGGACGTCGACCGTAAAGTAACGCTTGAGGGTCGGGTCGCACGTCTGGAGCGAGTCATCTTTCAGCAGAAGCTTGGAACCATGCAGGAAAAGACGCAGCGACTCGTCGCTCTGGCAGGTTTTGTGGGCCAAGCGTTGCGGGTGTCGAATCTGGATGAACTCAGGCAGGCGGCCCGTCTCTGCAAGGCGGATTTGACCACGGACATGGTGAAGGAGTTCACTGATCTCCAAGGCATCATGGGAGGACTTTACGCGCGCGCTGAGGAACATCCGACTGCGGTGGCCGATGCCATTTACGAGCACTACCGCCCGGCGACCCTCGACGATGCGGCACCGGAAACGATGGGTGGGGCGATCCTCTCTGTGGTGGACAAACTGGACTCAGTGGTAGGCGCTTTCGCGATCGGTCAGGTGCCGACTGGATCGAAAGATCCCTTGGCATTAAGGCGGCAGACTCTGGGACTGACTAAGGTTTTGCTTGATAAAGAGATCTCCATCTCACTAGAGAAGATCTTTAGAAAATCATTTTCTCTGTTCAAGAAGAAGGCAACACGCAGCTACGCGGAGACTTGGCAGGATGTTGCGGTATTTGTTAAAGACCGCTTGCGCTACATCTTCAAAGAGCAAGGCTTTCGTTACGACGAAATCAACTCAGTTGTTGAGATTGCATTTGATAACCCATTCGATTGTTTAGAAAGACTGCGTGCAATCGCATCGCTTCGAAGCAGTGCTGACTTCGAGGTTGTGGCTCAGGGATTCAAGCGGATCAAGAACATTCTCCCGAAGCCGGGCTTGGAGGTAGCTGGCGAACTACAACTCGACGATTCCCTCTTTGAGTTTGAAGAGGAGCGCCAGCTCTATGCTGACATTAGTAAGCTTCGGCCCAAAGTGCGGCGTGCGGCCCGCTCTGGAAATTATGCACGCGCCTTTGAATTGATGGCTTCCCTGAGACCCACAATCGATCGTTTCTTCGACAGAGTGCTGGTGATGGCGGAAGAGCCGCGCGTGAGGGCCAATCGCCTAAGTCTGCTCGCCAGTCTTTTGCAAACCTTCCTGGCCATCGCCGACGTTTCTGAAATCGTGGCTGGCGCGAAAGAAGCCTGAACTGTCGGCGCGTCGGCGGTCGTCCGCAAGAGACATGCGCCGGCCTTTCTTAACGCATTCATTTTCACCCAATAGAAAAAGGAGAAACGACCGCATGGCAAAGTACGTTTATTTTTTCGGCAGCGGAAAGGCCGATGGCAAAGCACAAATGAAGGGCTTGCTCGGTGGCAAAGGAGCCAATCTGGCTGAAATGACCAACATTGGTTTGCCGGTGCCTCCCGGATTCACCATCTCTACCGAGGTCTGCGCGTATTACTACGACAACCAGAAGAAGTATCCGAAGGAACTCGAAAAGCAAGTGAAGGCAGCGCTCGAGAAAGTGGAGAAATCTGTCGGTATGAAGTTTGGCGACCCGAAGAATCCTCTGCTGGTTTCGGTTCGCTCCGGCGCCCGCGCCTCCATGCCGGGAATGATGGACACCATTTTGAATCTTGGGTTGAGCGACGCCACCATCCAAGGCCTGATTCGAAAGACAGGCAATGAGCGTTTTGCCTGGGATTCTTACCGCCGCTTCGTTCAAATGTACGGCGACGTCGTGCTGGGATTGAAGCCGCAACACAAAGATGAGATCGACCCGTTCGAACACATCATCGAGCAAGTGAAGCGTGAAAGAGCTGTCCAACTGGACACAGAACTCACCACCGCAGACCTGCAGGATCTCGTTCGCCGCTTCAAGCAGGCCATCCAGCAGCGTCTCAAGATCAGTTTTCCCAGCGATCCGTTTGAACAATTGTGGGGCGCGGTGGGCGCGGTGTTTGGCTCCTGGATGAACGAGCGTGCCATCGCCTATCGGAAGATGAACAATATCCCCGCCAGTTGGGGAACAGCCGTCAACATTCAAGCTATGGTGTTCGGCAACATGGGCAACGACTCAGGATCGGGTGTCGCCTTCACACGCGACGCGGCGACCGGAGAGAATGTCTTCTATGGTGAGTATCTCATCAACGCTCAGGGAGAAGACGTCGTGTCGGGCGCTCGAACTCCGGAGCCCATTGCCCAGCTCGCTGAAGAGAACCCGAAAATCTACAATCAACTGGAGAAGGTGCGAAAGATCCTCGAAAAGCACTACCGGGAGATGCTGGATATCGAGTTCACCATTCAGCAGGGCAAGCTCTACATGCTGCAGTGCCGGGCAGGCAAGCGCACGGCTTTCGCTGCCATAAAGATTGCCGTGGACATGGTGGACGAGAAACTGATCTCTGAAAAGGAGGCCATTCAGCGCATCGAACCCGACCAGCTCAACCAGCTCTTGCGTCCGATTTTCGACGCCAAGGAAAAAAAGAAAGCGATCGACGAAGGCCGTCTACTGGCCAAGGGATTGAACGCCGGACCGGGGGCGGCCTGTGGACGCATCGTGTTCAACGCGGCCGATGCCGAGGAGTGGAAGGCCCGCGGGGAGCGCGTGATATTGACGCGCATCGAAACCTCGCCGGAAGACATTAAAGGAATGGACGCGGCAGAGGGCATTGTCACGGGCCGCGGTGGCGCCACCTCACACGCCGCGCTGGTCGCCCGCCAGATGGGCAAAGTCTGCGTGGCCGGCTGCAGCGCGTTGAACATCGACTATGCGAAGCGCGAGATGCTTGTGGGAGACCGCGTCGTAAAAGAGGGCGACTATATCTCTATTGATGGTTCCACAGGCGAAGTGATTCTTGGTGAAGTGCACACCAAGCCTTCGGAAGTGCTGCAGGTGCTGCTCGACAAAACCCTGGATCCCAAGCAGGCGCCCATCTATCAGGAATATGCCAAGATCATGAAGTGGGCCGATAGGTATCGCAGCATGAAGATTCGTACCAACGCCGATCAACCCGATCAGGCCGCTACGGCGATTTCCTTCGGCGCCGAAGGGATTGGTCTTTGCCGCACCGAGCATATGTTTTTCGGGGAAGGAAAAATCGGCCCAATGCGCGAAATGATTCTGGCCGACACCGTCGAGCAGCGCCGCCACGCGTTGGACAAGCTGCTGCCGCTGCAGCGCGCCGACTTCGAAGGCATTTTCGCTGCTATGGACGGACGGCCTGTGACGATCCGCACTATCGATCCGCCCCTGCATGAGTTTGTGCCACACGAAGAGGCGGCCCAACGCGAACTGGCATCGCAGATGGGCATTGCCTACGAGAAAGTGCATCAGAAGGTGGAATCGCTGCACGAGTTCAACCCGATGCTGGGCTTCCGTGGCTGCCGTCTGGGAATTGTCTATCCTGAGATCACCGAGATGCAGGCCCGAGCCATCTTTCAGGCGGCTGCCAATGTCCGGAAGAAGGGCCGGAAAGTAGAACCAGAGGTCATGATCCCTCTGGTCGGAAATGTGAAGGAACTGGAGAACCAGGCGGCTATTGTGCGACGTGTCGCCGATGAGGTGATGAAAACCGAAAAGGTAAAGCTGTCCTACTTGGTCGGGACCATGATCGAAGTGCCGCGCGGCGCTCTCACCGCCGATGAGATTGCCGAAGTGGCCGAGTTCTTCAGCTTTGGCACCAACGACCTTACTCAGACGACACTCGGCGTCAGCCGCGACGACTCTGGCAGGTTCCTGGTTCCCTATGTCCAGATGGAGATCTACGGCAAGGACCCGTTTGAAGCTCTCGATCGCACCGGTGTTGGAGAGTTGATGAAGATCGCGGTGGCCAAAGGGCGAGCCGCTCGCCCCGGCATCAAGATTGGAATCTGCGGTGAGCATGGAGGTGAGCCCTCCAGCATCGAGTTCTGCCACAATATTGGCCAGGACTACGTGAGCTGCTCACCGTTCCGTGTTCCCATCGCGCGCCTGGCGGCGGCGCGGGCAGCCCTAAACGACAGTGGAGCCGGAAAATCGGGTAAGAAGAACAAGAAAAGGAAAAGCGGCAAAAAGTAAAGATTTGCTTTAGATTACACTGCCTGTAGGATTGATTCTACAGGCATTTTTTTGAGGCGTGAGAACGGTAGGGATGTCGTGCTCCGCGCATTGATGTCAACTTAAGGCAGGATCGGGCCCACGATTGACGCGCTTTCTGCGTCTATCGTGGACGAAACCGCCTCTGCGTCCCTGCCGGGATTCCAGTTGTGGATGGGCGGCAGCGCGTCCTACTCTGGCCGTTCGGCCAGAGATTGACAAGCCGGAGGCTTGCTAGATCAGTAGCCCGACCGTAAGGGAGGGCATCCCGCAAGGCACAACGCCTCCCTCACGGTCGGGCTACTGATTTGATAGCCTTCGCGGGGTCGAGCTAAAATGCACAAGGTCCGGGGTCAGCCTTTCAGGCTCACCAGGGACACGCGGCAGCGCGTCCCTATCGTTGAATTTCTTCACAGCTCCCGTGCGCAAAGGGGTTCGTCTGCTCAATCTCAGTCGCCCCGGCTCGCCGCGGAACGCTTCCCCTGCCAAGTTCCAGACCGTCCGGTATCATCCTTCCAAGTCCCCTTCAACTTGGTCGCCTTCAATCGTCGCAACAGAAGTAAAGCGCTTCTCATCGGCCAGAGTGATCAACTCGATTTGATTTCCCTGAATGCTCCCTTGATGAATCGGCACCACATCTTCTCCAAAAACCCACGTGCCGGTCAGGGTGTTGCCCGATTGCTTCAAGTCCAACAGGAAACTCACCTCTGAAACGTCCAGGCCCGAGCCAGTGCATTGCCATTTTCCGGTGGCTGGTGTTTGTGATCTAAGAGTTGATGTTGTCAAACTTAAGAGAATGAAAATAAGAATGATATAGCTTGAAATGCATTTGTGATACATCGATTTCTCCTTTTCTATCATGCAACCGTAGCCGCCGAAGTGAGGAGGCGGAGTGCTTCCTGCGACGACGTCGAACCAGCCGCCACAACCGGCTAAGACAGTTCTTTACTCTCGTCAATCGTTCTCCAACTTCAGCCCCAAGCCCAGCGCCACGCGGTTCTCGAAGCTCAGATAACTGCAGAGCATCGTCAGTTGGAGGATTCCGCGATCATCCAGACCCGCTTGCCTGAGTTGCTGGATGTGCTCCTCTTTCGTTGTCCACGGTTCGCGTGTCAGGCGCTGGGCGTGTGCGAACAGCAGGTTCTCCAGCGGCGATAGGTTTTCCGGCATGCTGCCCGAAGCGAGCCGGTCGCACGTGATTTCGGTTTCGCCGAGATTGCGGAGACTCTTGCGCAACCAATAAGCACTATAGTCGCAGCGGTTCAGCCCAGAGATGTAGAGCGCCAACCGGGCGCGCCTTCGGGCATCCAGAGCCGTTGTTCCCTTCAATTGGTAGTTGCGCCATTCCCGCGCCAGCTCCCGCGCCGGCGGATTGTACGACATCACACGGTAGAGATTTTGCGGCTCGTCTGCCCCAGGTATGAACTCGCTCGATTCCGGAGACACAATCCAGGCCCAGCCAGGGCCGTCTTTCGGCAACGCGGCCAGCACGGTAGCAACGGCAAGCGAGCTCTTCGCAGCAGAAGGAACCGTGAACGCCGGCACTTCGGTCTGGTATTCGAATTGGATGCCAATGCCGTCGGCCATCCGGTTCAAGTAGTTGAAATGAGCGCTGCCGAGGACGATGTAGAGGGTCTCGGAGTCCGCAAAGCCGGCGCGCTGCAGCAGAGCCACATCGGTTCTGACGAGGAGCCAGGGATACAGGGTGAATTTCTCGACGAACTCGAGCATCCGGCGATCCTGCGCAGGCAGGTTCGCCTTGCGGTAGTCGTCCTTGAGCTGGGCGGCCAGCTGGCTGTCATTCGAAGCCGCACGCAGAAACTCTGCGTGAGCCGACACTCAATAGAAACAGTTGTTGGCGCGGGAAGTGACGGTATTGATCATTTCCCGCTTCACCCACGGAAGAGACTTCTCACTCCAGTGAATGGCGCTACTGATGCCGAAGGCCAGCCGCAGTCCTTCAGGCTCCAGACTGTGCGACTTGACAATGTTCGGGGCGTCGCCCGTCGGCGAAGTGTAAACCGCAGGACGAGAGCCCATGTTGGCCTTCATCTTCAGATACACTTCCTTCAACGAGCCTTCAGCCTCGGCGATGCCGATCATCTGAATCCAGCCTTGTTTTAGGGAGCCGTCGGCGACGGTTCTTTGTTCCACGAGTGGAGAACCTCCCTGCAAAATGACTAATGACGAAGCACTAATGACGAATCAATGACGAAGACCGAATGTCTTAATCCAGCGCTTTGGCTATTCGGATTAAGGATTTCTTTCGTCATCCGTGCTTAGTGCTTCGTTTCATTTAAACGCTCATGTAGTCAGAGCCCGCGGCTGTGCCGCCTGATGCGCGGAAAGGCTTGGCCTTTCCGCCAGTAGCCGCTACCCGTGAGCTGCGGGCTGTGCCCGCCGCGGGGCGTAGCCCCATAAAAACGGAACACAAACGGGGGGTACGGGACGCGTAAAGTCAGAGACTTTCCGCACATCAGGCGGCACAGCCGCAAGGAAAACGGAACTCGGTAACTTAGTCATTGGTCATTCTGCCCTCGTCACCGCCATATTGCTAGAGCCGCGGTCAATCGATCAATGACGAGCCAATGACGAAGACCAGATGTTTAGATCCAGCTTTCGTCATTCGGAATTTGGATTTCTTTCGTCATTCGTGCTTAGTCATTGGTCATTCTGCTGCCCTCGGGCTTGTGCAGGCTACGAGGGAATCTTTCATGGTTGCCTGACTGTCCTGCCTGCCCGGTAAACCAGAGTTCTCGGATTATACAGCTTCCAATCGAACCAATAGTCCTTCAGCATTTGCATGGGGTGCAATTCAAAGTGCGACAGGTTTTGGGAGTGAGGAAAGCCGGGGAGGAAGAGAAAGAGCGGGACAAATGGGCGAGAAAGGTATAAATAGTCTGGGAG
>JAKEER010000465.1 GCA_022616615.1 Acidobacteriota bacterium
CTCCGTACGAAATCTGATGGGCCATCGGGCACCTCGTTGCCGGCTAACCACCCGGTTTGGTGCCATGGCCAGCCTGGAGTAAACCACGAAATTAAACGAATGCGCTGTTGGTCAGAGGAACTCCGCCGGTTTCGACATGGGCCAGGTCCACTCAAACGCGAAGTTCGGCCGCACCTAGGTTCGGCCCAGAAGCTGTTCGGCCGTGAGACCGATGTCTTTCGCGATCTTCGCAACAGGGTTGGGGAAATGTCTCAACAGCGTGGAACGGAATTGTCGTTCCCGGCCATCCGGGTGCCGATACTGCTTGTGCGAACCGCGCTGGCGGATCTCCGCGAAACCAAGACTTTCAAGGCGCGCCGCCACCTCGCGAGGCTTCAAGACGGGCAGCTTGCCCACTACCCCATCCGAAGAGTCTGTACTCCGATGAATTCGGACTCGAGCGTTGGTTCGCCGTCCTCGAGCAACATGCCAACAACTTCCTGTAAGTTGCGCTGCAGCTCGTCGAGACTATCGCCTTGGCTGTGCGCTCCCGGCCAGCCGGGAACGTAGCCAACGAACAGGCCGGTGTCAGGGTCACGCTCAATGACGAAGTTGAAGCTCCGCATACGCTACCTTGTTTTTAAGGATAGGCCGCGTCGGCCCCTGAGTCCACCTCGCGGCGGTCGACGCTAATTTCGAAGGTTCCATCGAGTACCAGCCTTGTAACGCTGATGGGCGGTATAGCTTGCCGCGTGTTCGGATGGGGCACGAGGTGGCCGCGCGGCGAAGTGAGGTCCCGCGTTTGGTTTGGCTTGGGAGCGGATGGGTCCCTCGACTTGTTCGCTTGCACGGACATACGGGATAAGCGCATAACACCGTGAAACCAAGGCGTATTCTATATTTTGCGGGCGTTTGCCCTCAAGTTCGGTCCAGGGGGCTTCTGACGTCCTCCTCGGTTCAATACATGGCAGGAGATATGGTCGTGTTCTCGTCTTTGTAGCCGAGGAGTCTCCTCGACGACCCCGCAACGGCTTCGCGCGCGGGAGAAGACCTCCTCGCGTTTCTGCTGGAACTGCCGGAAGCCCCTCCACGCGCGGTCGACGAACTGTCCCTTCTGCGGGGAAGCTCAGTAGGAGAAGAACGCAAAGGCGCAAAGGGACGCCAGGGCGCAAAGACGGACAGCTGGTGTAACCACCGCGGATGAGCAGCGTGGCCAGTCGCCTGGTTAGCAGCACCACGCTGCCCGGGCGGATCCGCCCTCTCATCCCGGCTTCATTGTCACACGAAGGGAAAGGCGCGCGGCCGCTGCAACGCGAAATTAGACAGCTGGTTATTCACCTATCAATGGCACCGATAAGCCGCGGCAAATCTTGTTCGCCAGGCGATTGGGGATCTCTTGATGCCGGGGTACCGATTCGACGGCTCCAGTCGCCGGGTTGCACCACAGCGAGTGTGCTTTGCCTTCGCGTTTAAGGTAGCAACCATGCCGCCTCAGGTGGCGGAGGAGGTCGCCTGTCTTCACTTCACGGTGACCTTTTCGAGGACGGCATCCTTCGGAATCCCGCGCAAACCGTCCTCTCGTCGATCTTCCAGAATCAGGGATATGGCGTCAGACAGGCTCTGCAATGCTTCTTCCTTCGACTTGCCTTGTCCATTCGCCCCCGGTACTTCCGGAGAGTATGCGATGTACCAATCGTCGTCTCGCTCGACGACCGCGGTGAATTCTGCGCTCATGACACGCTCCAATCAACTACTCTGTAGTATGGCCCGGTGGCTCGCGCCTGTCTAACCACCGGGGATAAGCTGCGAAGCTCCAATATGCTCAGCATTCGTCAGCTTCATCCCATTGTTGGGCCGCTCAAGCCACACCTCTCAGCGCCTAGACCATGCGTGTCAGGGCGTCGTCTAGAGCGGCCTTGAGCTTCACCGCACTCTCTCGGTCAAGATCCAAGTATTGAACACTTACAGCAAGAAACGCCTTGTAGCTCGTCTTGATGACAAAGCGGTCCCCGTCCCTGCCGTGCGTGTGGAGCGCAGAGACCGTGCGGTTCGTCCGGTCATGTCTCCCCTCTGACAGCGGGCCGTAATCCCGCATCACCGTGCCAGTCCAAAGCACCTGCTCGACTCGCTTCCAAAGGCCCATGAGCCCTCTCTTCCCTCAAGGTGACGCCGTCTTCAGTACTCGAACTCAACGGCGGACTATGCTGGACTAATTACGCCGGCGTGGGCGGTGCGGCACTCGTGCCCTGAGAAGCGCTCTTTGTCTCCAGTTCGGCCCACCACGTTCATGCCTGTAACGCAGCCCAGGTGTGGCAAGCGGTCGGAACGCTACTGGGTAGCCGGGATCGAATGATGCTCATGCATAACGATCCACTGATTGTCGATCTTGCGCAGGCCGATCGTGAGGCGGAAGTCCAGCTCAATGTCCTCTCCGCTGACCTCCGTTCCAGCACAACGCATTAGCGCAGTGACAAACGCCACATCATCGCCCGCGGTAACGCTCATCTCCCTGATATTAAAAACCACCGGGTCATGCGCCCAAGAAAAAAACAAATCCCACGTCCTCTTGTACGCTTCGAGCCCCTTTGATTCCAGCGGTGGCGGAACATCGAACATCAATATGTTCGGAGAATGGTTTAGAAGAATCGCACCCAAATCTTTTCTGCGGACCCCGCTCGCCCAATTTTCAACTAGGTTGCGGATTGCGACTTCATCTTTCGTGTTGTCGCTCATCTAGAATTCCTCTCTTCTGCCCACCGTAACGAACCTGAGCGGTTGCGCCGATGCAGCCTAACGAAAGGATTGTATCCAGAGCGCACTTGGAAGAAAAATCAGCATTGGCAAGGGGTGAATGCGCTCTGGATCACAATCCGTTGAACGAACCGCGGGCAGCAGAGCGTCCAGTCGCCCGGGACCTTCATTTCGGGTAGACGACGAATGGAGGGGAAACCCTCCTTGAGCAGACCAAATTCTGGAAACTTCACTAGAACCAATTCAGGCGTAGGAGGCGTGAAGGAACGGCATTGTGCCCTCCATTGCTCGATCCGCTCTTCCCCTCACTCGGAGCTCAAGTCGCCGGCGAG
>JAKEER010000466.1 GCA_022616615.1 Acidobacteriota bacterium
CCCGGTCTCAGGAACCGAAGAGCTACTTCATTCACCGGCTGCTGACTCAGGTCGTCTTTCCAGATCGCATTTTAGCCGGATCTTCATCGACCTCGAAACGTCGTGGCTTGCTGATTCGCGTCGCGCTTGGAATCGGCTTGGGCATCCTTCTTCCGCTGTTGCTTTGGTTTGTCATCCGTTCCTACCGGAACAATCAGAATCTTCTCAGTTCCATAGAAAAGGCGCGCACTGCCCCTGTCCAGAGGTTCAAGTCGGCTGCTGAATTGGGGCTGTTGCAGGAACTGCGGCTCCACCTGGAGGCATTGGACGACTGCCCGCAGGCCAGAGCCAGGCCAGGATTTCAATGGGGCATGTTCATCGGCGACCGGGTGCTGGACCCGGCGCGCCGGCTGTACGCGCAGCGGCTCAAACAGGCCTTCATTGCGCCTTCAGGCCAGGAAACCAAGATCGAGCTTCGCAATCAGACTTCAACTCCTGTCGTCTATAACTTGCTCAAGACCTACCTCATGATGGCCGAGTCCGACCCGATTCGGGCTGATGAAAAGTATCTATCCTCGAACGTCTCGCCATTATCGCGATTCTGGTTTCAGGGCGTGTCGCCCGAAAACAAAGGGGAAGCGGAGAAACAACTGGCGTTCTATCTCCACATGCTCGCCTTCCACAAGGACCCTAACTACTTGGTCGCTCGCAATGGAACGGATGACGCCCAACTGATCGCCAACCGCCGCGAGTTTCTTCTCGGCTTTGATGTGACAGGCAACTATTACAACGTTTTGAAGGGCAGCGGCAACCAGAAGGCCGTTCCCATGACCCTGGGCCGGGCTCTGGACGGCAAGGACGTCGACCTTTTCTCAGGAAACTATGAAGTACCCGGCGCCTTCACGCGCAACGGTTGGGAAACTTCGGTGAAGAGTATGCTCTCGGCCATCGCGGATGAATACGAGCGTGGCAGTTGGGTTCTGGCTCGGGCAGCGATGGGCATTGATCCGAAGAAGCCGGGCAAAGAGGCCATGGCAGCGCGGCTCAGCGAGATCTATTTCGCTGACTATGCCCGGGAATGGTCCAACTTCCTCAGAGCGATCAAGATTGCCAGCTTCAAGGACCGCAAAGATGCGGCTGAGCGGCTGGGCCGGCTCACCAAGACCCAGGACTCGCCGATGAGCCGCCTGTTCAAGACGGTTTCCAGCAACACCTGGGAGGATCTGGAGGGCAAGGATTCGGGAAACCCCAGCCAGGACGGACTCATCCGCAGCTTCAAGCCCATCCATCAGTTTGTGGCGGCCGGCAAGGATCAGAAGCCCGGCATGTCACAGTATCTTGAAGTTCTGGGGAAGGTCTTCAAGGAACTCTACGCTTACGTGGAGGCAGGTGAACCACCGGCACAGATTGGCACGATCAAGTCGGCCGTGGCCGAGGCCCTCGGGCAAACGGCTCTTCTGACTCAGAACTTCACTCCCGAAGCCAGCGCCCTCGTGAAGCCTGTTCTGGAGCAGCCGATCAAAATGGCCTTGACGCTGACACCCGTGGAAGATGCCGGGGCGGCAACTTCGCCGACGCTGGCTCCGCTAACGCCCCCGAGCCTGACAGGGGGAGGCGGCGGATCGGGCCTGGTCATCGGGGGACGAGTTACGGCGCGGGGAGAAGGCAGCGCGGTTGATAGGGCGACGCTCTATCTGCTCAAAGCCGGCAGCCGTGAAGTGACATTGAGCAACTACCTGACGCTGGCAACCACCGACGCCCAGGGCACGTTCAAGTTTCCCAAAGCCATGCCTGCCGGCAAGTACGGCCTCTATGTGAGAGCCAAGGGGTTCCGCACTGTCGCGCAGGATATCGAACTGAGCGCTGGAAAGTCTCAGCTCAACATCGCACTGCCTAGAGAGTAGTCAACCCATCAAATCTAGCGCCGGCATCCCGCCGGCTTCTTCCAACCTTAAGGGAGGGTCTCTCCATGTCAGAACGCTTCTCCTTTGGAAAACTGGATGTTCACCTGGCCGCCAGTTCCGAGAGCCTGAATCGCACCCCCAGTTCAGAAGTTCCTTTTCGGATCGCCGTCCTCGGGGACTTCAGTGGCCAAACCGGCCGGGAGGAGCCGCAGAAGCGACCGGCGAAACTGCATCCCGTCCTGATCGACCGTGATAATTTCGAAGGAGTCTTGCAGAAGCTCGGTGTGGAAGCGCATCTCCAGCTTGGCGCGTCCCGCCAACGCGTGGTTCTTCGCTTCGAGTCGCTGGACGATTTCCATCCGGACCAAATCTTTGCCAGGGTCTCGCTATTCAAACGGCTGCGTGAGACACGCCGCCAGTTGAACAATCCTGCCACGTTTGGTGAAGCCGCAGCCGAAGTGAGGCGCTGGGCAGCAGAGCGACAGGAGACGAGACGGCCTGCCCACGCAAGCAAGGTGCAACCAGAAACGGGTCAGGAAGAGAATGGGCTGAGTGCTGGCTTCCTGCTTGAAGACCTGAAACAGCGAGAGGCAATGGAATCGGGTTCCGCAGCTTCCAGCGACTGGAACGGAATGCTGCGAGATTTGGTGAGGTCACATTTGCTTCCAAATGAAGATCCAGCTCAGACCCAATTAGTAGGTTACGTTGATGCGGCAATCGGCGAATTGATGGAAGCAGTGCTGCATCATCCAGAATTTCAGGCGCTTGAAGCCACCTGGAGGGGTGCTTATTTCCTGGTGAGTCAACTGGAGACTGGCAGCGAGCTGAAGGTGTATTTGCTCGACCTCACCAATGAAGAACTCGCGTCAGATCTCAAGTCGGCTGAGGACCTCGCCAGAACGGCACTCTACAGGGTTTTAGTAGAAGAAACCGTTCAAACCCCAGGTGCAGATCACTGGACCTTGCTTTCGGGAAACTACGTCTTCAATTTGGAGAGTGGCGATATCGAGAGTCTTGGCCGCCTTGCTAAGATCGCTTCTGCGGCAGGTGCGCCGTTCGTCGCCGCCGCGAGCTCAAGCCTGGTGGGGTGTGAGTCGCTGGCAGCCACCCCCCATCCCGACGATTGGTCGCTGCCTGGTGGCACGGCAATGGGCCAAGCTTGGGATGGGCTTCGTCGTCTGCCGGAAGCTTCCTCCCTGGGCCTCATTCTGCCGCGCTTCCTTCTCCGACTACCTTACGGCAAGAAGTCTGATCCGATTGAATCCTTTCCATTCGAAGAACTGGACGCCGTCCCACAGCATGAGCATTACCTCTGGGGAAATCCGTGCTTCATTGCCGCGTACCTGCTCGGGCGGGCTTTTGGTGAGTCCGGGTGGGATTTTTCGGAAGGGATGGAGCATAATGCCGAGGGGCTGCCGCTTCATGTGTATGAAGATGCCGGCGAGTCTGTTATAAAGCCCTGCGCTGAGACTCTTCTGACCGAGCGCGCCGCCCAAGCAATTCGCTACCAAGGCATCATGCCGCTGCTGTCGCTAAAAGGGCAGGATCGAATTCGACTGCTGCGATTTCAGTCGTTGGCGAGTCCCGAGGCTCCCTTGTCTGGTCGCTGGAGCTGAGTTTTCTCGTTGCGCTGAAGTGCTGACTCAGAAATCTGTTGTCGTGAATGCGAAAGAGGTTGCAAGCGGCTGATCTCCGGATGCCCATCTTGGGATACGGGAAAAAGCATCTTCACTGCTTCGCTTGCGTTGCCTGTGACTTTTTCGCTTCATTCTCTGCACGAACCCTCTCAAAAACGCGCATCTTGGCAGGTGAAAGTTGAATGGGCGCTTGGGGCCGCTGGTCAGCTGTTTCTGGCGCCAACTGTAGTACCGAAGGTGGAGGGGCCGGTCCCTCATGAGCAAACACCGTATAGTCGATTTTGGCCTTGCCAGAGCTACTTATGTAGCCGTCGTAAGCCTGTTCGAACAAATAGCAGAGAGCCTCGCCTAAAGGCGCTGCATCGAATTCGAAAATGCCGTAGTTAGGATCAAACAGGTGGAATTTGCCGGTGTTCAATTTGTGAACAGCCACTGCGTGACCGGTTTGGCTCTGTAGCTTGTCGAAGCCCAGTATAGCTGCGTAGGTTACAGCAAACTCCGGTTTGGCAAGGAGCATAGTTACAAAGCTTCCAATGTAACTCTCAAACGGTTGCGCTGACATAACGACTTTCAAATCAGAAAAGGGTCGTTTCGAGACTGTCCAGAACTTTCCACCTTCCATACGTCGAAGCATTTCGAACTGGTCCATAGTCCTGGCATAACTCCCCCAGAATCGCTGCAGAACCGGTGTGGCGATTTGCTCTCCCTGCTGCTGGTTTGCGGCCCTTAACTTGTCGACTACTTTATTCAGCCCCGCAAGCACTTCGTCTCTCTCGGTTGTAAACCTCCTCCACACCTGGTGGGCTTTTCTGTAAGCAGCCTCTCCGTCGTCAAGCCTTGGTTTCATACTCACCTGCTCCGCTGCCGAGCCGGCATGATTATAGACGTCCACGAGAACGTTGTAAGCAGTGTGCAGTTCAGAATACTTTTCGTATGCCTCGGTAGACTTAGCTTTCAAGTCCTCCAGCTGCGAGCTGAGCTGAGTGCTTTTTGCCTGTCGCTTTGCGATCTTGTTTTGATCTTCCCAAAGTCTTTTTTCCTCCGCTTTGAATTTTTCCAGTTCCTCCTTGG
This sequence comes from Acidobacteriota bacterium, assembly GCA_022616615.1. Taxonomy (GTDB): domain Bacteria; phylum Acidobacteriota; class Terriglobia; order Versatilivoradales; family Versatilivoraceae; genus VFZK01. The sequence goes on from JAKEER010000466.1 coordinate 4,592, forward strand.
AGCGGGTGACCCAAGCTTGAGCTCCCCGATGAGTTTGGCCTGCTTCTCGACTCTGGATTTCCTGTTCAGACCGTTTAGATGTGCCGCCGTAAGGAGACACCTCATATGACGCACGCCCTGCTTGAACCACCCTCCGAATCCAATCGAGGCAAATCCCGGCGCAGTATCCACCGCTCACGCGGTCCCGCAGAGGCTGAGCCAAGCTTGCAGCGCGCTGCCCCTGCTGAAACTCCCCCACCTGAGATCCAAGCGTTTTCATTTTGGCGATCACTTCCTCGTGGACAATGGGGACAGTGAAAGCATGACCTTGCGGACATATGAATCGCCGCCCACCTAACAAACCATCGGGAGTGTCGAGTTCTTGCGAGGGCTGCGGACACGATGGACACGAAAGCGGCACTGTGAACTCGGCCTTACACCGGCCGCAAACACGACGTGTTCCTGCAATCGGACGATCACTTGTGACTTTCGAGGCGGCCTTGCAGTCCGATTTGGGGCAAGTGAAATTGTACTCTGGCATAGTTGATCCTCCAGTCTAGTCTCGCTAGCTTCTTAACATGACTCTGGTCACGTCGACAATCAATAACCGCAAAGTTTGCGTGCCGATTCAAAGGCCGGCGCCTGTTCAGTATCGCTACTTCGCCATCAAGCAGCAGTCTGCCGGGCAAAGGTCATGGTTTGGGCCCTGCTCCCCAAGGTAGCGGCGCGGCGTTCCCGGTTCCAATCGTTCCACAATCAACTCCCGAATCATCCGCACAAACGCAGGATGCGCTCCCACTGTGGCCGCTCGAACCATGTTGAGGCCAATCTCCTCGCAGTGTTTCCGCGCTTCCGTGTCCAGATCGTACAGCACTTCCATATGGTCGGAAATGAATCCCACTGGAGCTATGACCACGTCTTCAATGCCCTCTTCCCTCAACCTCGTCAGATCCACCAGGATGTCGGGTTCGAGCCAGGGTTGAGACGGCGGTCCGCTGCGGCTCTGGTACACCAGCCTCCACTGCCGCGGGTTCAATGCCTCAGAGACAAGCCTGCAGACTTCCTGCAACTGAGCCTCATAAGCGCAGCCAGCCGCCATCGCCTGGGGAATGCTGTGGGCTGTAAAGGCAAGGTGAGCTTCGGCGCGACGCGCCTGCGGCAGTTGCTCGAAAGCCCGCTGCACATTTTCAATGTTTGGCTCGATGAACCCCGGATGGTTGTAGAACACCCGCAGCTTGTCAATCTCCGGTGCACCGGCGCCCACGATGGCCTGCGCCCTTTCGATATCTTCCCGATACTGCCGGCAGCCGGAATAAGAACTGTACGCGGAAGTAAACAACGCCAGAGCGCGGCGGATACCGTCGTGCTTCATTTGTCGGACTGCGTCTGCCAGCAAAGGACGCCAATTCCGGTTCCCCCAGTAAACAGGGAGACGCAAACCGCTGGCTTCCATTTCTGTCCGCAAGGCGGCGATGAGCGCGCGATTCTGGCTGTTCAGGGGGCTCACACCTCCAAACATCTCGTAGTGGTGAGCCACTTCCCTCATTCGTGATTCTGGAATGTTTTTTCCTCTCAGCACGTTTCGCAGAAAGGGCAGGACTTCGTCCATGCCTTCCGGGCCGCCGAAAGAAGCCACTAAGAGCGCGTCGTAGGCAGGATTCATATCGCCTCAGCGGATGCGGAGAAACCGGGCCGCGCTCCTCAGGAATGCACCGCCAGCTTGCAGAGCCCTACTAAGAGCAAGACCGGCACAATGAGCAGCACCAGGGGCATGACAAGCACCGCGACGGGGATCATGGCCACCATAAAGAGGAGGCTAAAGACGAAGAAGAGCAGCTTCAGGGGAAGAAAGATAACGAATCCCAGGATTCGGAACGGCAGGAGCAGCAGGAATCCGATGATCTTGAAAGGCAGAAAGAGCAGATCGATCATAGCAATACTCTCCTCGTCGTCGTCCTCATGCTCGTCCTCGATGAAAAGCCGAATGCGACGACAAGCGCGAGTACGACGACAGTTTCATCCTTGGTGGTGCCGCGACTCACTAACCTCCACAACGAACGAGTGGGGAAAAAGTTCAATCAATCCGCTCGCGGTCACTGGCTCGAAACTCGGCGTAAGATACCCGTGTCGCTATTCGAAGTCAATCCAAGCACCACGCGCAAGAACCAGAGATCGATTTGCCGCGGGCAGCTTGCGTAGAGACCAGAGCCCGGGCCTTCGGGTGTGATAGGGGCCGTCTGTTGCTCTGGCCAGAGCCGCTTTTCGGCGTGGACGATTCGCTGAGCGATTTCTTGACAGGCTTGGCCGGCGTTCATACTATTAACTTTCTTTGAGGAGAGGATCAGTGTCTTTCGGAATCAGCCTGAAGCGGGAAAGAGAGCTGCGCGGCATTAGCTTGGATGAGATTTCCAAAGCCACCAAAATCAGTGTGCGCCTGCTGGAGGCCATCGAGAAGGACCGCTTCGACATTCTCCCGGAAGGAGTGTTTCGCAAGTCGTTCATCAAGAGCTATGCCAAGTATCTGGGGATGAATGAGGAGCAGATCCTTCAGGAGTATGCTCTGCAGGTGGAGCTCCGTGCGGCTCCGCAGGCAAGCCCTGAGCGCCCGTCTGCCAGCTTAAGCGTTTCGCCAGTGGCTCCAAGGCAGGCTCTCCTGGTGACTCTCGGCATTCTCCTCCTGCTGGCAGCGGCCGGCTTGGGTCTTTGGTACTTCAGCCAAGCCAAAGACGAAGCCGAGCCAGCGCCGTCCGGCGGCCAGGCAAGCGCCGTGCCGCAAACGCCGGGCAGCCAGCCTTCCGGCGAAAAGACCGTACCGTCTGATGCAGCGGAGTCACAGCCCCCGGCCGGTTCCAATGCCTTGCCTGCTGCTTCGCAAATTGGCGCCACTGTGCCGCCAAGTGGCTCTCCGGGCAAACCCTCCGCGCTCAAGGTGCTGGGCGAGCTTGCCAAGAAGCCGGAAGCTGCGCCGGATGGAAGAAGTGCCGCGACTCCGTTGGAGCTGACTGTTGAAGCCGAAAATCCGGTGTGGATTTCCGTGAATGCTGGCGAAAGCCTGCTATTCGCGGGACTGATGACTCCGCAAGAATCGAAAAAGTTCCCGCTTGAAGCTCCGCTGAAACTGATCCTGGGCAATGCCGGAGGTGTCAAGATCCTGGTAAACGGACAGGCCTTTTCCAGCCTGGGTAAGAGCGGCGAGCGAAAGACGCTGGAAATCTCCGCGGAAAACTATCAACAGTATCTGGCAGCGAAGACACCATGAGCCTTACCATTCTCTCCAAATTGAGGGAAGGAAATGCGCCGATGGCCGTAAGGCAGTCTGCTGCCCGCGGAGTGCTGCCGGTGGGCCAGGAGGAGCTGTTGGCGATCCTCGTTTATCTTCAAAACGATCCAGAGGAGGAGATTCGCGAAACCGCCCGGCAGACTCTGGCCAATGAATACAGTGACAATCTCCTGCAAAGCATCGCCGAGAGCGCTTCGGCGCCCATCGAAGTGCTCGAGTATTTTGGACGGCCGCCACTGCGCTCGCCGGAGCTGCTGGAAGCGCTGATTCAGAACAAGGCTGCGCCTGATTCAACGATCGCGTCGCTGGCCGGCCAGGTCGACGCCAAATTGATGGAAGTCATCCTGATTAACCTGATGCGCCTGCTACGTTCACCCTTCATTCTTGAAGCGCTCGAAGGCAACATCAACCAGACGCCAGACATCACGCGGCGGCTCCGGGAGATTCGCGAGGAGTTTTTCGAGAAGCGAAACAATTTCATTCCCATTCACCGTACGCGGGCCGAAGAGAAAGCGCTGGCGGCGCAGGAACAGCACGCTGAGACTGTGGACGAAGAGACCACCGCCATGACGGTCTACAGCGAAGAGCTTCGAGAAGGTGAAGATGCAACTTCAGCGACTCTAGAGAGCTTGAAGGATGATGGGTTCGAGACATTTGAAGAGATGGCCGAGGACGAGAGGCTTTCGACGATTCAGAGAATCGCCAGAATGACAGTGTCAGAGCGCGTTCAGACGGCCCTTAAGGGAAACCGAGAAGAGCGCATTATCCTCATCCGCGACGCGAATCGCATCGTAGCTTCAGCCGTTCTGGACAGCCCAAAACTCACCGACAGCGAGGTAGAAGCCATCGCTCTCATGAAGAACGTTTCGGAAGAAGTGCTGCGACTGGTGGGCACCAAGCGGGAGTTCGCCAAGAACTACACGGTAATCCACAATTTGGTGAAGAACGCACGAACACCTATTGCGACCACGCTAGGTCTGATCAATCGCATCCTTACCAACGACCTTCGGGCGCTGTCACGAAACAAGAACGTTCCTGAAGTGCTGCGCAAGACAGCGCAGCGCCAAGTGCAGATTCGCACGGCACCTCAGGAAGCCAGATGAAGTCAGGGTTAAGCGTTCAGGGTCAAGGCGGAAGGCAAAGCAGAGTCTCTGCCTAATCTGGGCGAGCCAGAACTAAACCGGCTGGCAAACCGTCATTCATCGCCTGCAGGTACCGCCGGAAACAGGCCTAGAGCAAGAGCGGCGGCAGTCCCCAAAGCAGCGCTTTCAAATATGGAATGGCTTCCCGGACGACGGCTGGATGGATTGCCCAGGCAGGAAGCAGCGGAATGAAGAGCAGCAGGAGAGAAGTCAGCGGAACCAGCAGACCCAGGCAGAGGCAGACGCCATGCAGTAGCCAGGCGTGGCATTCGTCCAAGCGGCGCGCGCCAAAAGCCTGGGAGACCAACGTGTCGAGTCCAAGCAGCAGTCCCATCCCGAACACGGCCACAGTGAAATGCAGCACACCGCCAATGCTCACCCCTCCGATCGCTTCGGGGCTGACACGCCCTACCATGATCGTGTCAACAATCCCCATCATCATCCAGCCAATCTCAGAAAGGACAACGGGCCAAGCCAGCTTGAACATCGGCTGGAATTCCGATTGCAAATCCTTCAATGCCAGAGTCACTTGACCAGCTCAAATTCATCGATGTTCCAATCGGTCTTGCCCTCCCGCACGACCAGCCGAGCCTCCTGGCTCTCGGATCCCCGCTTGTTTTTCGAAACGAGATAGATTTTCAGCTTCACTTCCATTTCCTTCGGGTCCTTTTGCGTCAATGTCTGCAGCTCGTACGCTGAAAAGTAGGGATCGGCCGGACCTTTCAGAAACGTTTCAAGCTCCTCCTGGGAACGAAACTTGCTTTGAAAATCTTGCGTCAAGGACTGCATGGCCGATTGCGGGTCGCGGTTAAGGACCCCCTTCATGAACTTCTTCACGACGGCGACGGCCTGCTTCCCTCGCTTTTCACTGACCACGTTAAACGGCAGAAGACGCCGCCCGGGGACTGAGCGGATGAATTCGATTTCGTTAGCCAGCCAGTCTTCCTTAAGCTTGATGAATTTCAGCCGTTCGTACTGCGTGGCAAACACCAGTTCGTTCAGGTCGGCCCAAACGCTCTCCACTTCAGCCGAGAACTCCTTTTCGTTTGGGGCTTTGATTGCCCCAGAGTCGAAGTCAAAGGCAACCACCCGTCCGCTGCGCACACGAATGGAGAGGCGCTTGCCGCGCAGGTAGTCTTCCTCAAGGCTGGCAGTCATCAACTTCCGCGCTTCCACGTTGTGCGGCAGCGTACGCGCGGCCATAAATCTTTCCACGGCCAATGCCCGCAGGTTAGCTCCACCATTCTGCGCACGAGCTGGAAAACCGAAAATGACCATCAAACAAATCAACTGGACAACTGTTCTTTGAATCACAAACTTCGTCACGGCGCCGGCCTCCTGATTGAAGTCGGGCATCCTGCCCGCTGTTCCAGTATGGGAGGTATGGTAGCATAACATCCAAAATGTGCCGCAGACCGCTGTTCCGCGTTCTGCGCGCCCCTACGGGAATGAGACACCTTTGAAAAAGCAGCATCACAATGCAAGACCCAAGCTGGCCAAAGACCGCGTGACCCTCGATCGCGCTTTTTCAAAAGCCGGGCTTTTTTCTCGAACGGAGGCGCTCTTGGGTGGTGCACGCATGGCGCAGTTTGCCATGTGTGCGGCGACAGATCGCAGACGTCGCAAAAGACGCGATGTCTGCGCCACCCAGTTCGATCTGTAACGGTATTTCGGAATCGCCCTACTCAGTTTCCCCTCTGAGCTACGTCTTTTTGTCCGCCTGACGATTGGGACCAGGCATCACGCCCTGGGTGCCCATTCTTGCCGTTCGGGATCAAGAGGAACCCAAGATAGGAGCGCTCTGCGGCGAAGCCTCGTCTGCCGTGGAGATTGGATATTACCAACTCAGTTGGGTTTCGTCGCCGGCCTTCCCGCACTCATCGCCTTTGGCCGTGCGTGTCGCGGCTGATAAATGCCGAGCTTTCCACCGCCGGGCAACGCCAGCTGCGTGAGTAAGCCCCAGCCTTCGTCCTGCACCGGACCGCAGACGATGCCGCGCTTCTTCATCGCCGCGATGAGCTCCTTGAGGTCGTCGCACATCAGATAGAACTCGTGCACGTCGTTCTTGTCGGACGGATGCACTGCAACTTCCGCCGGCGGCAACCCAAAGATCAGCCATCCGCCGCCCGCATCGACGTTCGTCAGCTGGAGTACGTCGCGCAGGAAAGCGCGGTCGGCATCAGGACTCGTGCTATAGATAATCGAATGCGCACCGATGATCATGGTGGGTCTTCCTCCCCGTTCCACTTGGATGATGGACGGTTTGCCTTCACGCCTTTTTTTGACTCCCTCTGCGAAGACGCCGTTGCGCCAGGTTGCGTCTATTTCCCGATCGTCCACTTCACACCCTCGATCAGGTGCGTCTGGTAGCGCGCGTCCTTCCACACATGCTCCGCGTCGCCCAGCGCCGTGTAGAAAACGCGCCCCTTGCCGTGCGTCTTTGTCCAGGCAATCGCCATGTCCGTATCCTTGCGCTTCACCTTCGTCATATCCAGGCTCATGGGATCCAGGCTCAGCAGGACATGCACCTTACGACGATCCCAGTTTTTGAAGAGATACAGGTCGTCCTCGACCTCGAACTCGTCACCGAGGTGTTTCGTCGCCGGGTGCCCTGTATCCTCCACCTTAATCCGAGCCTTCGCGAGCGGCTTGTCCTTCGCTCGCCAGGGACGGCTCTCGTAGTACGCCCCGAGCATCTCACCGAAGGGCGCGTAGTTCTGGAATGTGTTCGCGGTGGAGTGGATGCCAACAAAGGCGCCGCCGTCCATCACCCATTCGACGAGCCCTTCCTTGTCGGCCGGCGGGTTGATGGCCGTGAAGAATACTACGGCGCGATAATCCTTCAACTTGTCGCGGGTGACTTCCCTGGAGTCTTGTGTGGCGGTCACCTCGAAGATGCCTTTCGTGATCTCGACGAATTGTTTCTCCGCAGGCGAAAGGAGGTCTGGCCTCGTCCGCCGGACGATGTCGTTGTCCGACTGCTGCGGATCGGAGTAAAAAAGCACCTTCGGCAGCTTCTGATCCTGGGACGGGACCAGGAAGGCGACGCACGCGAAAGTGGTTACGAGATGGGACACCGACATGGATGATCTCCTTGTCATACGGGCATCCTCCCCGAGGATAACTCATCAATGGGAATGCCCTGGATTCATACCCGCCGTCGACGGCCCTGTCCTATCCGCATGCCGCCGATGACTGTCTCCACAACCTGAAAATCCTCGTCGAGGATGACGCAATCTGCATCTTTTCCCGGTTCGAGACTTCCTTTGCGATCGGCGAGTTTCAAGAAACGCGCTGGGTTAATGGTCGCCATCGCCACGGCCTCGCGGCGCGACAGCAGCATCAGATTCAGAGCGTTCCGCACCATCACGTCCATTGTCACCACGCTGCTGGCAAAGCTGCTGTGATCTAGCATCAGAGCCTCTCCATCCTTTACCTCAGTCTTCTGTCCATGTTTGGGACCAAAGGTGTAAATGCCGTTCGGCATACCAGCGCCGCGCATCGCGTCGGTCACAAGACAGACACGGTCAACGCCTTTGGCGCGAACCGTGAGTCGCAGCAATTCGGCAGGCAGATGCCGGCCATCCGCAATCAACTCGGTCGTGATCTCATCACGTTCCAGAACGGTTTCTACACAGCCGCCTTCACGATGGGGTGGATGAGGTCTCGCAACCGTCGACATTGCACAGTACATGTGAGTGGCATGCGCCATGCCGGCATCCACGGCCTTCATCATCTCGCTGTAGGTAGAATCCGTGTGGCCTCCAGAGATGTTGATTCCACGGAGCGACCAGTCCCGCATGAGCTCCAGCGCGCCCGGAATCTCTGGCGCAACCGTGATGTGGTTGATCTCCGTCTCAAACTCCAGCAACTGCTCCCACTCCGCCTTTTCCGGGTTGCGCACGAACTCTTTGAGATGGCATCCGCGTTTGGCCATCGAAAGATAAGGGCCTTCGATGTGCGCTCCTAACACCTGCGCGCCTGCAACCGGGTCCTGCTGCACTTCCCGCACGATTCGCAGCGCCGCGACGATCTCGGCTAACGGCGCTGTAGCCGTCGTCGCGAGCAGCGACGTGGTACCACCGGCCGCATGGTATCGGCACACCGTCTCAAAGTCCTCGCGCGTCGCGTCCATGAAGTCGCTGCCCGCGCCGCCGTGAATGTGAATGTCAATAAAGCCAGGAGTGATGAACTTACCTGAAATATCGGTCGTTTCTGCGGCCTCGCTGGCAGGCCAAGACCCTCGAGGGCCAACGAAGACAATCCGGTTCCCTTCCAAGACGACCGTTGAGTCGGGAATTTCCTCGAAAGGAGTGATTGCCGTGCCGCCCACGAAGTTAAGCTGTTTGAGACTCATATCCTAACCTGGACTAGCCAGCACAAGTACGGCACGCAGAAGGCATCGCGGAATGACGAATCTGCGATTGGACGTTTTTCCAGAAGTGCAGCGGCAGGAGGCCGCTGCTTCCTCTGAACGCCCTGGAAGGGCGCCAGAAAGTAGCCCAGGGCAAGCGAGGGGCAGGAGCGACGGGACCGCCGTCCCCGCTGGCGGCGCCCTGGGCTACCGTCTGACGCCCCGCTGGGGCTCAATAAGGAAGAAGCGGCCTCCTGACGCTTCACAAACGTCCAATCTCCACACGAATGACCAAGCACGAATGACGAAAGAAATCCAAAATCCAAACGACGAAAGCTGGACTTGGACATTCGGCCTTCGTCATTGTTTCGTCATTAGTCATTCGTTCACGCAAGGGTGTCACTCTTCCTTCTTAATGTGGGTTTGCACTCCCTGAATCACAGTCTCCAAAAACTCACGAGCGCGTCTCGCCAGCGCGTCTACTCCTTCCGGCTTGCTAGGACGCGGCGCCACTGGAGCAGAAATGTTTTCGCAGGCCAGTGGCATATTCAGACCCGTAAATGCCACGGGCGCGAGAAGACGGTAGTGATCGATTTCGCCGAATCCCGGACCGCAGTCTTCATCTTTCGGAAAATTGCGATGGTCTTTGATGCAGAAGCTGCGAATCTCAGCGCTGCACTTGCGGATGTCTGGAATGGGATCGACGTCGAGATAATCCATCACATTGCCAGCATCGTAGTTCATCCAGACTCCCGGGTCGGCAACTTCACGAACGATCTTGGCGCAAGCTTCTCCTGTTCCAGTCTCACCTCCGTGCTGCTTGATGACAACCGTCACTCCGGCCGAACGCGCGAACGGGCCGAGCTCCTTCAGGTTCTTTACCCACACGTCGCGCTTGCCGCCTTCGGTATGGCCAAAAGTCAGAACCTGTGGAATGCCCGCAGCCGCCGCCTGCTCGATCTTTTTCTTGTGGGCATCGAGGCCATTGGGTGCTTCCACGTAAACCGTCGAAAACATCAGCACGGGCGTTAGCCCCAAGTCACGGCAGCGGTCTCCGACTCTGCGAGCCTCTGCCGGTTTTGCATCCAGTTCCAAAACTGGAACTTGACGGCCAGGCGCTTCCAGATGGCGCGTGCCCAAGGCAACATACGTGAAGCCGCTGCGGCCAATCCCTTCTAACGCGCGCTGCAAAGGGAATTGAGAATAAGGCAGCGTCATGCAGGCGATCTGGAAGTTCGTTGGGTACTTGCGTTCTGCTTCATGAGGACTTGATGCCACCGGTCCGCCCCTGGCAGCAATGCCAGCCGTCACAGCCAGGCTCTTCAGAAAACCACGCCGGTTGAAGCTTACTCTGAGACTCACAGGTTTCTCCTGATTGTTTCTACCGGAAAGTGAATCGCAATGACGTATAATTCAGCAAGAGGTAAGAATCATGCAAAATTCATATAAGGTCACTGGAACGCTAACGGATGGTTCAACGGTCGAACTAGATCAAGCCTTGCCACTTAGGCACACTAAGGTCCGGTTGTACATTGAACCCCTGCTTGTTCAGAACCCGATACCCTATGCAGAAGTTGTTGCTGAGATTCGCCGGCGACAGCAGGCTCGCGGTCATGTGGCTCCCACGCGGGCTGAGGTCGATGCTCACCTGCTACAAGAACGGAGCAGCTGGGGAGAATGATCGAGCGAATCTATCTTGATACCCCCACAGTCATTTACAGCGTCGAACAGGTGCCTCTCCTTGGTGCTGCCGTAGATGCCCGCATATCAGATCCCAGTGTCATTCGGATAATAAGTGAGCTGACCCGCATGGAATGCCGCGTTAAGCCCCTGCGACTGAGGAATACCGGCCTGCTCCAAGATTTCGACGACTACTTCTTGCAAACCGTGAGTGAAATCGTTTCGCTCTCGCGCCAAGTGGTAGATCGGGCAACAGAGATCCGCGCCGAGTACGGTTTTAGAACTCCAGACTCCCTCCACCTCGCTGCCGCTTTGGAAGCCGCCTGTGACACTTTCCTGACCAACGACCATCGCCTCAATCGTTTCAAAGACATTCGAATCGATCTGGTTTAACAATGATTCCCACGGGTCATTTGCCATTCCGCGCCGATCACTTTCTCTCAAAGACCAATTTCCCAGCGATGTAGGTTTGCAACACTCGCGTGTTCCGGATTTCATTTACAGGGCACTTCAAAATATCCGTGTCCAGAACAATCAGATCGGCCAGCTTCCCTGACTCGATCGAACCTGTCTGCTTTTCCCGAAACAGGAGATAGGAATTGTTCGCGGTGTAAAATCGAATAGCCTGCTCACGCGTGAGAGCTTCCTCTGGATGCAGCGTCCCATCGTAGTTTTTGGCTTTGCGAGTGACCGTCACCCACATACCCAGAAACGGATTGTAAGGATTCACGGAGCGCATCGAACCGATCTTCTGCATGTGATCCGAGCCCCCGCCCGCAATCGCCCTCGCCTTAAAAAGACTGCGCAGCGGCTGAAAGAAGCGCAGCCGGTCATATCCGAAATGCCCCGCCAGCGTGCGTGTATCCAAGTACAGCCAGGCTGGCTGGACATCCACAACGACACCCAGCTTCGCCAACTTCAGCACCGCTTCCAGACTCATGAAACTGGCGTGAGTGATGCACGGGCGGTTCTGTCGCACGGGCCGCGCCTTATCCAGCTCTTCGTAAACATCCAGCAACGCGCGCACAGCGCCGTCACCCTGGGAATGAGCCGTGAACTGGAGGCCTGACTCCAGCGTAGTCTTCACGATTGGCAGAAGCCGCTCCCGCGGAATGAAAAGGACACCGCGATACTTGGGATCCGTAATCGAATAAAGCTTGCTGACACCCCAAGGTTCGCGCATGTAAGCGCTGCCCGTAAGCATGCCGCCATCCAGATAGGTCTTGATGCCAATGATCTTCAGCCAGTCATCTCCCTTGACCAGCGGATCGCCAGCCACTTTGCGGATGCTCTCTTCGACGGCCTCAAGGGCGCCTATTGTTTCGATGTGATGCGACAGCGACACGCGGGTCTTAAGCTTACCGTCCCGGTGCAGCTCCCGGTAGCGCTGAATCTCATCCTCGCTGGCATCACGATCGCCGATGCTGGTAATCCCCACGGAAGCGTAATCCTCGAAAAGCTCGAGCAGCCGCTGCTTTTTGTCCTCATCATTCGGCTGCCTGCTGTTGGGACGCGCCTTAATGAACCGCGTGCAACTCCGAATGATGCCCGTCGGCTCACCGCTGTCTGGATCTTTTTCGACGTAACCCGGCCCACCGTCGGTAACCTGAAAGTTCCTGTCCATTCCGCTCAGTTTGAGGGCGAGCGAATTCAGCGAAGCATCCGGCCCGGTCGCAAACACGACGGGATGCTTTGGCGCCACTCTGTCCAACTCGTCGCGTGTGGGATAGCGCTGTTCACGAAGACGGGTAATGAAAACCTGCCGCACCTGTATCCACTCGCCTTCTTTCGAGACGGCTGCCCGGCTTTTGACGTAATCGAGCACATCCTGAATGGTCTCCATCTCCGGAATTGGATGGTCAAACTCAATCAGGCAAGCATCTGCAGGATGCACATGCGAGTCGATCAGCCCGGGCAGGACAGTTTTGCCAGCCAAGTCAACGAGCCGAGTTTGCGCTGTCTTAAGCCGGAGAATCTCCTCGCGGCGGCCAACTCTCAAGATTCGCCCGTCCTTGATCGCAACTGCTTCCGCGATAGAGAACTTGGAGTCGACAGTGACAATTTTTCCGTGATGAAGAATGAGATCCGCTGACTGGGCGATCACGCAGCGAACATCGAGGGCAATACTGGCGACCAGCACTAGGAAGAGAACAACGAAGTCCAATATCATCCGCTTGCTCCACCAGCCGAAGTTAGGCTGCCCGTTTCACTCGGCGTGCACGAAACCGTCGCAGCGCGGCCAGGCCGGTATACCAGACGGCCACTTGGATCGCCAGCATGGCAGTTACGCGAGCAATGAAGTAACTCTCCCCTGGCAGGACGAGTACGAGAAGAATGCCCGGTAATTGAAGGACCCACGGAAGTCTTCCAAGTTCACCGTGAGGGCCGCCAAACATCGCGAGCCCTGCCAGAGCGGCCTCGATAAGAACTGCCCAACCGAGAGTGCGCCAGTCGAGTGTCATGGGTCCTTGGGGCTGTGCTTTGGCACAAGCCCCCAAAGGGTGATCAAGGGAATTGCCCACCATAGGCGCTAACCTAGTGGCGGAGTCGAAACGCCAAGAGCCCCAAGATATGGCGCTGGCATGACTGCCGACGAGGTCGCCAAGAACATTGTCGACGAGCACCGAGGCTTTAGGTCCGTGACTCCTGGAATCAGCCCATCAGACTTGCGAAGTGCGCGAACTCTCGAGTTGGATGATCCTTGCTTGGGTTCCTCGGCGTTCTTGGCGTTTCGGTCCTTCAATGGCAGACCATAGAAACTGCAGAACACGGGCGTCCCGCGGATGCCAGGCTCAGGTTAGCTTGGCATTAAGTCAGTTTGGTCGTTCCGGGCATGGCGACTGCAGGCGTTGGCAGCGAGCCCCACTCGTATTTCGCAGGCGTCAGATCCTCGGTCGAGTTCATGGCCTGCTCCCAGGTGATCACTTGCCCTGTATACGTTGCCATGCGACCCATAATCGCCAGCAATGAGCTCTTCGCCATGTAGTCGCCATTATTGATGGGCTTTCCACTGCGGATACTGGCAAAGAGGTCATCGTGCTCGGTCTGATAGAAGTTGTCGGTCTTGCCCCGCCAGGTCCATTCCGACCCGTTAGAGATCGAAAGACGGCGTTCCGAAACCTCGGCCTCTCCTTTTGTCCCAAACGCGAAGCTGCTCATGTCGTTGTGACAGCCCGCCTGTTGGCGGCAGTTGCTGAAAAGTCTGGCGCCGCTGGCATATTCGTACACCACGGAGTGATGGTCATAAATATGCCCGTACTCAGGTCCTGTCCTCACCTGGCGTCCGCCCATTCCGACTGCTTTGATAGGATACTCGTTTTTCATTACCCAGGTGCACACGTCCAAGTAATGCACGTGCTGTTCGACGTTGAAATCGCCTGAAAGCCAGGTGAAGTAATACCAGTTGCGCATCTGCCACTCCATGTCGCTCCACTCCGGCTGCCGCGGCTTCACCCAGATCGAACCGCGATAGTCGTTGGCCTGCAACGCCCGGATCTCGCCAAGGGCCCCGTCGTGAATCCGCTGCACCGTATCGCGGAAACCAAAGGAATAGCGCAAGCAAAGGCCCGAAACGATAGAAAGATTTTTCTTCTTCGCCTCTTCGCAAGTGGCGAGCACAGACCGCACCCCTGGCGCGTCCACCGCCACGGGTTTCTCGGCAAACACATGCTTGCCAGCGTCGATGGCAGCTTTCAGGTGACGCGGCCGGAAATGCGGCGGTTCGGCCAACAGCACCACGTCCACACCGCTGTCGATCAGTTTCTGATAGGCATCAAACCCAACGAAACATCGGTCCGACGCAACGTCGACTTTGTGCCCGGTCTTCTTGTCGGCCTTCAGCCGCTCCAGGCTGGCTTTCAGGCGGTCTTCGAAAGCATCGGCCATGGCCACCAGTTTCACATTCTTGTCCGCAGCGAGTGCCTGCGTGGCAGCACCCGTTCCGCGGCCGCCGCAGCCGACCAGCCCCACCCGCAACAGATCGCTACCAGCAACGTGCAAGCCGAAGGCGGGACGAGTTGCCAATGCGCCGCTC
>JAKEER010000467.1 GCA_022616615.1 Acidobacteriota bacterium
GGACGCGGTGAGTGGAATAGGTCCCCGGCGTGAACAACAAAGTCGGGCCTGCGCGTAATCGCTGCGGAAATCACTGAGTTGAATGCCGCGTAAGCATCCTGCTCCCGGTTGTTGACACCGGTGGCGGGGTCTACCTTTGAGGATTCTGCGAATCCGAGGTGAGTGTCAGAGAAGTGAATCAGTCGCATGATGTCGGTTCGCCGTAGCCAAAGAGGAATACGCGGTGAAGGAGCCTAACATCGTCGCGACATAGCAGAGCAAGACAGTATGTAGAGCGAGAGCTGGGGGGCAGCGATCGGGGTGTCGCTGGGTTTCGGTTAAGTGGAAACGGGATAGGTAAGACGTTTTCGCCGAGGGACTTACCGATGAAGAAATCGGTGAAAGTCGGATGCGTGATGATCGCTTGGATTTCCGACAAGAAGTCTTTTGGTCCCAGCGTTTGGCCGGCCATGCAGAGGAGACCTCCCCTTGAACCGCCATCTTAGGCCGCGCCTAAGGGCAAGTCAAAGCGCCGGTTCTAAGCTGGCACATTGCGACAGAGTGAGCGTGCCGAAACCACTTCCCTTTGCACACGGGTCACAATGATTGATGGCGAGGGTGGTCCAAAACGATTTCTTTGCGGCACAGAAGACGGGAATCGTCCATCGGAATCGACGAGACTTTAAGAGATCGTCTCCAATCAGTAGGAGACACCGGGTGTCTTCCGCAGATAGGTATCGTCGGTCAGTTGTTTGAGCATGAAGTCCGCCACATCGGCTCGGGAGATCTTCGTCGGGAAGAACCAATGGCCGATGTCCGTGCCTGCGCGATAAATGCTTTTTCGCGGCCCATTGGTCAGTGCCGTGGGGCGCACGATCACCCAGGCGAGTCGACTCGCCTTGATGATCCGTTCCTGAACCTCTTTGTCCGCGAAGACATTCCGCAGAAGGAGGGGGAGCCAAATGAGATTGTAAAAAAAACCAAGCCGCCCTTTGCTGTCGCCGACGCCGAGCGATGACTCGCAGATCAGACGCTGCACGCCGTGCTTCTCCATTGCCTGGACGATATTCTTTGTTCCGTCCGAGAGTGCGGTGTTCCTTCTGCACAGAATCAACAGAACCAAGACCGGCGCGCCAATTCGAACAGACCAACCGACCGGCCCTGAGAGCGACATTGCCCTAGCAAGTATCTGGCAGGCGAATGTAAGAAGGACGATGGTTCCTATGGGAAGGCGGATGCCGAGAGCCGACAACACAGCCTCTTGCCCCTTCATCGCCGCCTCAACGGAGTTGTAGTCCAACATGTTGCCCTGCACGACCGTCAGGTTTTGGTGCGCACTTCGGACCTTTGCCGGGTCGCGCGCAAAGGCGGTTACAACGTGTCCTTGCCCAAGCGCTTGTTCGACCAGCACCCTACCCGTTCCGCCTGTTGCACCGAAGACTAGCAAATTCACCGGGGTCGTTCTCCGAGAAGCACCGAAAGATCGTACTCACACAAGCGCGGCATCGTACACGCCAGGCTAGTATACCCGCCGGGCGCGTGTGCCTCCGTCGCGCACCAATAGAGTTTGGTTTTGGCGCATCCTCTGGTTCGGGGGACCAAACGTCCAACCTAACCAGACTCGTTGTCAATCACTTGCGGGGTACGGTGCGCAACTGGTGCACACATCAAAAGTGGTCTTGAGCATCCGCCGCGCTTTGTTCCCGACGTTCGGGACAATCGCAGGTTCAAATCCGGGGCCTGCAACCCTTCGAGCGCATACTGGTTCTCCCCTTCCGCAGTGAACTAAGACACGCGGTGGCCTAGAGAGTGCAACGGAAGGTTGTGGCGAAGTTTGGCGATTCGGGCGGGGCGTTTGGTTGATGCCGGGGGACCGGATTGCGCCACGCGTAGGATAGAGTTTAGGCTCTCGCTGGCCGCCTAGCGTCTTTCCCGGAGCGAGGGTCTCACTCCGGAAAGTTCATCCGCCGCAACAGGTCCTGAAAGCGCGGGTCGCTGCGCAACGGGTCGAATTGGGGAAGAGTTCGGATCAACGTAAGCTGGCTATCGCGCACCTGATAAGCTTGTTCCAGCCGAGCGAAAGCCTCCTCCTTGTCTCCGAGGCCGACGTAAACTTCCGCTAGGTGGGTTGGCGGTACATACAAAGGCTCGGGCCCCGCCCCCAGCTCAGCCAAGAGCTTCCTAGCTTCGCCCTTCCTGCCCGCCACCGCGTAGGCATGGGCGAGATGGGCTTTGTAGCCCGGGTTGTTCCCGACGACCACTGCTTGCCGCAATTCCGCTATGGCTTCGTCATGCTTCCCCTTTTGCTCGTAGGCCTGCCCCAGAACCCAGTGGGCCCCATGATAGTTGGGGTCGATCTCCAGCGTGCGGCGCGACTGCTCGATGGCTTGGTCGTACTGGCGGCTTACGAATAGTACCCAGCCCAAGGCTCCGTTGGTGCGAAGCGAGAGTGGAGCCAGTTCCCTCGCCCGTCTCATCTCTTCCACCGCTTCTCGCGACCGCCCGAGGCGAGCCAAGTAGATCGCGTAGACATGGTGGGCTTCCTCTGAGCCGGGGTTGAGCTCAATCGCCCGTTTCAGCTCGCTCTCAGCCCCGGGCCAGTCCCAGTCGAAGGCCAGCTTGATCATACCCAAGGCGGAGTGGGCGCGAGCGTCTGTTTCATCCAGTTCCAAAGCTTTCAGCGCCGCGGCCTTCGCCTTGGGGAAAGCTTGCTGGGGCGGATCCCCGCCAATACCTCCCAGGGCCGTGTAGGCGCGGGCCAGGCCGGCGTACGCGGGGGCATAGTTCGGGTCGATTTCGATTGCTTGCTGGAAGTATTCGACGCTTTGCAGAAAACCCTCCCGGGTAAACTTGTTCCAGTGGTAGTAGCCCTTGAGATAAGCCTCGTGGGCTCTCGGGTTCACGGCCCGCGCGCTAGCCAAGCGCGCCTGCTCCTCCGCTGTCACGGTGATTCTGATCTCTTGGGCGATGGCCCGCGCAACTTCGCTCTGCAGGGCCAGAACATCCTGCAGGTCGCGATCGTAACTCTCGGCCCAGAGGTGCGTATCTGTAGAGGCGTGGATCAACTGCGCCGTCACCCGCACCCGCTCGCCCGCGCGCAGCACCGAGCCCTCCACCACCGCGTCCACGCCCAATTCGCGAGCAATCTCCGGCAGGGGTTTGTTCGCGTCCTTGTACCGCATCACCGAGGTGCGGGAGATTACCTTGAGGGCGCTAATCTTCGACAGCTCCGTAATCAGCGCTTCGGTCATGCCGTCGGCAAAATATTCCTGCTCGGGGTCGTGCGAGAGGTTCTCCAACGGCAGCACCGCCAGCGATTCAATCTTCGGCGGGCCCGTGCCGAAAAGTCGCTCGCGCACGCCGCCCACGTTCAGCCCCAGCAGGACGGCCGCTAGAGCCACAACTGCGACTAAGCCCACCGCCGCCCAGCGAAGCCTCCATGCCCCATAGCCCCGGAGCTCCTTTACCCCGAGCCAAACCGAGGGGCGCCTCGCGGGAACCCCTGCGCTCGGCGTCGCCAATCGCCGCAAATCCACCAGCAGCTCCTTCGCCGACTGGTACCGATTCTCCGGGTCTTTCTCCAGGCACTTCAGGATGGTGTCTTGTAGTCTCGAAGAAAGCTGCGCATTGAACTGGTGGGGCGGCGAGGGCGGCTCGTGTACGATGGCCGCGGCCAGGGCACTGCCAAGCTTTTGCTCGAAGGGGCGTCGCCCGGTGGCCAACTCATAGAGCACGCAGCCCGCAGCGTAGAGGTCGCTTCGGGCATCAGCCTTCTCACCCCGCAATTGTTCCGGGGCCATATAGGGCAGCGTACCCGCGACCGCTTGGCTCTCCGCCAAGCTCTCCGTGGCGGCGGCGCTGAAGGGCTGCAGCAAACGGGCCAACCCGAAGTCAAGGATCTTCAGACGCCCGTCGCGTGTGAGCCGCAAGTTTCCGGGTTTGAGGTCGCGATGGACGACGTGCTGCTCGTGCGCCGCCGCCAAGCCCTCGGCCAACTGCGCCCCGATTCGCAGCACTTCTTTCTCCGGCAGCGGCCTGCCCGGCAGTTTCTCGCTCAGGCTTTCGCCGGCCACCAGTTCCATCACCAAGAAATCCACGCCGTCCTGTGTGTCGAAGTCGAAGACGGTGGCGATGTTGGGGTGATTCAGCTTGGAGAGCGCCAGGGCTTCCTTGCGGAAGCGCTTGCGAGCGGATTCATCGGCCAGCGTGCCAGGTGGCAGGACTTTGATGGCAACATCCCGCTCCAAGTGCTCATCGCGGGCGCGATAGACTTCGCCCATCCCGCCCGCGCCGATCTTCTCGATGGTCCGATAGTGACGGAGCTTTTGACCAATCATCGGGAAAGGCACCGCTGCGGGTATCTTAGGCTCCGCACAGGGGCAAGTCAACGCAAGGGAAACAGCAGTCGCGGGAGGCAGATTTTTCTAGTGCCGGGGGACCGGATTCCACCACGCGTAGGGTTGCGTTCTGCTTGTCGCTTGCCGCGTAGCCGCCACGTCTCCAAACATATCCTCGGCAAACCGCTCGATGCAGTAACCCGTGGCTGGCGTGTCTGAGTCACCATGCCCTCTAAAACTGGTAGTAATGGCGCGCAAGCCGGTTAGATCCAGGTTCTTGAGTGCTTCGTCCCAGTAGCGAGCTGAACCGCCCCAGCCATGTAGGAAAAGAAGGCCCGGTTCCAACCGTTCCGTAAGAAATGTTGACTCCATCGTCGGTACGAACAGTGGGCATGGCGAGACCTCGGGGTAGCCAGGTGCGAGCAATAATAGAACCGCCTTCTGTTCCGGGTCAACAGGGCGGAGTTCAGTCGCTCGCGCAAACTCGCCCACCAGGCTGCGCCGAAAGGATTTCCTTTCGGCGCTTGTTTGAAACCCTGCTTGCTGGAAGCTCTACAACTAGCTAGCTAGTTACGGCGGGAACGATGGTAGGGATGGCCAGGCATAGAGGAAGGGATGGTAGGGATCGCTAGAACTATTTGTTTGTGGTGCGCCCCTGGCAGGAAAGAGGGCCTCGGACTACTCTACACGCGCCAAAACAGGCGCTTCTTTCGCCCTAGGAGCGGCGATCTCCCCCTGCCTAGGTATCCTGATACTCCCCTTGCGGCCAGCCCGCCGCTTACGGCGTAGATGTAGCTTCACCTTGTGGCGGAGTTGGGCGCAGAGGGCCTGGCGGATTGGGCGCTCTAGCTTCGGGTCAACAACCACCGCGTAGATTTCCGGCCAGGGCTTGTTTTCCTGCCGGAGTCTCAGGGCTAGTGCGACGTCCGGGGCGATGCGAGGCCCGCGCCGCAGCGGGATGGCCAGCTTGATTTCTGTCTCTACAGCCTGACGCAAGGCGCGGTCATCTACGCCGCGACACTTGGCGCGGATGGTTTCCACCATAGCCCGGACAGCCTGCCGGACTGCCCTGCTAACTGAGTTTGAGCTCACGCTCGATTGCATCGCGGGCTAATTGCCGGGCCTCTTCTTCACTCAGCCGATAGGCGCGGGCCCGGCCTTGCCTCTCCATTTCTGCCTTCACGCGTGGCCTCAGTCTCTTTGCCAGAAACTCCCGATCCTCATCGCGTAGGTTCAGGTCGCCGTCCTCGTAGAGGCGGCCTAGGTGCCGGGGAATCTCTCGAAGCGAATCCTCGATCGTGCGGGCCATCTTGTACGGGGCGAGAGCACGCTCCACGGCCGCCTGCCGCGCCTGCTCGCAC